>NZ_JACHCW010000016.1:0-140615 GCF_014200825.1 Pedobacter sp. AK017
GGCTTTTTGAAGCCACTTAAACCACTGCTGAACATAGGTTATAAGCTGTTTAACAAGGGCATTACGCCTATGAACGCCGCCACTTCTTATCACCTGAAGAATGCGGTTACGGGTACCAGTGCGCTGAACTATGCCATTGATTATACCAAGGTAATGATCAGTGAAGGCAATTTGCCTGTAGCCGATGATCCTGAGGTGAACGTTACGGTTGCCAATCAGCTGAACTTTAGCTGGGTTGACGATTCGGACCCGGAAAGTACCAACGATACGGATATGCTTACTGTACTGGCCATTAACCCCACAAAAGGGAATTATACCAAAAAGGTTAATGCTGTACCAAGATCGGCCCAAGCTTATGTGCTTCCGGTACCAGGGTATAGTGGTGACGAGGTGCAGGTGTATCTGTTTTTTGTAAGTGCTGATGGTAAGCAGGTGAGCGATAGTGTATATGTAGGGGAGTTTATAGTGCTTTAATTTAAAGGGGCGGTGCGTGGCACCGCCCTTGATTTACTTTAAAAAGAGAAAATTATATTATGAACGAAGAAGAGATAATTAAAGGATCAATTTTTCATTTGATGAATTTTATGATCATGGAGCTATTGCGACATGGCTTTTTACTCGCTATGCGAGATGAGTTAAAGGATTTAAAAGGGCTGGTAAGGGTAGAAGATGAATACTGGCTTGCTGAACCCAGTGAATATGTGTGTATAACAGATGAAATTGAGCTGTTAAGGCAGGTGAAAGATCCGCTGGTTAAGCTGATCATGAGCTCTGTTGATAAAATATCCCGATATAAGGATACCTATTTAATGGTAAACAACCTTGACAGTATGGAAATAATATGTAACGATGAATTTAATGAAGCAGCTGGAAGCATTTATTACGCCTATACTTATGAAATGGATTGTGATGGCAGCTATAATAGTATTTACGTTAACGTGTTAAGTTATTATTGGTGCATGGAGCTGATTTTGTTTTATGGGGTAACGCAATTTATGCTGAATAAGGAAGAAGTATATGAAGAGGTAGATAAAAACTATGAGCATTACCATACTACAAAAGGGTTTGAAACATTAACGGACAACAAAAATGCCTTGTTGTTGCTTGATCTGATGGCTGAATTAAACAAAGACGGGTACTACATTGGCGAATGTGATTTGAAAACAACTAAAAAAAACGAAGATGGGAAGATATAAGAATGGAATAAACGGGCCTGTTAGCGGCAAAATTGGAAACGTGGTGGGGAGCACCTGGCGGGGCATAGCTGTGTTAAAAAGCCTGGCAGAACCCAGTACGAAAGCGCCATCAGAAAAACAGCTAAACCAGCGCTTTGTATTTGCAATGGTAAACGCCTGGTTAAAACCCCTGAGAGACCTGATATGGATTGGTTTCCAGATTTTCACTGGCACAAAAACGCCTATGAACGGAGCTGTGTCATTATTACTGAAAGAAGCAGTAACAGGTAACAGCAGGGAAAACTATGCCATAGATTTTGCAAATGTAATACTGAGCAGGGGAGAGTTGCTGATATCGCTGATTAAACAGGTACTGGTATTGATAGACAGCGTGCTGCAGATTAAGTGGGAAAATCCATCGGCCTCCGTTTTTTGCAAAGCAAGTGATAAAGCGACTGTGGTGGTGTACAATAATGCAAAGCAAAAGTTTGTGATATTTAAGGATGTGGCAAAACGGGCTGATGAGCAAGTGGACCTGCAGCTACCCGCGAATTTTGCAGGGGACAGGGTATATGCCTGGATGCATTATGTAAATGTGAAAGGAGATGCGGTGAGTACAAGCGTTTATGTTGGCGAATATTTGATGTAGAGCAGTTGAGGCATTGTAGATAATTTTACGTGAGCAGCTTTTTCAGTTTTTTATTTTTGTTTTGTAAGCCAGTAATAAATACTTTAGGAATTTCTTTCAGGGTGAAAGGGATGTTCACCGCAAATGACCTGATCAGTAAAATGAATGAATATTTGAAGTTAAGTTCACGTATTAAATTGTGTTTGGCAAATTCAACAAGGCCAATCATATACCTTTGCTCCAGGGTTTTTCTTTCAAATGGGGTAAGCAGCTTATCAAATTTAATGATTTTTGCTTTTGCATCTGCAATGTACAAAAACTCGACCACCTCACTCCATTTTCTACCATCATAAACGTTGATCTCATCAATCCTTTTATGCCATAATTTAGTTAAGGTAAAAGCGGCCCTGCATTCTTTGGTTAGTATCATTTCGAGGTACAAACACCAATCGTCGCCAATATTCATATTTTCATCCCAGCCGGATACTATAGAAGACTTGAGCATGACGAGTGATGAAGATGGTGATGGGCATGATTTAATGTATAACTCCCTAACTTCTTTGTAGTTTAGATCTATCCAACCGTCTTTTTCTTTATATAAATAGGGTGCCAGAAAAGGATCATTATTAAGAAAATCCCAGGTGTCGCCAGCCCTTGTATCCTGATCCCAATTGGCAAATACGAAATCGAGTTGATCTTTTTCCAGCTTTTCCACGCAGTTTTTCAGAAAGTCTGTATACCAGATGTCGTCAGAATCTAATGAAGCTATAATTGAACCTTTTGCATGCTTTAAACCCAAGTTTCTTGCTGAAGCCTGACCGCCATTTTCTTTATAATAATATTCTACCTGCGGGTATTTTTTAACAAGTTCTGCAGTTTGATCGACAGAACCATCGTCAACAATTATAATCTGAATATTCTTATACGATTGATTTAGCGCACTCTCTATAGCATTAGGAAGTTTCTTTTCTCTGTTAAAAGTTGGAATTATTATGGTAACTAAACTGCCAGACATCATTATAGGTATGTGAGTAGATCTAAACGGATTCAAAAATAGGAAATTGACCAATAGAATAAGTAAATGGATAAAATTAATTTTGAAAAATAAATTAACCGGATTTCTATAAATATCAGATTAATTATGGAAGTTTTAGCATTCTATTCATCTATATTTGTTATCAAACGCCTGGATGCTAACAATGAAACAATATTTGTCTGAAAAAATTAAAAAAATAAAAACAAATCTTAATATAGGGCGTACGCTGGATCTTGTATGGTCTGTAGCAAAAGGCTGGACCGCACTGGTGATACTGATGATCTTAATTGAAACCATTTTTATGCTGGGTTCACTGTATTCATTAAAACTTTTGGTTGATGCTGTTTCTAAATTAGACCTGAGCAGCCCCGAAGGCAGGGCCGTCATTATAAAGTATGTATCCATTGCTGCAGCCATAGGTGTTTCCTATAATATCATAAAGGCATTTTCAGCTTATATAGGAGAAGTTCAGGCCGCCAGGGTTTCAGAGCATATAGATGACAGGATACATGATGTAGCAGCAAATTTAGATTTGTCATTTTATGAAAGCCCGGAGTATTTTGACGTACTTAAAAGGGCCAGAGAAGCCGGATCCTATCGCCCAAACCAGGTGATTTTATCTATCCTCGATATCATTAAGAACATTTTGAGCCTTATGGGAGTTGCACTCATCCTGATTACCATTAACTGGATGTTACTTCCTATGCTGGCACTTTTCGTTTTTCCAACGTTAATGGTAAGGATATATTTTTCTAACAAGCAAAATGTACTGCGCATTAAGCAAACACCGATTGAGCGAAAAACAGCCTATTTAAGTACATTGATAACTTCAGATACGAGTGCCAAAGAAATAAGAAGTTACGATTTAGGCGGGTATTTTAAAACCCAGTACTTTCAGATCAGAATGCACCTGTTAAAGGAAAAATTAAAAATAAGCTATAAGCGTACCGTAGGTGAGGCCGTTACTTCCGGATTGGCAAATGCCGGATTTTTTATCAGTATGGCTTATGTGATGTTAAGCGTTAGCAAGGGTTCGCTGGGTGACATTACCTTATTACTTGTTATCTTTCCTCAAACGTTTAATTTACTCCAAAGTATCGCCTCAGGTATTTCAATATTATACCAGAACAATGTTTTTGTAACCAGCATATTTGATTTGTTTGATCTAAAAAAGCATACGCATGTACCTCAGACAATAAAACAGGTGCCCGAAAAAGAAAAGCTTGACCTTGAACTGAAGCATGTACACTTTACCTATCCCAACAGCAATAAACCTACTTTAACTGATATCAATTTAAAAATTCCTTCCGGAAAAATAATTGCTGTTGTAGGTCTGAATGGGTCGGGCAAAACAACTTTAATAAAACTTCTTTGCCGTTTGTATAAGCCAAGTGCGGGAACAATCATGTTGGGTGGAGAGGATATACAAAATTTTGTAGCGACCGATTTTAACAAACAAATTGGCACCGTATTTCAGGATTTTTGTAAATATAATTTTACAGCCGCAGATAACATTCGTTTTGGAGATATTAACAGAGCGGTTCATCGTGAGGAAGACCTTATCAATGCAGCGAAGAATTCCGGGGCTGATGATTACATCAAAGATTTTGAGGAAGGGTATGATACCATGATGGGCAAAGTATTTGAGAACGGACATGAAATTAGTATTGGCCAGTGGCAAAAACTGGCAACGGCAAGAGCACTATACAGTTCATCCAGGTTCTTAATTTTAGATGAAGCAACAAGTGCATTGGATGCGGTTGCAGAAAAGGAGCTTTTTGATTCCTTCAGACAGCATATCGGAAATCGTGCTGCACTAGTAATCAGCCATAGACATTCTGCAGTTAAACACGCCGATTACATCTATGTACTTTCAAATGGAAAGATACTACAGGAAGGAACTGATCAGGAGCTACTGGCAATAGAAGGTGATTATGCAAGGTTATTTAAAAAAACAGATTCAGAAGTATAATTAAATGAATTCAGAAAATACAGGAAAATATTTGGGAAATGTGGCTATCATATCATCTTGTTATGAGGATTGGGGTGGAAGTGAAGAATTGTGGGGCAGGAGTGTACCTTTTTTATTGGCAAAAGGATATCGGGTCACTGTTTATAAAAGTAAAATTAACAGGGCACATAAAGAATTTATAAAACTTGCAAACCAGGGTGTTTTATTTGAAGAATTTGATAAGCACAAACCTTTTTTTAGCCGTAACATCACAAAATTGTTTAATAAAGTAGTGACGAAGATCTGGTCAGAAGATAATCCATTCTCTTTTGTGAACAACCCATGGGTAAACTACCTGACCAAATTGTTAAAGAAAAACAACCATGTATTTGCCATAGTTTCCCAGGGAATAAATTTTGATGGATTGGGCTTTAGCTATGCATGCTATTCTTTAAATATTCCATACTCCTTAGTATGTCAAAAGGCAGTCGATTTTTACTGGCCGGCAAAATCGGACCGTAATTTAATGACTAAACTATTAAAGCATGCTAAAGCCTGTTATTTTGTATCTAAACACAACAAGATATTAACTGAGGAACAATTTGGTACAAGGTTAACCAATGGTCATGTTATATTTAACCCTTTAAAAATCGGCAAAATTCAACCGTATCCACATACTAAAAATGGGTTCAGACTTGCCTGTATCGGTCGTCTTTTTATTTTAGACAAGGGCCAGGATATCCTGATCCGGATTTTGAGTAAGAAAAAATGGAAGGACAGAGCCATTACGATCACATTTGTGGGTTCGGGAATTGACGATATAGGTTTAAAAGAAATGGCTGCGCTGCTGGATGTGCAGAACATTTCTTTTGCCGGACAGGTGCAGGACATTGACCTTTTGTGGCAGGATTATCACGCTTTAATACTCCCTTCAAGAAGTGAAGGACTGCCGCTTTCAATGGTTGAGGCCATGGCTGCCGGCAGGATCGTTATTGTTTCAAATGCTGGAGGAAATACAGAGCTTATGGAAGAAAACATCACCGGATTTAGTGGTTATCCTTACGAAAATGCTTTTGAAGAGGCGATGGAAAGGGCTTGGAGCAAACGGCAGGATTGGGAAGTTATGGGAAAAGAGGCAGCCCGGCAAATAGCAGCAGTAGTACCTGCAATGCCAGAAAAAGATTTTGTTGATCATGTAATTGAAAATATAACTTCTAAATACTGATCCTGATAACAATAAGTTCATAAAATGAAATTAGCTCAATTAACACGTTCACAGGAATGGTGGGACCATAAAACCCCGCAGGTTTTGTCTTTTGCTTATGCAACCGCTTTGCTTACAAAGGTCTCATTATATGAATTGTTATTTCCCGCTTTTTTCATCATTTTAATTGGTTTTATTTTGGTGGCCATATATGCCGGAATAATTAATGACCTTACTGATCTGGAAATTGATATAGCCTGCGGAAAATCAAACATGATGTTGCGGCTTAAACCGGTTACTCGATGGCTTTTAACCTTATCTTCATTGATGTTGGTTTTAATGGTGACCTATTTCATTTATCCTGATATTTATGCTGTTAGTTTTTATTTGTGTATTGCTATTGCTATAAGTTCATATTCATTTCCTCCAGTTAGATTAAAAAATAGAGGCTTTTGGGGGGTAATTGCCTGTGCTGCGGCCGAGCACTTGTTTCCAACGTTGTTCTCGATTGCGATTGTAGCTCATTTTTCGGGATGGGTTCTTGATTTTACCTGGCTTACGGCAGCTGGTATTGTAGCTTTTTGTCATGGCCTAAGAAGTATTTTATGGCACCAGTTTTTAGACAGGGAAAATGACCTTAAATCTGGTATAAAAACTTATGTAAGTACCATTAACCCTGATTCTTTTAAATTGAAATCATTAATAATTTTTGCCGTAGAAATAATGGCCTTAATTACTATATTATTTAAATTGGGTTTTGGTTTTCCATTGGTATTCCTATTGATCTATTTGATCTTTATCTTTATCCGTCAAAAGGTGTTCAAATCAGAAATAATCATCATAGTATCTAAAAAAGACACCCATTTTCAAATGTTGATGCTGGATTATTACGCACTGTTTTTTCCCTTATCGCTGCTGGTATATGCCTCATATACTCAAGCTTATGGATGGGTGGTTTTGATAGCTCATCTTTTACTTTTTCATAAAATTGCCCTCAATGTTTGTATGGATGCCTACCATATTTGTAAATCGATATACAAAAAAATAATAAATTAAATAGGATTTCCAAAATACATCAGTTCCCAAATGGAGTTGCTGTTTTCAAAACGTTCCTTAACTAGTTCTTTATCATATACCTGTAATATGGAATTACCTGTAATTCTGAAGTAAGCCCCATTAAACCCAGTAGCTGTTTTTATAAGTTCCCGCTTAAATTTTTCATAAATTAAATAAGTTTGCATTATATCCCTTGTCCGGCTTAAATGAAGATCAAGCTTTAAATCCCCCTCTTCATAAGTAAACAACACATCATTGCTGATAGGTTTATTCCCAGTCTCGGCAATTACCGGATAACTCCTGTAAACTTTCAGGTATTCCGCATGATCTGCGATCTTTATCCCATCTTTTGAAACATAAACCATATTGATGGGATTGTGGCCAAATGCTTTGGCTGGAATAATATGGAACATGATGATTGTGTAGGGACCAAATTCAGATCTGGACCAATACCAATGATTAACAAGTTTGTGCAAGCTTTTATTTCCCCAGTTATGATCATGGTAACAGGTGCCTTTTACATTAACCGTTTTACCTGGTATCCGGTAACTGACAGTTGAACGCCCTTTAGGTACTGCAACAAACCAGGAAAGATGAAAACCTTTATCTCCAAAATTTAAATGGCCTGTTTCGGGACGCCAGCTTTCTTCTTCATTAGAAAATTCAACATCAAAACTAAAATCATGGTCTTCAAGGTGAATCTGGTAAGTTTTTAAATCACCTTTAAAATAGCATTTTCCAATGGTCACATCGCACTGTTCCTTCGAAGCACTAAAATCTTCAGAAGGCAGGTAACGCTCAAACCTGGTACCATCTGCATAATCAATATTTAATGTCGCATAAGCTTTTAAAGACTTGTTTACTTCGGTCATTGCCTTGGTATAAAATACAATAACCACTTTCGACCCATCCTCTAAATGTGTATCAAAATACCACCACTCATAGCTTCCTTTCCCACCATCGGTACGCATCCCATCTTCCCATTTTTCTGGTCTGTCGGGTTTAACATTTAAAATAGTATAATCTTCCAGGCTTTTAGCCAGATATGCAGTTTGTTGCTTCCTGTTTAAAGCTTTCTTTTTTAAGGTTTTGAAAGAAGAAAGGAAGTGTCTTTTAATTTTGCTCAAAATGTCTGCAAGATAAGTGAGGCCTTTGGCCAATAATTGTGAAAATGGAATTTCTACAGTAACATGAAGTATCCATGCAACAATCATGATTAAAAATAAGAGGCCAATCAACAACAGATCAGGTTGTATTTTATCGCTAAAATACCAGTACACATAAAAAAAATAAATATGAAACAGATAAAAAGGATAAGCTATCTGACCCAAAACCTCTGTCACTACAGTACTTTTAATATTTAGTTTATTGATTGATATTAAATGGAATAAAAAATAAATGAAAGTAATAACTACACACATTATCCAGGGGTTAACAAGCCCCGGTTTATCAAAAAACAAATCCACATCATGTGCCAGTATCCTGCCAATGTTTAACAGGCATATATAAGTTATGCCCAGCAAGGTATACAATTTCCAGGGTTTATCATATTTAATCCGTATCAGATAAAATAGCATTCCGGCCACATAAGGTATTATAAATACCTGCACAGATTTTTCTAAACTTAATCCATACGACAAGCAATAAACCAGTAAGGCGGCAATGATGATTAAAATCCTGTTCCATAACCTAAAAGCAATAATAAGTCCTATAAAGGCATAGAAAATGAGCTCAGCAAGTAGTGTATGATAAATGGGATTGATCATCTCATACTTAAAGACAGAAGGCATCATTGTCAGATTAACCAGAAAAGTTTTAAAAGAAGATTGCGATAAATAGGTGTGTTCCGAAACCAGTCTTGGTAAAAGAAATGCTACTATACAGCTTACCCAAAATAGGGGATAAATCCTGGATAATCTGGTTATAAAGAATACTCTTAAATCTTTTTTTATCGAGGTCATTGTAACCACATAACCGCTTACCGAGAAAAAGATTAGCAGCGCTGTGTCCCCATATTTAATTACTGGGTTGTATTTTAAATTGGCAGGAACTATTTGATAGATGTAATTAAATGAATCGGCATAATGGGCGAAATAAACATACAATACGGCTATGAAACGTAATAAATCAAGTGTGCCCGACCTTTTTGATGATTTTAAAATAGTTTCTGTCATTTTAGAAAGTAATAGTTACACTTGTCCAGTCATATTTCGGATTATACCAGCTCAAAGTATTTATTAAGGGTAATATCAACTTTCTAATCAAGTAATGCATAAATATTTTGCTATTTAAAATTATTTAGGGTTTCAACAACATAATAAATGTCTTCATGGGTATGGGCAAAAGAACAAGGTAAACTCAATGTTGTATGGTGGATTTCTGATGAGAGCGGATAATTTAAGTGGCGCATAAACTTTAAAGCTTCTTGTTTATGGGGAGCAACCGGATAATGTATCTCGGTTCCAATACCATTATCAAGTAAATATTTTTTTAGACGGTCCCTTTCTGGATGCCTGATGTTATATATATGATAAATGTTATCAAAATCTTTATTTATTACAGGCTTAATAAATTTATTGTTTAAATTCTTTTGATATATCTCTGCAAGTGCCTTCTTATATAAATTGATTTTAGTGAGATAGGGTAGCTTAACCCTTAAAAAGGCTGCCTGAATTTCATCTAACCTGGAATTATATCCTATTACAGCATTGTGATATTTCTCTGAAGATCCATAGTTTCTAAGTTGTTTAAGCATCAGATAATGTTCTTCAGATTTACATATAACAGCACCCGCGTCGCCTAAAGCACCAAGATTTTTAGTAGGGTAAAAACTAAAAGCAGCAAAGTCCCCAAAAGTTCCTGCCAGTTTTCCTTTATATGCTGCGCCATGCGCCTGCGCACAATCTTCTATTATTTTGAGTTTTTTATGCTGTCCAATTGAAATTATTGGTTCCATATCACAGCATTGTCCATATAAATGAACTACCATTATGGCTACTGTTCTTTCCGTAATGGCGCCTGCTATTTTCTTCGGGTCAATGTTATAAGTATGGATATCTGGTTCAACAAAAACCGGCACCAGGTCACAATGTAAAATTGCAAGTATGGTTGCGATATAAGTATTTGAGGGGACAATAACTTCATCTCCTTTTTTAAAGTCACAGCATTTTAAAGCAAGAATCAGTGCATCCAGTCCGTTGGCAACACCAACTACATATTTTTCATTATGGAAATTACCAAATTCTTTTTCAAATGAAGCAACTTCTCCGCCTAAAATATACCAGCCCTTACTTAAGAAATCTGAAAATTTTTGTTTTAATAATTCCTCAAACGGCTTATTAAGTGTTTTTAAATTTTCGTATGGTATGGATTGGCTCATGCAAGAATGGAGTTAGTTTACAAGTATGTCAAATTGGTAACACCAATTGTGTAAAGGATATACTTGTTTAAGAATAGTTGCTGTTTGTGTTATACCCTGTGAATCGCGGACATTTCCTCTGGGACCATACCTGTAACCGCTTTTTTCTTTAATGCCATTTACTGCATATCTTATTTTACACCCGGAAGGAGATTTTTTACAATAAAGCATTACTTTGTTGTTTTGTAAGCTCACCTTGTTCAAAATGTTGGTATTTGTTGAATCTATAACGCTGAAACCATAATTGGCAGCTTTTAATACAGCATTGGTATCGAGCACTAAAGGAGGACTGGGTACGTTAAATGTTATTTCTGCTGTATTGCCTGATATCCTGAACTTTTCAGGGGTTAGCCCTTTTCCACCAGGTTGCGATTCAAGCAATCTTACTACTGACAATCCTGCCAGGTAGCCTAAACGTTTTTGCGAAAGGCCATCAAGGTGTACACGTTCTCCTCCGGCAAAAGAATAGGGATAAGTAGGGCCACTGGCCATAAAAAACGAATTATCTCTGATCAACTCCAGCTGTGCTTGAGGAACCGAGGTTTCTCTGCTTTTAAAGTCATTTGCTTTAAAATCCTTAGATAAGGTCAGGCAATTGGTCTGATAAGCAATACAAATTACATTACGCCGTTGTTTGGTAATCGCTTTTATGTCTTTGTTTAGGTCTGTCTGAAATTGTTCGAGGTCCTTTTTATAATTGGTGGATTTTTTCCACACAATGTCATCTTCACCCTGCATCCAGCAAAAAGCAGGAACTACAAAATTCCAGCCCTTATCCTGGGCTGTTTCATAAGCTTCTTTTATCTCGTCTAAAAATTTTATGTATGCCTCGCTTCCTTTATCCAAATCAACAATGCTGGTAGCACCCCGTCCACCTGGAAAAGTACAGATCAACACGCTATCCTGATACCCTTTTTTGTCTAAATAGTTCACCACAACTTCCGACATGCCATATATGGAAAGCTCAAAAGCACGACGTCTGTCGTGCAATAGTTTTTTCATCCATTGTTTGAAATGGGTATCTGAAAGGTATCCAAACTTATCGTCGAGGTTTTCTGTGAGTACATGATGATGCGTCTGTTTATTTAATGAGTCAAAATCAGTTATTCTGATGGCTTCTTCACCTAGTGCCAGACTCTGGCCATACACGGGTATGGCCAGTACTGTTTTTTTTTGCTGAGATTTTTTAAAACATCCGACCAGTGATAGAATTGTTAAAAAGAAGCATAACCAATGCAGTTGTTTCATTTCCTTTTGATATATCGTTTTAATTCTGAACCTATTATAGAGGAATATAACTTGGCTCCGGCATCATTGAGATGACCAAAATCATGAAAATATTGGAGGTGTCCGGTAATACCTTCCAGATAATAGTGATTTAGGAAGGGGATGTTGTTTTTACTTGCAATATGGGATGGAATGTCAAATAAATTTGTTTTTTCTGTCGCATACATTGGAGAAAATAAAAAGATCAGATTGATGTTTTTTTTCTTGCATTTGTCTATAAAAGCCTGGAGGTATTGCACTTTTTCCTGATCTACAGCAAACGGAAACTTTTCTGGTTTAGGTGCTCCGTAGGAGATATCCAGTTGGCCATTTAATTGTTTATATCCTTTGTCTGCCGCAAAAGAGCGTTCAGACAGGTTACCTGCAAGTATATTTGCAAACTGACTGTTATACCTGTACAAATGGGAAACCTCACTTTTATAATATACACCGGCTTTTTTTAACAACTCATCACAGTCGTGGCTGTAATGGATAAAAGGACTCAGAATACCAACTGTGCCTATATCTGAAAAAGGGGTTTTAAGGTAATCTGCCGGGTGTATTTCGAGGCATATTGTTTCGGGAGTATATCGCTCAAGTATATTGGAAAGTAAGGCATACTGAAAATAAATATTACGCATACCCCATAAACCAGCATTGTAAACACCAGTTTGTAATGAATCACCGATAATAGAGGGAATATAATGATGATGGCACCTTGAACTGCCCATAAATATAACAGGATCAGTCATTCGGGAGGTAACGGAGTTTATTTTATATTCATCTGTAGTCGTAGTTGTATTATAAAAGAAACGGATAACATAAGATAGGGCTCTGTCTGCTACTAAAGTAATGGCTATAATGATCAGCAGTCTTGTTAGAAATTTTTTCATCCTGGCTAAAATTTAAAATAGATGAACTGGTTTCCGTCAAGTACACCAAAAAACAGAATTAAAACTATATACGCAGCTACGGTCAGTTCGTAACGGTACCGATGAAAAACCCCTGTAGAGAAAGCCTGTTTATCCGGAAAAAATTCATCACGAAAGTCTTTACAAAACAAAATAATCATACAAAGAATTCCATTTATCAATGATTTAAAATCAACAAACAGACTTCCCCAGTTGCCAGCTATCTTATATAGGATCATCCCAACTTCATTAAGACTGGCAGACCTGAACAAAATAAGTCCGAGGGCAACCAACAGAAAGGTGCCCAGCATCTTTAGGCTGCTACTGAATACTGGTAAACCATAGCTGTTCTTTTTTAGTTTACTCTTCTTAAAAAAAGCTCCTGAGAGCATTAATGGAATATATAACAGACCATGATACAAACCAAACAAGGCAAAGGTCCATGCAGATCCATGCCAAAGACCAATCAGCACAAAGGTAATGATGATGGCGAAAATAGAGCCCCATTTTTCCATATTCCTGAAGCGTATGTTTAATGGCATAAATACATAATCTGTAAGCCAGCCGGTTAGCGAGATGTGCCATTTTCGCCAGTATTCAGCTATATTTTGAGAGAAGAAAGGTCTTTTGAAGTTTTCGGTGATTTTAATTCCCAACAGGCAACCGACACCAATGGCCATTTCAGAGTAGCCGGCAAAATCAGCATACATCTGGATTGGATAAAGCAGGGAAGCAAAAGCAAGGGAGGTTCCGTTATGGTGCAAGGCATTGTCAAAAATAGCATCCACATAAATGGCTAACCTATCGGCTACACACATTTTCATAAACATTCCCCAAAATATCCGCTTCAGTCCGATTGATGCCAGTTCATAATCAAAAATACGTGCCTTTGTCAGCTGCGTCAGAAAAGGTTTCGGACGGTCAATAGGGCCAGAAAGAATGGTAGGAAAAAAAGAAATGTAAGTTGCAAAATCTACAAAATCCTTACTTGGCTCTATGTGCCCACGGTGCACTTCAATGACATAGCTGATCAGCTTAAAAGTAAAAAAACTAATGCCCAATGGCATCAAGATGTTAAAGGTACTCCAATGTGTTTGAAGTCCGATTGCATTAAAAAAATCACTAAAAGATTGTATAAAGAAATTCAGATATTTAAAGTACAAAAGCAAGCCCAGACCCAGCAACACACCTACGGTAGTTAGTATAGATGCTTTTTTTTCGTTGGTCTTGTTATAATTTCCAATGGAAAGCCCAATGCCATAAAAAACAATGGTAGCCGTAAGCAGTAACGGAATCATTTTCCATTCTGCAAAACCGTAAAAAAAATAGCTGGCCAGCAGCAACCATACATTCTGTGCTTTGCCTTTGCCTTTCAATAGAAAGTAGTATACAAAAAAGATAACTACGAAAAATATCAGAAAATTGATTGAATTTACGACCATCGTTAATCTTTATTTACCAGTTCTATAAACCCTATTTCTTTTTTATACAGATAACAGATCAGTTTATTGTCCAATGCAATAGCTTCAACAGGACGGAAAAGCGGGATATAACCTTGTTCATCCACCAATTTATCAAATGCTTCGTTAATGTCATCAACTTCGTAGCAGACATGGTAGGGGGCTACACCACTTTTTTTCAAAATTTTATTTACTGAAGATACTTCACTAACAGGCTCTATCAGTTCTATACGAGGGAAACCATCTTTTGTCAGAAAACAGATATAAACGCCCTGAATTTCGTCTTCTATTCTGGACGTTGCCTGATAACCAGCCTTCAAGTAAAGTGCCGCGGTATGCTCAATGCTATCTGTTACATAGCCAATGTGATGAAATCTGAAATTACTGAGCATCTTTTACTTGCTGGCTATACATTCAATCATTTCAGACACGTTTGCCCAGGAAAGAATTTCTTTGGACGTGAATTTTATTTTAAATTCCTTTTCAATAGCCACAATCAGTTGAATGTGCGAAAGGGAGTCCCAATCCTCCACATCATCAGCAGTAGTCTGAGGGCTTAGTACTATATCATCATTATCGAGTACGTCACGGAAAATCTCCTGTACTTTAGCTAAAATTTCATTGTGTTCCATTCTTTGTTCTTATTATTTATTAGTGATATAACATTCTTTGTTTTGATAGGTATTTACGTCAAGTTCAAATTGCATGGTTTCTTTTGCGGCCAGTTTATTGAACCCCAGCTTGGGATAATGCGCTTCTACCATTTGATTCTTAGCTGTTGGCAGATACTCACCAACAATCCGTTTAAAGCCATTATCTTTAGCATAACCTACAATGGTATTTAGCGTAAAATTCTCCATGCCGCGTTTAAGCACCCTGCAGCTCATTAACCAGGACTCTATAAATAGTGTTTCGTTATCAAGCTTCTTTAAAATGATGACACAGATAAGTCCGTTGTCGCCAAATTTATCTGAAAGGGTAAAAGAGAAATTTACATATTCATCATCTTTACCCAGGGCCTCAATTTCAGCTTCTGTGTAACGGACAGTACGCAGATTAAACTGGTTGCTACGTTGTGTGAGTTGCGCTACACGCACGGTGTTCAAAGAATCGAATCCTTTTACATCTGAAAGCATATCTAAGGATTTTAAAAAATCAGCTTCATTGGTAAAACTTTTTAAAAGTGAAACACGTTGATTTTCAACCTGATATTGCAAGGTTCGGTCGGCATCTGCATTAGAATAGGACGCGGTTTCAAAAAGATTTAACGAATATAGATATTCTAAATATCCACCCGGATCTTCCGGGAGTTCGGGTACTGTAATTTCGGGTACATTTTCCCGTACCATATTCCGTTCAAAAGGGTTGTCATCAAGAAATACCATAGAATCGAATCCAATATTGAGAATTCCCTGGATCATCCTTATATTATCTGCTTTATTGTCCCAGTTGGCTACAAAAACAGCAATGTCTTCCATTTTTAGTACCATCTCTGGATTCTTCTCAAAGGGCGCCTTTGCCTTGTCTTCGTCATTTTTGCTGCAAACTGCAATGATGACGCCCCGGTTTTTTAGTTTTTTGACCCATTGCTGAAATTCGGAAAAGGCTACACCTATACCTAAACCATGTCCAACCTGAATATTTTCCCAACCATCATCACCAACTATGCCTCCCCAGGTAGTATTGTCCAGGTCAAGGATCAGGCACTTTTTAAATTTCCCTTCTATAGCACTTATGATATCCAGCGTTCTGGAAGCTACATAGGGCAGAACATCCAGGCTGAGTACCATTTCTGTACTTACGTATATATTGCTATCGAACATGACATCACGTCCGAATTTATTTTGTAATCCGGCGATGTCGCAGATAAACAGGTTTGGATTTTCCTGTGCCAGGTTCATCAACTCAAAATTAAGCTTGCGTACCTGGTATGTAAATGAAGAGGGTACCTTATTGGCATAACTACCAAAAACGGTATCTTCTATTTCCGGATAGTTATAATAGATAATACGTCCTTTAACCGAATTGCATAATGTGCGGACAAAATCTAGCCGATCTTCTGCAAGGTTTACTTGTGCTGAGGGGGACATGATACTATATTTTTCCAATAATTTGTGTGTAGTTTGAAAAACAATGGTATAGTCGGCACCAAATTCATGTAAGTCTGAAGTGGGATCCATTACCTGGCGTTCAACCTGATTGAACTCGGCCTCAAATAAATCGATATTATAGTTTCTTTCGTATCCCATTCCTTTAACGGATACAGCTAAAAACTGTGTAGCAACATCACCTAAGAGCGCTACTTTTTTGACAGGAAGGGTAGGGTATTCTTTCTTTAAATTGCGTTTAAGTTCCTTAAAGGTTATCATATTATTTTTTAACACTGTATAAAATGATCACAGCAAACATTCGTTGTTACGTTAATTACAGTAACCAAACCTAATAATTTTTTTTGGAAAATAGCCATTTTTCTAAAACGAAAAGGAATGCCAAATTTTATTTCTGAACAGTCTACATCGTCTCCCTAATTATCCCAGAATTTAATTGTAAAATGGTTAATTTTTATTTGAATGAGATGTAGAACAATATATTTGA
Organism: Pedobacter sp. AK017; assembly: GCF_014200825.1. Lineage (NCBI taxonomy): Bacteria > Pseudomonadati > Bacteroidota > Sphingobacteriia > Sphingobacteriales > Sphingobacteriaceae > Pedobacter > Pedobacter sp. AK017. Next base: position 16,701 of record NZ_JACHCW010000016.1, read on the forward strand.
CCTCAAATCATCTTAAACTCTCGATGTATGCGATGTTTTGGTTTTATATCCAATTAATGCTTTTATCGAAATTTTAAGAAAATAGTATAAAGTATGTTTGTTACTGTGCAGCCTGAAAGCCCTTGCCGTTTGCAACAATGCTGTTTTTGGGTCTTTATTGTTATGGTAAAGGGCATCAGCATTCATAGTAATATAAAAAGCATAATTTTTTTTTGCTATTCTCTTTAATCTTTTTCTTTCTTCTTTGGGTAGATAATCCTGAATGATATTAATTACTGTAGAAATGTCTTTTATATTTTGACCCGAGCGGAAAGAATTACTTGTGATATTACTATTATGAACCCTGTAAAATGCTAGAGGTTTGGGAGAGTAGGCAACCTGATAATGAGCCGCAATGCGTGTCCACATTTCCCAATCCTCACCATAGTGTACACCAAAAAAACTGCCCAGATGTTCGTATACACTCCGTTTAACCACAATGCAGGGTGTTTGCAGCAGTTGTCCTTCTGCTATTTTAAGTAGCCAGTTATCAATTATACCAGGCTCGGAGAGGATTTTTTTGCTGTCCCAGATAGGCACATCATTTTCATTAAAATCTGTGCAGCCAGTAAAGGCGGCTCCGATGTCCGGAAATTTTACAAACAAACTATCTATTTCCTCATAAAATCCTGGTTTAACAAGATCATCTCCATGCAAGATATGAACAAATGTTCCTCTGGCTCTATTGATACAGGTTTCAAAATTACGAAGACTTCCTACATTTTTCTGTTGTTTAAAAAAAGAGACCCTATTTCTGCCAATTTCATTCACCAATGCCTCTACATCACCATCAGTACTAAAGTCATCAACAACTTCTATTTGCATTTCTTCTATTGAAGGCGCTTGTTCTAAAACGCTTTTTATAGTTTTACGCAAATAATGAATGCAATTGTATGATGGAATCATAACCGACCATTTTGGTCTGATAACATTTAGTGGTATTGGCGCAATCCTTGGGGGGGCTTTAGGCGTTCGTTCAAACATAATTAATCAATATATCGATCTGTATCAACATTTTTCACATCAATTGCGCTCTACACCGGACTTTGGTATTTCAGGAGGAGAGTACTTTTTATGTATAAAAGTAAAAGTTTGTTTTATTTTTGTTCCGTATGCAATATAAAAACTTTTAAATTAATTGTTGCATTTAAAAATGTGGTAAACTATGATCAATTTAAAAGATGAGGCGCTGGTTAGTGTCATTATCCCATGTTATAACCATGGAAAATATTTATCCAAGGCAATAGAAAGTGTGCTTGCACAAACTTATACTCATTTTGAAATTGTAGTTGTAGATGATGGTTCTAAAGATAATACTAAAGAAATAGCCCAGAATTATAAAGAGGTTAAATATATATATCAAATCAATCAGGGACTTTCTGCAGCACGGAATACCGGTATTGATCAAAGTATTGGTGACTACCTGGTTTTTTTGGATGCGGATGATTGGTTACTAACAGATGCGTTAATGATAAATCTGAACTTTATCCGAATGTCCCCACAACTGGCTTTTGTGTCTGGTGGATTTCGATTTTTTTATGGCCACGATCAAACAACGCGTGATGTTACACGAAAAGTAGATTCCGATCATTATTGTAATCTTTTGCAAACCAACTTCATAGCTATGATCGCTGCTGTAATGTTTCAACGCTGGGTGTTTGATTCCTTCAGATACGACACTACATTGAAGGTCTGTGAAGATTATGATTTATATTTGAAGGTGGCACGCAGATATCCTGTTACCCACCATACAGAATTAATTGCGGTCTATTTTATTCATGATTCAAACGTATCTAAAGGCTCAGCAATGATGCTAAGTACCGCTTTACAAATATTAGATGCACAAAAAAGTAATTTGAGAGATGCCAATGAAAGACATTGGTTTAATTTAGGTCAGACTTTCTGGAAAAACTGGTATTGTAATATTATGCACAATGAAATGGTCAAGGTTTTCCACGAAAGTATTGAATCAAATAAATTAACGCTTAAAACTTTAAGAAAATATGATAAACGATTATATTTCGATTTGATATTTAAAACATTTTTGTCGTTTTTTAAATCATAATCAATCACATATACTGGTCTTTTTATGTATCATTCTGTTTTCCGTTACAATATTTAAAATAATACAGATAACCTGAAATGCATCCATAAACTTCGTTCAAAGTACCTTTTAATACATAAAACCGAAGATGAAGAATAGCTGAACATATCCTTTTAAGGTAATAAACCGGTAGTACCCGGTACAGCCTAAATAAATTGCCTTTGTGGTGATAATTTTTGTATTGCAGCAGTAAGGAACTAACATGCCCGCGCATATAGCTAAACATTTGATTTTTTAGCGATGCTTCAGAATCACGGTGCTGGTGATAAACAAATAATTGCGGATAATAATTACAGCTCCAGCCTTCGGCCATTATTCTGTACCAAAATTCAGAATCTTCACTACAACCCGAGGCCCCCGCACCCAATCGCTCATCAAACCAACCTATCTGTTCAAAAATTTTGCGCCTGAATGCCATATTGGCCCCTGCGCCAATATCCCACACCGGGACACCAATATTAAGGTACTTTTCAAAATAGTTCTTGTCAAAAACTTTTGTTATATAACCCCTATTAAAACCCTGGTTTTTTTCGAAAAGATATTGCGCTTTAACCTGTAAACTAATCGGAATCACTAAGCCGGTAACAGCCATGGTTAAAGGATCCTGAAAAGTTGTTTTAATAATTCTGGTCCAGTTAGGCTCAACAATTACATCATCATCGGTAAAGGCAATTATATTATGTATTGTATGCCTGACACCTGTATTACGAGCTATACTCAGTCCTTTACGAGGTTCTTTTACATATTTTACATCAGGGTATTTTTTCATGATCTGCTCTGTACTATCATCATCAGGCGCATTGTCGACCACTATTAATTCAAAATCCTTATCCTGTGAATCCATCAGGGCTTTTACGCACTGATCAAGTGCCTTTGGTCTGTTTCGGGTACAAATTACAATTGAAAGCTTTTCATCAGTTGTACTGCCTATTTTTAAAGGAATGATATCATCCAGTTCTAGCTTAAGTTTTTCCAGGTCACTATTTAACAGATAGGTTTTCCATAAAGTTTGGTTATCCTTTTTCTGTATAGTGGCGTAATGATCAACGGCCTCTTGTATAGCACCTGTTACCTTTTGTTTGAAGGTTGTACTATCGATGGTGCTGTTATAGGTATATAGCCATAAGTGTCCTAAAGGAATGTTTTTCCACCAAAAAACCAGGTAGTAATTAACAGGAAATGGCATAAAAAAATCAAGTTGATCAACCTGGAGATGCTGTATGGTAAAGGGCTTGAAGTTTTCCATATTTTAAAACCCGTCCTGTTGTAGTTGTACTTTAAACTTTGGCCTAACCGCACCAACCCACTCGCCGTACCATGCCGTATTTTCTCTAAAGTCCTCAACATCAAAAGATAAGCATTCTTCAAAATCAAACAAAGAGCTACTTGTGTTTTTTACAAACAATAAGTCTATTGAATAGGAGCCATTATTCAGAAAGTCACCAGGGATGGTACATTTCCCTTTGATCAACCCTTTGGTGTACTGACCCGCTAGTGAGGCAACATCAAAAATACATTCACCCATTACAGTATTTAGTAGGATATTTACCCCCAGATGCATTTCTTCAGTTGGAGAATACCAAAATTCAAATTCAATGATGAGTGGTGTTCTGATGTCAATGATGTTGCTGGTATCCAGGTATTGCGGCAGCATTTCTACACGTTTAATCCGGATATTTTCATTTCCAGGTGCTGCGTCAGGATCCGCAAATATTTTGCTTAGATAAAAAGTTTGTTCACGTTTTAAGTAATTAGCTATAACATCATTTGGACGTCCTATGTCAATCATGCTGCCCTTTTCCAGATAAATAGCTTTAGTACATAAATTTTTAAGTGCCTGTGCATTATGGCTAACAAAAAGTACAGTTTTGCCTTCTTCTGTAGAGACCTGTTTCATTTTGCCCAGACATTTTTTTTGAAATTCTGCATCTCCAACTGCCAGTACTTCGTCAACAATTAATATATCAGGATCAATGTGTGCAGCTATTGCAAAGGCAAGTCGTACATACATTCCACTTGAATATCTTTTTACGGGTGTATCCAAAAATTGTTCAATTCCCGAAAAATCTACTATTTCATCAAATTTGCTTACAATCTCTTTTTTATTCATGCCTAAGATCTGACCATTTAGAAAAATGTTTTCCCGGCCGGTTAATTCTGCATGAAAACCGGTTCCTACTTCTAGTAAGCTCGCAATCCGCCCTTTACCCTTAATGGAACCTATTGTTGGTAATGTAATGCGCGACAACACTTTTAATAAAGTCGATTTTCCAGCTCCATTTTTACCAACAAAGCCCACAACATCCCCCTGCATGATTTCAAAATTGATATCTTTTAATGCCCAAAGTTCATTGGCATTAGCTTTATCTGTTGGCAATCGCACTTTTTTATGTTTTGGAGAAAAAGTACCTGTCCATAGATTTTGGATGTCTTCTTTTAACGAGCCTGAACCAATTACGCCTAAACGATAATACTTCGATACATTTTCAGCTTTTAATACTAAGTTTCCCATCAATTCAAATTTAAATGATATCCATTACTTCAATTTCCCGTTTTTTAAATAGTACAAGCCCTAACAACAATAGGATGGCGACTTCAACTGTAGCCAGCAACAAATAATCGAAGCGAATATCCGAACTGTTAAAAAATATAGATCTGAAAGTTTCTATAACTGGCGTAAGCGGGTTTAACCATAATAGAAATTCGTATTTTGCTGGAACAATTGAGCTTGGAAATACTACCGGAGTGGCAAACATGAATAAGCGCAATATATATTGTATAAAAGTATCTACATCACGATATTTTGCGGTAAACACTGAAATTAACAATCCAGCGCCCATTGCAAATGCTGCTGTAAGAATGATGAGATATGGAACCAGCAGTAATGAAACTGATAAGTTAAACATACCATAGGATATATGATAAAAAAAATAAATCACTACAAACAACAAAGATTGTATCAGCAATTTAACCATTTGTGTAATGATGATACTTGCAGGCATAACCAGTCTGGGAAAGTAAGCCTTACTAAAAATATGTGAATTGGTGATAAACGTGTACATGGTACCGGAAAGGCTATCAAAGAAAAAGTTCCATATAATGCTCCCAGATAAATAGAATAATATTTTAGGTATTCCATCAGTAGAAATTTTAACTATATTTCCAAATACAACCATGTAAATTATGGTTGTTAACAGTGGCTGTAAAAACAGCCAAAGTGGACCGATTATCGTTTGTTGATAGCTAGCCAGCAGGTCACGCCGTACAAAACGAAGAATAAGACCTCTGTAAAAGTAAAGATCTTTTAAACCCAATTTAAACCAACTTCTGGTTGAATTTATCTCCCATTCCCAATCTGAAGAAACATTCTCCTTGTTATTCATTTTTAATTAAAATATTTGATTCATCCAGTTTTTAAGTTCTGCAACAAATGTATCGCCATCCCAGTTTTTAACCTGAAAACGCGGAATGGTATAAGCATAAGTTTTACTTGTAAAGCAGGCTGCATTTGTAGTAAAAGCAAGCTTTAGGTTTAGCTGCGACATTATATCCATGGTAGATTGATTATGCCCACCATGAGGATATGCCAGGTAGTTAATTTCGTCTCCTGTTAAATCTTTCAAAAAGTTAATACTTTCCTGTATTTCTTTTTTTTGATAATCGCATGAAAAATTTGGTAAAAACGGATGTGTTACCGTATGCGCACCAATGGTAAAGAGTTTGTTTGATTGCAGGTCCAACAATTCTTTTTCATCCATTGTAAAATAAGCTGGCCTTTCATTGATGTTATTTGCCCATGTTTCAAGGAATTTAATAAACGCCTGGTGTTTTATTGCAGGCATTTTTCTAACAATGTCACAAAGTTTTAAATACAAATCAAGTGGACTTAGCACATTAATGATATCAGAATTGCCAATATCCCATGAAATTTTATCTGGCTCCTCAAGTGTTAATTTATCAGGTAGCTTAGCCGATTGCAAACAAATGCGTTCTAGTGCGTCCCACCAGAATTCCTTTTGCTTTCCAATAGAGCCAGTCGTCATAAAGAAACTTGCCGGGATATTGTATTTTTCAAGTAGGGGTTTCGCCGCTAAATAATTATCGCGATAGCCATCATCAAAAGTAACAACAACGGTATTGGTCTGCATTTTGCTTTTTTGGGCAAGTATATCAGCCAATTCATTTACAGAAATTACATTATAGGCTTTTAACACCTTTAAATGTTCTTCAAAATTTTCAGGGCTAACAGCAAGGTCCCAGGGGTCCGATATAGGTTTTGCTATCCGGTGATACATCAATACTACACCACGGCGAGCAAATTTATTTTTCACTCTGTATAGCAACGAACGTAACATTAAGCCTGTTTTTTTAATTGAATGCCAACAATGACACTATATGCTGTATCCCTTACATCAAGCTTTGATTGATCCACTTCAGACAGTCCAGCCCCATATAAAAAAGTTGTGGCTGCATATACATTACCATAAGTTTGTATCTGAAAACTGTTAGCAGGGAATAGCTCTGTCAAAATACGCTTCATAGAGTGCTCATTAAATGACCATAGCCAGTATTGACCCCATTCTCCCCGATCGATTTGGCTTATCCCCGGAGTTGTTATCAGTAATATTCCATCCTTTTTAAGGATTCGGTAACAATGTTTGAGTGCTGATGTATAATCATAAATAAGATGTAAGGTTTGGGTAAGTATAATACAATCAAAATGGTCCGAAGGTAAATGCTCACCTTTACTTAAATCCCCAATATAAGTAGCTCCAGGTGTTCCGGGATTTAAATGTAATACATCACTTTTTATAACATTGTTACCACCATATTTCAAAGTATATGCGTTATCTGCGATCTCTAAAACATTACCTTTGATATGAACGGATTGTTCAGTCAAAAATTTATCAATATAATAACGATCCACAGCACCCCCACGATCAAAACCAAAATCATTACTAAACGGTACTACAGAATTAAAATCTCCCCAACTGATTTTGCCCTGTGGAGGGACAAATCCTGGATATAAGCCAATACGATTTATATAACGTTTTAAAAAAACCGGAAGGTTCTTTCTTAAAGTAGATTTTAAATTATTAATCATTGCAGGAAATCAGGTCAATATTATCCAAAATTTTAAATACGGCCGTGTTAAAGGTGTTTACAAAACTAGCCTCTAAGCTAATTAATTATAATAAGAGTTGTTAAAATTTAAGAAAAATAATTTGAAGTATCGCAACACGATTTGAACGCAGCTATAAAAGTATTTGTCTTGAATGGATTTTAATAAAATTTAAAAAACATATAATTACATTTACGAAAATGAAAACGACTTCTATCATCACAGTAAATTTTAACCAACCCAAAGTAACTATAGATTTTCTTAAATCTGTAAAAGAAAATACTCCTGAAAAAAATGTAGAGGTTATCCTGGTCGACAATGGGAGCAGGGAAGATCATGAAGACGCGTATAAAGCGGTTTATCCGGAACTGGTTTACATCAGGTCAGCTGTAAATCTCGGATTTGCCGGTGGTAATAACCTGGGAATTGAAATAGCCAAAGGAGATTATCTTTTGCTGCTGAACAATGATACTGAAATTACGGAAAACTTTATTGAAACAATGATTGCAGAGTTTGAGGAGCATCCGGAAATCGGGATGTTGTCGCCCTTGATTTTATACTTTGACCAGCCAGAGCTTATTCAATATGCAGGTTTTACACCCATGAATTACCTTACCTGCAGAAACCGGGGGATAGGAAGCATGGAAACCAACAGGGGACAGTATGATTTGGACAGCAGGGAAACTGGATACTGCCATGGGGCAGCAATGATGTGTCGTAAAGCAGATCTGAATGCTGTTGGCCTGATGGCTGAACATTTCTTTTTGTACTATGAAGAGCTGGACTGGTGTGAGAAATTTAAAAAAACAGGTAAAAAAATCTGGTTTACAGGTAAAACCAAAATTTATCATAAAGAATCAATCAGTGTAGGAAAGGAGAGCAGCATCAAAACCTATTTCATGACCCGTAACCGGATGCTTTTTATCAGAAGAAATACGGGCATGCTTAATACATTATTATTTAGCATCTATTATCTGTTGTTTGCCTGTGCCAAGCAAATTATTGTTTACCTTTCAAAAGGCAGGACAGATTTAATAAAATGGGTTTTTAAAGGAATACTTTGGAATTTTACCAATTCAAAAAACAGCCATAAACTTGGCTTTAAAATATAAAATATGATCATAGCTTTCTGGATTTGTCTTTTCATCATCATATATACCTTTGTTGGATATGGCCTGGTGTTATTTATCCTTATTAAGATAAAAAGAATATTCACCCGGCCCCGGGTTTTTAACGCTTTGCCAGATGAGCTGCCTAAAGTCAGTCTCCTTATCGCCGCCTATAATGAAGAAGCTATCATTACCAATAAATTGAATGATACACTGGAACTTAATTATCCGAAAGATAAAATACAGATCATATTTATTACAGATGGTTCTACCGATGGTACAGCCGAAAAATTGAGGAACATTGAGGGGATTACTTTATTGCATCAGGATGGTCGTGCAGGTAAAATGGCTGCGATAAAAAGAGCCATGCCTTATATTAACGGAGCAATTACCATTTTTACAGATGCAAATACGTTTTTGAATAAAGATGCCATCCTTGAGCTGGTAAAACATTATCAGAACGATAAAGTGGGAGCAGTGGCAGGAGAAAAGAGAATTTTGGTAGAAGAAAAAGCCGATGCCAGTTCAGCAGGAGAGGGCTTTTACTGGAAATATGAATCCGCACTTAAAAAATGGGATTACGAGTTGTATTCCAATGTAGGTGCGGCTGGAGAATTGTTCAGTATACGGACTATTCTTTACCAGCCGGTAGAATCAGATACCATTATTGACGACCACATGATTGCGATGCGAATTGCTGAAAAAGGTTATATCATTGCTTACGAACCCAATGCTTATGCAATGGAAACGGCTTCAGCCAACACCAAAGAAGAACTGAAAAGAAAAGTAAGGATAGCAGCAGGGGGCATTCAATCCATTCTCCGTTTAGCAAAAGCAGCTAATCCTTTTTATTATCCGGTACTCACCTTTCAATACTTTAGCCACAGGGTTTTAAGATGGACAGTTACACCATTTTTACTAATTGCAACTTTAGTATTGAATGGCTTTATTGTTGCCAATGGGGGGGCTATGCTTTACAAAATCCTATTTGCTGCACAAATTATGTTTTATTTTCTCAGTTTGTTAGGGCTGTTCTTTGAAAGTAGAAACATGCGCATCAAGGTGCTTTTTATCCCTTATTATTTTTGCCTTATGAATTATGCGGTAATTGCGGGTATAATCAGATATTTAAAAAAGAACCAAAGTGCTGCCTGGGAAAAATCGAAGAGGAAATAGTTTTAACTTTCCTTTAGCTTACACCTGATGCCCGACATCAAAGCATAAGCATAAGCCGCTAACGCTTTTGTCTTTCCATTTTGCTTTTTAAAATGCCATACGTCTTTCATGAACGGCGAGAAGTTTTTACTGTTCAGTTGGTCAAAAGCAACAGAAATTGTAGGAGTAAGAGAGTAAGCCGAATGCCAAACCCCAAATGGAATATATAAAGTCTCTCCAGGGCCTACGGTAAAACTAATTGGAGTGGCATGTTTAAATTTAGGATGTTTTTCGTAATCAGGTTCAAAAATATTGACCTCAGAACGCCATTGGTTCTTTCCTGTTACGTAAAGAAATTCTTCCTGCCCCCGTGGAAATACGGTGAATCTCTTTTCACCATATAGCTGGTTAATCCAGGCACTCAGGTGATAATAATCCTTGTGGACATAAGGAAATTTGCCGCCTGGGCCACCAATGAACAATTCTGTTACTCCACCCCAATAGCCACGTTTAAAAAGTTTATCTTCCAACCAGTTGGGTTTCGCATAATTTAGGTTTAATGGTGTCAGTAAATCCAGCATTTCAGGAATCTCGTGAGTAATGTTGAAAGTAAGCGGATAAGGTGCCGGCTTTTCGGTAGTGCTTTGCTCTACCATATCCAGTACCTCTGTCATGGTATAAAATTCTCCAGTATCCTTGTTTTTTACTTCACTTAGTTTATTTGGATAATGTTCTCTGAACCAATCTGGTGTAAGTAAATTACTGGCCTTCCAAATTTTAGTCGCATCAGTGAAAATCACAGGAATTCCCGGATTATGATGCTCTTCCATAAACTCCTGATAACTAATATTTGATTTTCTCTGTACTTCCATGTGATAAGTTTAAAAACGATATATAAATATCTGTCTAATAATCAGCATTCCAAATAAATTATTCATAATTCCAGTAATATATCTGATCGTTATTGTTTTCTGTTGCCAGGCTCATCATATAACTTCCATTTATCAATAAACTTTTAACATGGAAACCCAAATCACCCCTTGTTATAACTGGCTGTAATGAGTTTACCTGGTCCATTGTATCCGTTAAACCTTCACCTGTTGCTTTTAAGAAGGCTTCCTTCCTGGTCCATAATAAGTAGAAGCAAATTAGCCTGTTTAAACCCGAATCGATAAATTGCTGTTCCGGTTGATTAAAAACTGTGGGTATCAGAATTTTGTAATCAAAATCTTTATTGATGTACTCCATGTCAATGCCAATCAGTTGATCACTAACTGCAATTAATACAGCATTATTACTATGGGTAACATTAAATTCTATTTCTTTAAGATAGGGCTTTTTGCCTGCCGTATAAAGAAACTGAATTGAAGATGCCCCTGTTCCTGTAAAATCTGATAAAATATTCCGTAAAGCATACCTACTCACAATATGTCTTTTTTTATCCTTGATCTGAGCGTAGCGATTGGCTTTTATCAGTTCTGCTTCGGATAAAACATTGTTGTAAAGTAATTTTATCTGTTCGTAAAAGCTATCTGTTTCTATTTTAAAAATATGAATAGCATTCCTTTCTAAGCCTAAATCTTTATTATAGCGGCTCCATGAAGGTTCGTCATTAAATAAAATGTCCTTCATCTTATTTAGAATTAATTGTCGAGTGCCTTTTGAAGTATTTCAGCAAATTCTTTATCGTATGGTGGAAAAAGAAAAGTCTTATGATCGCCCGGAACTTCATGGATATTTACTCCTTTTTTCGCATATTCCTTCCAACCTAATGTTACAGCATCGTCAAGAAAATACAATCTTTTCTTTACTCTAAACAGATCAACTTTAATTGCCAGAGGCTCCATGTAATAATTATGTGAAGCCATATCATAAGCACGTTCAATCTCATCCAGATAGCTTATCATATCTCCTTGATTTACTGGTTTCTTATTAAAAAATTCTCTTATTTTTCGTTTTAAAACCAAAACCTGGTAATCATGCGTTTCCTTTGGATTACTAAGTAACATTTTACCAAAAAACAACACCTTATAAAACTGTCGGAATGCTTTTTTATAGATTTTATACCATGTGCTATGACTTTTATCTTTACCACCGGCGTAAGTATCCAATATGCCAAGCATTTTAACTTCTTTACCCGCTGCCAATAGTTTTTTAGCCATTTCAAAAGCAAGGAGGCCACCAAAGGAATATCCAACTAAACTGTAGGGGCCAATCGGATCATTATTTAGTATTTCGGCATTATAGCGATCAGCCAGATCTTCCATATTATACCGAAACTCGGTTTTTCCGTCGAGACCTAAAGCCTGCATTCCATAAACTGGCTGTTCCGGATCCATGTATTTTCCCAATGGGTTAAATACCAGTACGTTCAGTCCTCCGCCATGTATCAGATAAACTGGAGTTTTGTTTCCTGTCTTTTTAATAGGGACCAAAGAATCCCATTTTATTTCCTGTTCATCAGCAACCAGCATTTTTGCAAGCCCATCTATGGTCGGATTTTCAAAAAGGGCAGCAAGAGGCAGGCGTTTTCCAGTTTCTTTCTCAATTGTTACCATGACCTTTACAGCAATAAGAGAATGTCCGCCCAGTTCAAAAAAGTCATCATTGATACTTACCTCTTTTAAAGAAAGACCGTCTGCCCATATACGGGCAATAAGTTCCTGTTCTTTTGTATGGGGTTTAATGAATTCTTTTCTGTCGAATTCAATCAGACTTTCGATTTTGGGAAGTGCTCTTTTATCTAATTTCCCATTTGGGGTTAATGGAATCTGATCAATCCTCATCATTAGCCTCGGAATCATATATTCCGGAAGGAGATCCCTTATATAGGCAATGATGTTTTCTTTATTAAATTCCTGTTCGCTTACGATATAAGCAGCCAGCATTTTACCCGCAGTGGGGTGTTCTTCTACAGTGACTGCACATTGTTTAATACCTTTAAACTTTTGCAGTACATTCTGGATTTCCCCAAGTTCAATTCGGTTTCCTCTAATTTTAATTTGGTCATCAATACGGCCAATGTATTCAATATTACCATCTGCTAACCATCTGACAAGATCTCCGGTTTTATAAAACCGGGCACCATCCTGAGGTTTGAGCGGATTCGTCACAAAAACTTTATTGGTTAGCTCAATATTATTTAAATAGCCCTTGGCTAAACCTGCCCCTCCAATATAAAGCTCTCCGGGTATCCCTATCGGACATGATTTCAAATGCTGATTAAGTACCAGAATGGTTGTATTAGAAAAGGGTTTACCAATAGGAGCAGTCACCGGATAATTTAAGTTTTTATCAACTTTATGTAGCAGCTTTCCTATTGTTGTTTCAGTAGGTCCATAGTGATTAACTACCTCACAACTTGTTCCTGATTCAGTGATTTCCCTGATAAATTCACCGGGTAGCAATTCACCGCCAAAAATCAGCAGTTTTGAAGGAAACAAAGAGCGGTTTGACTTTGTCAAAAACTTCCAATGAGAAGGGACAATTTTTAAACAGTCAATGTTTTGCCTCTCAAAATATTCATGGACATAATCCGCATCATTAAAATTATTCTTGCTGAAGATGTGGAGCTCAGCACCTAAGATAAGTGCACTGTATAAAATGGTATTGCCCAGATCTGTAGCTATAGTAGAACCCAGCGCGAATTGCTTGCAGGAGTTAAGGACAGATACGGTCTCTTTCAAACCAAACAAATAATCCATCAAAGCACCATGCGCTATCATTACACCTTTCGGGTTTCCGGTGGAACCAGAAGTATAGATAACGTATAGAAGGTCATCTGGTAAGATTAGAACTTCAGGCCTTTTTCCCGATTCTTTCCAAATACTTATTGCTGCGTTATCGAGGCAAATGATCTCTTTTTCTGTTATTTTAGAAAATGATTTTGAAGTTTCGCTATCACTTATAATGATATCAGATTTTGATTCATTGAGCATATAACTAATCCTTTTAGCAGGGAATTCAACATCAATAGGTAAATAAGCAGCGCCTGTTTTTAATATGCCTAAGATCCCCACTAACATTTCCAATGAAGGGCAGATGCAAATGGGTACCAATGTCCCACTTCTTACACCCTTATTGAGCAGGTAGTTTGCAAGTTGGTTAGCTTTTGTCTCAAGTTCAAGATAAGTTAATTTCCTGCCCTCAAATACTACAGCAATTTGATCCGGACCCTTGGTAACCTGTCCTGAGAATATGTCCAGGAAGGTTTTGTCTTTTGGATAATCACAATAATGTACTGCTGTTTCAGGGAAAGGGGACTCGTGAACTATAGCATCCCGGATGGCCACATCCGGAACCGAGGTTACTTTTTTTAATAAAGCCTCAAATTCCTGCATCATCCCGTCTATAGTGGCCGATTTGAAAAGCTGTGTATTATATGCCCATTCAAAGGTAAGCGCATTTTTAGACCCATTTACATTTAATGAGATTTCAAAGGTTTGTGAAACTCTGGGGTTGGAGCTTAAATGATGCTTTAACCCATCAAAACTTACTTTCTCATCCATCCCCATGTCTACGTTAAAAACAACAGGGACTAAAGGGATCAGTGCTTTGTCCCTTTTCAGGTTTAACTTTCTGATCAGCTCACTAAATGTCAGCCTTTGATGGTCATAAGCATCATATATTTCAGACCTGCGTTTTATCAGATAACTGATAAAGGACTCGTCCGGATCAATTTTGCTCAATAGCGGTAATAAATTAACACAATGTCCTACCAGGTTCAGGTTTTCAGTTGCCAGCTGTCCGGCTGCAGGTAACCCAATCACCAGGTCTGTTTGTCCGGTACGGTGATACAATAAAACTTCAAAAACTGTAATTAGGGTAACCACGAGGCTACTTCCGGTCTTTGCAGACAATTGTTTGATCTGGACCAGCAGCTGCTCATCCAGGGTATAGTCATTTCTCGTACCTGTGTAAGTTCTTACAGCAGGCCTGTTATAATCTAAAGGCAGGTTCAAAACCGGCACAATATGCTTATACTGGTCAAGCCAAAAATCGTTGGTGAGCTGATGTTCTTCGCTCTGCTCAAAAGCAGTCTGCTGCAGTGCATAATCACTTATTTGCGCCGCTTTTGGTAAATGTGGTTCCCTACCGGCTAAATAAGCGTTATAAAATAAACTAAGATCTTCAAGTATGATGCCCAGCGACCAGCCATCTCCTATAAGGTGATGAATGATCAGGCTGAAGTAGTGCCGGGTATTACTAAGCTTATGTACATAAAACTTAAAAAGCGGACCATCATAAAGGTCAAATGCCTTGCCCATTTCTTCGTGGATGAAGTTTTTAAGCGCTTGCTCTTGTGTTTCCGGGCTAAGGTCTGATAGGCTGTCTGATGTATAAACATCATAAGCTATTTCTTTATATATTATTAAATCTTCGCCATTTTTACTTAAAACAGATCTCAGCCCTTCATGACGTTCAACCAAGCTATGGATCGCTTTATGAAAAGCCAGGTGATCAAAATTTCCATTCAGCTCCAGCGATACAGACTCATTATACGCTAAACTTGCCTCATCGCCACCCAGTACACAGGATAGCCAGACTTCTCTTTGAGGCTCATTGGTAATGACAACTTTTTCAATTTCATTACCCTCAAAAGGATTAAAATCGACAGCTACAAGATTATAATTATTATGCATTTCTATCTGAAGATTTCTAAAGCTGTATTTGTAAATATTTTCCAGGGTTCTTTTCATCCTTGATAAACCAGGCCGGGTTTCCCTGCGCATCTTTACCCAGTTTTGCGCCTTCAACAGGAGGGGTATCCGAATTGATAACTACCCGGTTGTTTAGGACAGCGCCGTTAAGCTGCTCTTTTTGGTTAAAAAAACCTGCTTCAATCATCTCATCCATACTTTCACTAAAGCATTTTACCATCTGATCTATATTTTTATCAGATATTGCTTCTGTAATAAAGCAAGGGAAACCATCGAGGATATGAATACCTTTTTCACGCATCAGTGTAAACAGTAGTTCAGTATAAGGCAATTCCTCATGGAACTTAATTTTCCATAATGAGCCATAATTTGCAGCAAAAAAAGGTAATTCCCGTTTTTCAATCTCTGTATTTAACAACCTGGCCAAACGATTTCCTTTTTCGTTTAATTGCTCTTGCAACAAAGGGCCTTTCTTTTTCATGTACCCTAAGGCGGCCTTAGCCGAAGCCAGGGCGAGCGGATGGCGTACAAATGTTCCTGCAAAATAGGTTACTCCAACCTGCGGAAATGAGCTGTCACCATATTCCCAGCTTCCACCATCCAGGGCGTCCATATATTCTTTTTTACCGGCAATTACCCCAATAGGAACACCTGCACCAACAACTTTACCATACGAAGCCAGGTCTGCCCGAATGTCGAACAAGGCCTGCGCACCTCCGGGATGCATCCTGAAACCAGTAATCACTTCATCAAATATCAAAGCTGTGCCCGATGACAGGGTAATCTCTCTTAGTTGTTTTACAAATTCTACAGGTACAAATTCAGGCCTCCGGCTCTGTATCGGTTCCACTAAAACAGCTGCAATTTCGTGGGCCCGCTCTTTAATAATAGCCAGCGATTCATCAGTACCATAGTCAAGCACCAGTATATTCTGAACAGCTTCCGGCATTACGCCTGCAACTGCCGGAAAGGACTTTAGTTTCTTTGTTCCACGCACCAGCACTTCATCATTAATGCCATGGTAAGAACCCGAAAAAGCAACAATGAGCGACCGGCCGGTAGCTGTTCTTGCAATTCTGATACAACCCAGTACGGCCTCAGAACCTGTGCTGCATAAAGCCGACCTGTCAAAACCTGTAAGTTCGCATACCAGTTTACTTACTTCAGCCGCAAGTTCATGCTGAGGGCCCACCTCATAGCCTTTTTCGATCTGTTCCAGCATTGCTTTTTTAACAACAGGGGCCTGATAGCCTAGCATGTTAGAGCCAAAACCATTCAGTGCGTCAATGTATTCATTTCCATCAATATCCCACAATGTACTTCCTTCCGACCGGTTTACCACTATCGGATAAACAAGCTCTTTAGTCTGCGGCCTGAAACCAGAAACAACCCTGGGGTCGGCCATATAGCTCCTGCTCTCAGCAGCATATACTTTACTTTTTTGCGTTTTCTTATTGTAGCGTTCGGTTAACTGCTCAATAAAATTCAGCTGTCTGGCGCTAAGCTCATCGCTACTCCGTTCTATTTTTGGTGTAGCTCCAAATGGTTTTTGCAGTTCCTTTTTTTCTGAAATGCTCAGCTCCTCGTTTTGTACAGGTTTATGCACCGTTACAGCAGGAGAATGGTCAGACAGGACGATGGCATTGTCCTGCTGCTGCCCTTGCATCAGCATCACCTGTTTAGATAAAATTTCCAGTTGCTGTGCCAGAAGTCCCAGTACAGCGCCATTTTCGGTCGTCGGATTTCCGTTACCGCTGGCAAGCATCTGTTGAAACGCAGGCTTGGTAACCTGATGGTTTTGCAGCCCGGCACTAACCTCAGCCGTTGTATGCTGCGATATATAATTTGTCAAAGCCCCAAGGTTCGGATATTCCTCGTGCAGTTTTCTAAAAGTAATGGGCAACTTAAATTCATTTTTTAACGAAATGGCAACCTGCGTAAGCAATAAAGAATCCAGGCCCATTTCCATAAAGCTTTGATGGGCACTTACTCCGTCCATTTCTATGCCTGATGCATTTTCTAAAACCTGTTTTATTTTTTCAAGTAAAGTGTCTTTCCGCATGTTACTGTGATTTTCTGATTCATTGATTTCAGGACTCGCAGGATGCTTAAAGTCCGACCAAAATCTTTTTTTATGATAACTGTAAGTAGGTATGTCTATTTTATTTCCTTGTCTGCCACTATAAAATGCCGTCCAGTCGGGTTTTAAACCCAATTGCCAGGCCCTTCCCAGAGCCTGCAGCATAGATTTAAGCGAGTCTGTTGTTGCTTTATGATCTAAACTGGCAAGTGCAGCAAAAGCATTTTTATTTTGTTGCTGATATACGAGTGTGGTACACACTGTGCCCGGACCTGTTTCAATTAAAACAGGATTGCTCATTTCAAGTATAGTATGTATAGCAGCCGAAAATTTAACCGTTTCACGCAGGTGTCTGGTCCAGTATGCCGGGCTTTGGGCTTCCCTGTCGGTTAAAAAATCCCCTGTTACGGTCGAAACTATAGGTTTTTGTGGTCTGTTTAATTTTATTTTTTCAACTACTCCGGCAAAATCATCCAGCACCGGATCCATCATCGCAGAGTGAAAAGCATGGCTGGTAAATAGTTTTTTGTTCAGAATGCCTTTTGCATCCAGTACTCCCTGAAAAGCCTCAATAGCTTCATCAGTACCGGAAACCACAAAGATTTTATCACTGTTTATGGCAGCAACTGATAAATCTGATGGCAATATGGATTTTACCTCTTCAAATTTCTCCCTTACGCTCAACATACTTCCAGCAGGCTGTTCACTGATCAGTAAACCACGACAGGCAACAAGTTTAATGGCGTCTTCCAGCGAAAAAACACCTGCCAGATGAGCGGCAACATATTCTCCTATGCTGTGCCCGCACAATATAGAAGGTGTTATTCCCCAGCTCATCCATAATGTAGCCAAAGCATATTCAGTTACAAAAAGTGCAGGCTGGGTATATTTTGTGTTATTTAAATCTGTAACAGCCAGCTCATCATGTTCGTTGGCATAAATAACGTTACGAATGTCTTTATCCAGATAAGCATTTAACAGTACGGCACATTCATCAATGGCCTGGCGGTAAACCGGCTCACTGTCGTACAGTTCTTTCCCCATACCGATATATTGTGCACCCTGGCCAGGAAACAGAAATACTGTTTCTCCCGGAAGCTGGTTTAACTGAGGCACTTCAAGATTGCCAGCCCAGTCCAAACTGTTTTTAAGTTCTTCAGTATTTTCTGCTACGATAAAGGTCCGGTAGTTAAAATCAGCCCTGGTTGTCTGCAGGGTATGGGCTACATCTGATAGATCAATAGAAACTTCTCCCAGATAATTTTTGAGCTTTTTACCATATTGCTGTAAACTATGCAGTGATTTTGCAGACCAGGTAAACAGCTGTTTTGATCTGGCGGTCTGACCTGGTTTATTTTTAGTTTCCTGCACATATTCTTCTACCACCAGATGTACATTTGTACCCCCAACTCCAAAGGAACTGATACCGGCCCTTCGTGGTACGGCCGCTTCCCATGGTCTTAGTTTATCGTTTACAAAAAAGGGAGAACCTTCAAAACCAAGGTTAGGGTTAAGACGTTCAAAATTAATGGAGGGTGGGAGCTGCTTATGGTATAAAGCCAGTGTCGTTTTAATCAGCCCTGCTACACCGGCTGCCGCCGTCATATGGCCCATATTACTTTTTATGGAACCTATGGCACAATAAGCCTGCTGCTGTTGAGTGCCAAATGCCTGTTTAAGTCCCTCAATTTCTATAGGATCACCCAAAGGGGTAGCTGTTCCATGTGCTTCTACATAAGAAATGGTAGAAGCCTCTATATCAGCATCGGCTATGGCCATCGAAATTGCAGCAGCTTGCCCCTCGGTACTTGGTGCAGTAAAACTTCCTTTCTGGCTTCCGTCGTTATTTACCCCCAGGCCTTTGATCAGCCCGTATATTGTGTCGCCATCTTCAATTGCATTGGCCAGTGTTTTCAGCAATACAACGCCTGCACCGTCACTAAATACAGTTCCTGTAGCATTTTCGTCAAAAGTACGGCAATGTCCGTCTCTGCTCAGCATTGCACCTTCCTGATAAAGATGACCACTATTCACAGGTGACGAAATGCTCGCCCCACCTGCTATGGCCACATCGCAGTGGTTTTTTCTTAGACTTTCCACTGCCTGAGAAACAGCGAGCAGGGAAGTGGAACAGGCGGAGAATACACTTACCGCGGGTCCTTTTAAGTCTAACTGATAGGAGGTTCTGGAAGATATGTAATCTTTCTCGTTCACTGTCATTACCTGGAAACTGCCCAGTTGATCGATCAGCGCTATATTACCTTGTACATTATGTGGATAGTAACTGTTGTTTCCCGATCCTGCAAAAACACCGATCAATCCGTCATATACAGCAGGCAGGTAACCGGTTTTTTCCAACACGTCCCTGCTGATCTCTAAAAAAATCCTTTGCTGCGGGTCCATTGCTTCAGCCAATTTAGGGCTGATGCCGAAAAAAGCTGCATCAAATAAATCCGCATCTTTCACTATACCCCTTGCCTTAACGTACAAGGGATCTTTCCTGACCTCATTCGGAATGGTCTCATCCAGTTCCTCCTCCTTAAAAAAAGAAACCGTTTCTTCCCCGTTTTTTAGTACTGTCCAAAGTTCTTCAATGGTGTCTGCCCCGGGAAACCGGCCTGCCATACCGATTATGGCAATAGGTTGCGCAGTATCTGAAGGAGTAGATTTTCTTTTAGTTCTATTTAGGTTGCTTCCTGATTCCAGGTAATTCAGGATAGCATGTATCGTTGGAAACTGGTATAACCTGGTAATCGGTAAATCTATTTGTGCGCCGGCCTTCAGCATAGAAACAGTTTTTACGGCCAGTAAAGAATTGCCACCAAGCTCAAAAAAGTTATCATGGATGCCAACTTTATCCAGTTCCAGCACCGTAGCCCAGATGGCTGCTATTTTCTTTTCTTTAAGCGTACTTGCCGGTGTATACAGTACAGTGAGCTCCGGTCGCTTTTGTTCAGGGGCAGGGAGCGCTTTCCTATCTATTTTTCCACTGCTGGTTTTAGGGAAATCATCCAGCCATATGAAAGCAGACGGAATCATATAATCAGGAAGACGTTCTTCCAGATAAGTCCTTATAATAGAGGTATTCAATCCTGTATCAACCGCAACCAGATAAGCAATTAATTTGCTCTGACCGACTAAATCATTTTTTGCTGTTACTACAGCCTGTTTAATACCTTTAAGCTCATTTAAAATTGCCTCTATTTCGCCAAGTTCTATTCTGTATCCCCTTACTTTTACCTGATCATCCCTTCTGCCCAAAAATTCAATTGTTCCATCTGCCTCATAGCGGGCCAGGTCTCCGGTAAGGTAAACCCGGTTTTCAGGTTCGGCTGTTTTAAGGTTAATAAATTTTTCTGCAGTTAGTTCAGGCCGGTTTAAATAGCCTGCGGCAACACCCCAGCCGCCAATGGCCAGCTCACCGGTTTCTCCATCAGGTAACAGGTTCTTATCCTCATCAACGATGTATATGGCCGTATTCCATATTGGAATACCAATATTTGGCAATAGTGGCCAGTCGCTAACCGGACCTGTCAGTTCGAGCTGCGTAACCACATGACATTCTGTAGGGCCATATTGATTGTACAACTTACATCTGCTCAAAGAATTGAAAAATTCCCGGATCTGGGGTGTAATTTTTAATTGCTCACCGGCGGTCATCACCTCTTTTAAGCTATCAGGGAAATGTTTTGTGCTCGTGGCTGCTTCCGCAAGGAACTGAAGTGCAACAAAAGGAAGGAAAATCCGATCTGTCTTATATTGGTCAATATGTGCCAGCAGGTTTTCCGGATCAAGTCGTAAATCATCATTGATCAATACCAATGTTGCCCCAATGGTCAGGGTAGTGAAAATCTCCTGAAAAGACACATCGAAGGTAAGTGGTGCAAATTGTAATGTCCTGCTGCCAACGGCGGCCAATGAACTGGCATGTTGCCAGCGAATAAGGTTCACCATGGCTTTATGCGTCATGTAGACTCCCTTTGGGGTGCCGGTTGAGCCCGAAGTATATAGCACATAAATATTTGGGTTTTGTATGCGCACAGCATTCTCTGCCCCGTTTAATTCAGTAGTTTCGGCAATAACGGACAAATCAAGAGCATTAAAAAAGTCATGCCTGTCGCTTTCGGCAATGCAGGATTTTATTTTTGAATCAGCAATGATCTGTTCAAGTCGCTGTTCAGGATAGGCCGGGTCTAAAGGCAGGTATGCCTTTCCAGCCTTTAGTATGGCCAGCAGGGAAATGATCATCTCTACAGACCGGGTGGTGCTGATGCCTATAATTTCTTCTCCAAGTGTATGATCTAATATGACAGCAGCCAGTTTATCCGATTTCGCATTTAAATCATGATAATTGATAAAGTGGTCACCAAACATTACAGCGATAGCATCCGGATGCTGATCAGCCGCCACTTCAAAAAGCTCATGAACAAGTTGATCTTTCTGATTGCTGTGTAGGGAGGAATTATCTGCCGGCATTGGAGAGACTTAAAATTGTCATTATATTGGTTAAATTAGTGATTTAAAAGCTTATTGCTTATTTTCTACTATTCCCCAGATAAATAATACTGTTTAATTATCTGTTTCTCCAAAATTACTAAAAAAAATACTGATAACGGATATGTAAAGCTGGCGGAAGCCAATACTATTGATCTGTATGTTTGTAACTTTTCTGTTATTTCCGCTTGCTTTTGAATTATACCTTATAAAAAAAGCTGCGTAAAGCAGCTTTTTTTATTTCTTCTCCGGAGGTGTATTCACAATTTCTCCAAATTCATTTACCCAGGCCATCATGCTTTCCAGATCTCCACCTGTAGAATTTTGCTGACGTTCCAGTTTACGTTGTTCTTTATCTTCTTTTTTCTTTTGTCTGTTTTTTTCCAGTTGCTTCTTCATGAAGGTAGCCTGAGATTTAGCCATAAATTCAATCAATTAATTAAAAAATAACTTTCCTCTGCGCTTACCTGTGTAACCTTATAATGATTCGCTAGGATCATGCTGGTCTGAGTGTAATTTAATTCCTGGTTGACAACGGATCTACAACCGAATGAATTTGAAGCCAATTCAATAGAAGAGTTGGCAGATAATGGGAAGAGAAAAGTATTAGAATATCCCGTTTTATGCAAATATAAGCAATTTTATCGTAAAAACCTTATCTGTTTACTTTACCAGGGTAACTGTATAGCTTATTGCAGCGCTAACGGTCATTACAGCAGTGGTCACTTCTTTTGCTTTAATGGTGATGCTGTATTTCATAGCAGGTTTTGAGATATATGGTTTCAAGGTTTCGGGCAATATGACCGGGTTTAGGGTCAGCCCACGGCTTAATGTTTTGGAAGGAATGGATACACTGGCCAGGCTATCGGTTTTACTGCCATCGGTAAGGCTGAACTTGATGGATTGAAGATTGGCGAAATTGTTTTTTGTATCAATGGAATCTTTAACAATTTCAGCTAAACCAAGGTTGATACTTTTAAGCTTAACCGAATGCAGGTTCGAAGCTGTCAGGTCCTGGACCTGGGCATTGATCTGGTTTTCCAGGTTTATGGTTGTTGCTACGTTAGGTAGGGTAAGGGCATTATCCAATGTTGCAATTACAGGGATTTTAAAATTAACCGTGTCTGTAACAATGGCATCCCGCTGTAAATTTTCTGCTATTTTACTGCATGAGGTATAAATGACAACCGGCAAAATTACAGCAATATATAAGACTTTATTTTTCATGGCGGGCTAAGGGTAGAGGTGTGATTTATACGCAGCAAATATTCGAAATAAAATCGAGACCATCAATCCTTAACCTCATTCGGTTAGCTTTTGTCTGGTCGTTTATCTTGTTTTTTAATGCACCATTTTTCCTCCCTAAATCGAAGCAACTTATATTATATTTGGCGTTTCTGTACTCCAGAATATTATTTTGTTTGTTTATATAACTATTTATTAATCAATATAATTAATATTATTTATATTGATTTTTTATTTAATTTAAAATTACCTGATAAGGGTAGTTATACTTAAAACACAAAATAATATTCTGAAACACATATTTTTATTCTGTTTTACATTGTATTATGATCTTTATTTAAACTAATACTGCTGCCTGTTGTAAGCAGCTGAAAAATCACCTCTCATTCCCTTAAAACGTTCCACTACCGTGGCAATAAATGCCTCATCCAGGATCTGGAAAATTTCATTCGCCCCACCACCTGTCAGGTCCAGTTCGGAGAGTTTATAACTCTGTTCCAATGTTCCCTGTTCAAATTTGATGATGTACTTCTGGTTCATGTTAAATAAAGTGATCTTACAATCCGGATGGGGCAGTTCTGCAATTACTCTCATATTTTAATTATTTATATTTTAACGCCGATCTCTTTTAAAAGAAAGTTGGCATGGTCAATTTTAGCGGCTACCCATAACACATAACGGATGTCGACCCCTATAGACCTGCTATAACTTTCGTTCCAGGCATAATCATTAATCGTAGCACCGTAAGCACGGTCAAAATTTACACCGATCAATTCACCGCGGTCATTCATAATAGGGGAGCCAGAGTTGCCCCCGGTAGTGTCCATATTATAAAGAAAAGCTACAGGTACATCTTTAAGGTCTTTTTTGGCAAAAGGCCCAAAGTCTTTGGCCTCCCACAATGCCCTGATCTGCGCCGGGTAATCAAATTCCGGATTTCCGGTTGTCCCTTTCTCCAGTATACCCTTTATAGTCGTGTATGGGCGCATATATGATGCGTCTGCCGGCCAGTATCCCCTAACATAGCCATAAGTCAGCCTTAAAGTACTGTTCGCGTCGGGGATAAAGTCTTTCTTCAGGAATTTTTCTTTAACATTCACATAATCGCCCATCAGCTTATTCAATATGCCTTCCCGGCGGTCTTTCTCTGATTTCAGTTCGGCTATCTGCCGGGCTATTGCTTTTTCAAAAACCAGCAGAGGATCGCTGTATGCAGTAAGTGAACCAGGGCTTGCCAATAAAGTATGGAACACATAAGCACTATCTTTCAATTTGCTGATGTTAAATGTTTTATCGATAAAACGGCTAATCTCTTTTTCACTATCGGAAGTAAGGTTTAATATGCTTAATGCATTTACCTGCTGGTCTGAAGGGAGTGCTGCAGCATCAGTCAGCATCTTTTTAAAGATGTTTTTGTCGGCCTCAATATCATATGAAGCATAATTTCCAGACAGAAACTCTTTTAAGCGTGGCAGGTTCTGTTTAAAGAAAGCTTCCTGCTGGTTTGCCGGCTGAGCTTCAAGATCTGCTTTGAATATATTGATGTTTTTGGATACACCCAGTAAACTGGTTGAGTTGTAAAGCTGGGTAAGCCATAAATCCCGCTTGGCATCTCCGTTAATTAGTTTGTACAGGTTGTCAATGTCGGTCATTAAACTGCCATACCTGGCTTTTACTTCCACATTATTGTTAATGAACCGGGCAAGCTCCGCATCCTCCGCTTTCTTTTTGCCAACCAGGTCGATGCCCTTTAGGCCCTGTAATTTACCTCTGTAGTTTTTCATTACATTGGCGTTTCTCTTAATCCTGGTTGCCAGTTTAATTTCGGTCGCTTTATCTTTTTTGCCGGCATTTTCCATAGTGGTATTCTGGAAATCATATAGGTCCGAAACGTAGGGCAATACAAATTGCTGCTGATAGGCAATGAACTGGGCAGGGCGGTGGCGGAAAGTTTTGCCCGGATAGCCCAGAATGAATACAAAGTCTTCCTCGTTGGTTCCGTTGGGGTTTACTTTCAGGAATTTTTTTGGCTTGTAGGGAACGTTGTTTTTTGCGTATTTGGCCGGAGAACCATCTGGTGCCACATAAGCACGCATGAAAGAGAAGTCGCCCGTATGACGTGGCCATACCCAGTTGTCGGTTTCTCCACCATATTCACCGATCTGCCGGTTGGGCACATAAACCAGCCGCACATCCTTTATGGTTTTATACCTGAACAATACATAAGTTTTTCCGATAAACATTTCCGATACTTCGGCTTTTATGCCCGGGTCTTTTTTCTCGGCCTCAACTTCAATGTTTTTCATGGCGTCGTTAATCAGTTTTAACCTTGAAGCAGGGTCGGTAACCTGCGATACTGCACCTAAAATACGATCAGACACATCCTCATAACTATCAGTAATTCGACAGGTTAGTCCCTTTGCCTCAATTTCCTGTTCAGCTGTTTGTGCTACAAAACCATTGCTCAGGTAATCGTGTTCAGGTGTGCTGGCCTGCTGCACGGCACTAAAAGCACAATGGTGATTGGTGATGATCAGTCCTGCATCAGATATAAATGAGCCGGTACAGCCACCAACATTGACCAATGCATCAACCAGACTGGTGCCATTTGGATTGTAGATTTCATTCTGACTGATCTTTAAGCCAGCTTTTTTTAGATCCAGTTTATGGATTTCGCTTAAGGGGAACATGCCCTCTTCCCAGGGCTTATAGCCCGATTGCACAATGCCGACTGTAAGCAATGCGCCGGTCAGCAATAATGTAATTCGCATTTTTTTATTCATCTTTGTTATGTATAGCAGTTAGTTTCCGTTAAGCTGGTATTGCTTTCATTGCAATGGCCATTAAAAAGGTCAAATCTAAAATTTTAATCCGAGTGTTTGTTTATCTTTTGTGCATCTCTGTCTGCGGTCAGTGTATATGCACTGATATTTGCTTGAGTATAATACTTCTGGTAAATGTCTGTTTTTGACATACAAAATAAAGTACAAACAAAGCGTATAAGAAAAGGAAAAAGGCTGAGGTGGATAGTTTATTGCTGCGGAATGTTTAATTTTGCAGTGTAAAAATATAAGTTCATGGCAGAAGACCTGATCATTGCAACAAATGTAAACAAAGAAGCTCAATACCAATCTTTAATTCCACAAATTAAAGCCCTGATTGATGGTGAAGATGATCAGATTGCCAACCTGGCTAATATCGCTGCAGCTTTAAAAGAGCAGTTTAAATGGTTTTGGGTGGGTTTCTATCTGGTTAAAGGAGATGAATTGGTGCTTGGTCCATTTCAGGGACCTGTAGCCTGTACCCGCATCAACAAAGGAAAGGGTGTTTGCGGGGCATCATGGCAACAGGATAAAACGCTGATTGTGCCTGATGTGGATGCTTTTCCCGGGCATATTGCCTGCGCATCTGCTTCAAGATCGGAAATAGTATTGCCCTTGCATAAAGGAAATGAAGTAATAGGAGTTCTGGATGTGGACAGTGAACATCTTGCTCATTTTGATGATGTTGATGCCAGATACCTGCAGCAAATAATTAACTTGTTAAATGGCTAAACTTCCATTTTCTTTTTATCAGCATGAGGATGTGAATGCCCTGGCAGTGGGGTTATTGGGCAAGCAATTGTTTACCCTGGTGGATGGCGAATTAACTGCGGGTACCATTGTAGAAACGGAAGCCTATAAAGGCGTGATTGATAAAGCCTCGCATGCCTATGGTGGCAGGTTTACGCCCCGTACAAAAGTGATGTACAGTTCCGGTGGCCTTTCTTATGTATACCTTTGTTACGGCATCCATCATTTGTTTAATGTGGTTACTGCCCCCCAAGGAACACCACATGCAGTACTGATCAGGGGGCTGGAGCCGCTTATCGGCATAGATGTGATGCTAAGGAGAAGAAATATGGAGGTTGTAAGACCGAACCTTACCGCGGGTCCGGGAGCACTGGCCAAGGCAATGGGCATAGATAAGCTGCTGAACGAAAAAGACCTGCTGGGCGATGAGATCTGGATTGAAGACACTGGTCTGAAGTTTAGTGAAGAGACCATTGCAGCAGTTCCGAGGGTAGGTGTGGATTATGCAGAAGAGCATGCACTTTTGCCATGGCGGTATTACATCAAAGGAAATCCTTATGTAAGTAAACCTAACCGTTAAGTTTTAAACCATGAATTTTGAGTACAATTTAGCAATATGATAAACTATAATCCGAAAGACTGGGTAACCTTTATATTTCATGTGCACAAGGCAGATACCATCCGTACGTTATGGCCATTGATGATCAGTGTGGCGGTATTTTCAGGTATAATTGCTTACCTCGAACTGAACTATCTGAAACTTGCAGAAACAACTTATGTTAAAAATATAGGCATGATGCACAATCTCCTGGGTTTTGTAATCTCGATGTTGCTGGTATTCCGCACCAATACTTCGTATGACCGTTGGTGGGAAGGGCGCAGGTTTTTAGGGGCGCTGACCAATGTGAGCCGGAATTTTGCCATTAAGATCAAATCTTTAAAACTATCTGAAGCGCACAATGAGTTTTTTGATTATGCCATTGCCAAATATGCTTTTGCTTTAAAAGAGCATTTAAGGGAAAAACAGTATTTCGGAAAAAACAGTCTGCTGATCGAAGTAGATGGCGGAAAACATATTCCCAATCAGGTGGCTGCAAGTATTTCATCCAGGGTATTTGAGCTGCAGGCAGATGGCGAGATCAGTCAGGAACAGCTGATTATACTTAATGCAGATGTTCAGCAATTTACAGATATATGTGGTGGTTGTGAGCGGATTAAGCGTACACCTATTCCATATTCCTATAGTGCATTTATCAAGAAGTTTATTTTCATTTATGTGATCACCCTGCCTTTTGGCTGGGTGTTTAGTCTGGGTTATTTTGTAGTGCCTATTGTTCCTTTTATCTTATATGTACTGGCCAGTCTGGAACTGATCGCAGAGGAAATAGAAAACCCTTTTGGCGAAGATGCCAATGACCTTCCTGTGGATGAGATATGCAACAATATTGAAAAGCATGTTGGGGAGATCTTAAAATAACATGGTTAAAATAGCCTGGCATCCTTTATATGCCCACCCGCTTCCCGAAGGACATCGTTTTCCGATGATCAAATACGAACTGATCCCAGGACAGTTGTTACATGAGGGGCTGATCAGCGCAGCTAATTTATTTGAGCCGGGCTTGCTTGAGGAAGAGGTTGTCTTGTATGCGCATCAAAAGGCTTATTGGCAGCAGCTAAAATCACTCAGTTTGCCTGCCAGGGAACAACGAAGGATAGGTTTTCCTTTAACAGCACAACTACTGGAGCGGGAAATCAGGATTGCAAAGGGTACAGTTGATGGTTCCGAGTACGCGCTGCAATATGGAATTGCCTTTAATGTTGCTGGTGGTACACACCATGCTGGCAGTAACTGGGGAGAAGGATTTTGTTTGCTGAACGATCAGGCGATTGCAGCAAACTATTTGTTAAATAACGGGTTGGCAAAGCGTATCTTAATAATTGATTTAGATGTGCACCAGGGCAATGGCACTTCCGAGATTTTTGAAAATGAGCCCAGGGTGTTTACCTTTTCCATGCATGGCGATAAGAATTTCCCTTTCAGGAAAGAAAAGTCTGACCTGGATATTGCTTTGGCAGATGGAACAGGGGATGCTGAATTTTTAAGTAAGCTGAAAGAAAGCTTACCTTTGCTTTTGGCCCATCGGCCTGATTTTGTATTTTACCTTTCGGGGGTGGATGTACTGGCCAGCGATAAGCTGGGTAAGCTGGCCCTGAGCAAAGAAGGCTGCAGGGAGAGGGACAGAATGGTACTGCAGTTTTGTAAAGACCATCATTTGCCGGTGCAGGTAAGTATGGGTGGTGGCTATTCGCCGGCTATTAAGGACATTGTGGATGCACATTGCAGTACGTTTAAAATTGGTTTAGATATTTTTGAATAATTATGAAGATTGTTATTGCAGAGAAACCTTCCGTGGGACGTGAATTGGCAAAGGTTTTCGGTGCTACAACTAAAAAGGATGGATATATTGAAGGGAAAGGTTATTCTTTTACCTGGGCATTTGGCCATTTATTACAACTGGCCCCGCCGCAGGAATATGGTTTTATAGGTTGGCGAAGACAGCATTTGCCTATGCTGCCCAAGAAATTTAAACTGGCTATCCGTAAAATCAAAACCAAGGACGGCATGGTTGAAGATCCGGGTGTGCGGAAGCAGCTGGATATCATTAAAAAGTTATTTGATGAAGCTACAGAGATCATTGTGGCAACGGATGCCGGGCGTGAAGGTGAACTCATTTTCCGCTATATTTATTATTTCCTGAAATGCAAGAAGCCTTTTAGAAGGCTCTGGATTTCATCGCAGACCGATGAAGCCATAAAAGAGGGGTTCAGGAACTTAAAGCCGGGTACAGATTACGATACCCTGTTCAATTCTGCACACTGCAGGTCGGAGTCTGACTGGCTGGTAGGGATGAACGCCACACAGGCTTTAAGTATCTCGGCAGGAAACCGTTCGGTATTGTCGCTGGGCAGGGTACAGACACCTACACTGGCCATGATCTGCTCCCGTTTTCTGGAGATCAAAAATTTTGTCCCCCAAACTTATTATCAGCTGGCCATACAGCTGGATAAGGACGGACAGCTGTTCAGGGCCATGTCGGTCAGCAATTTTGATAAAAAGGAAGAAGCAGAGGAACTGCTGGCTAAAATTGAAGACGTGGCCTCGGGTTTTAGTAATGGAGGGAAGATTTTAAGTGTGGAAGCCAAGCCGCGTAAGGAACCACCACCATTGCTGCATGACCTGAGCAGTTTGCAGCAGGAGGCCAATAAGCGCAAGGGCTTTACGGCAGACCAGACCTTAAGTTTGCTCCAGGGTCTTTACGAAAGCAAGCTGGTTACTTACCCGCGTACGGGCAGCCGGTATATCGGCGATGATATATTTGCGGGTGTGCCTGCTTTGATCGATAAGGTAAGGGGCCATAAAGATTTTGGAAAGCAGGCAGAGTTTCTGCTTACGGTTCCTTTAAACAAGCGCAGTGTAAATGCGAAAAAGGTAACCGACCACCATGCCATTTTACCTACAGGCGAGTCCCCTTATCAGTTAAGTGGTGATAAACAAGCTGTTTATGATATGGTAGTTGGACGGATGATTGAGGCTTTTCATCAGGAATGTGTAAAAGAGATTACTAAGATATCTGTCGAATCCGGTTCTTTATTTATTGCCAATGGCACGGTGATCCGTACTGCTGGCTGGCGGTCGGTATTTAATGAATCGGATGAGGAGAAGAAGGATGAGGATAACCCGGCATTGCCTAAGTTGAAAAAAGGAGAGGAGCTTCCGGTTACCAATAAGGCGTTGCTGGAAAAGCAAACCAAACCTAAAGCAATGTACAATGAGGCTTCTTTGTTAAAAGCACTGGAAACTTCGGGTAAGGACATTGAAGATGAGGAATTGAGGTACGCTATGAAGGATAGCGGATTGGGTACACCCGCTACGCGTGCGGCCATCATCGAAACGCTCATCAGCCGTGAATACGTTTCCAGGGAAAAGCGGAACCTGGTGCCCACAACTAAAGGACTGGCAGTTTACGATGTGGTAAAAGACCAGAAAATTGCCCAGGCTGAACTGACCGGACAATGGGAAAAAAGGCTGGAAGAGATCAGGTCTGGTGCTTCTGTAAGTGATTTTAAAGCCGAAATAGCCGATTACACCAAAACCATTACCAATGAATTGCTTGCAGCGGGCTTAACACTGGCAGAAAAAATATAAAAACTAAATACCGGTAGCTGTACTGGCTTTCTGCCTCAGGAGCTCCTGCAGTTTTGAGGTAACAGGGCCAATGGTTCCGTTGCCAATGTTTTTCCCATCTATGCTTGTAACCGGCATGATGTTTTTGGTGGTGCTGGTAATAAAAGCTTCTTTTGCTGTGGCCAGGTCGTCCAGTGTAATTGCCCTTTCTGCAACCAGTATGTCAGTTTGTACCAGGTTAAGGATGTTTTTACGGGTAATGCCCTTTAAAATACTTTCGCCGGCGGTAAGTACTTCATTCGCTGCTGTAACCAGGAAAAAATTAGCGCGCGGGCATTCGCGCAGAGCACCGTTGTTATGGTAAAGCACATCTTCGGCAGCATGTTCTTTTATATAAGGCTGCAGCCAGATGGCGGTTAAGTAATCGAGGGTTTTGATGTGCGAAAGCTGACGCTGATAATTGTAGGTAACCAGTTTAATCCCTTTATTGATGGCCTGCTGGTTAATGGCAAAGCTGTTTTGGGTGATGATGAGGTTGGGCTTTTCGGCCAGGTTATAGCCATCTTCTGAATAGCCACCTGTAAGGGTAATCCTGATGCCTGAATCGGGAAGGTTGTTTCGTTTCATCAGTTCAGCCAGGATTTCTTTTAGCTGGCTGCGTGACAGGCCAACCTGCAGGTGCATCTGTGCTGCAGAATAATAAAAGCGGTCTAAATGATCATCAAGGAATACCGGCTTGCTGTTAACCGTTTTGAAAAAATCAAAAATGCCATAGCCCCGCTGTACGGAAAGATCTTTTATAAGGATGGCAGAATGCTCGGCCTGAAAAAAGGCATCATTGATAAAAACGAAATTGTTGTTCATTATTTTACGGTGTTGTAATGTTTTAAGATCGGGATAACTTTATCGGCCGGAAGGGCGGCGACTTCCTTGCCGTTGCCTTTCATGTTTTCTGCTGCAAAAAGGGAATTGATGATGGCTTCTTCTGTCGCTTCTATAGCCCCCATAAACAAAGCCGAGGTGTAATCGTTTGTCAGCAGTTCGGTGCCCTGTGTTGGGCTGGCAGGGCTGTGGGCAATTCTCAGCTGTTCGGCCGTAGAGAATGCAATAACATAATCGCCACTGCCGTTTGAGGCAATGCCCCCTGTTTTGGCCAGTCCCATAAATGCCCGTTTCGCCAGACGCTCCAGATTCCGGCTGTCTATAGGTGCATCCGTAGCTACTACAATCATGCAGGATCCGTCTACGTTGTTCAGCAGCTGGTTGCTGAAAGTAAAAGTACCCAGCTCTTTACCAACAGGGGCACCTGCAATCTGCAATACACCGCCAAAATTGGTTTGTACAATTACACCAATGGTATAGCCACCCATGCTTTTGGGTAATTTTCTGGACGAAGTGCCGATACCGCCTTTAAAACCGAAACAGACGGTGCCTGTGCCGGCGCCAACATTCCCTTCGGTCACATTTCCGCCTGTAGCAGTCTGGATAGCCTGGAGCACATCCTGCCGGCTAACATGCCTTCCCCTGATGTCATTTAAATAGCCATCGTTGGTTTCACCCACAAGCGCATTTACAGATTGCACTTTCTCATTTCCTTTTTGCTGCAGGGTATAGCCAACTACAGCATCCATAGCGGTTGCCACATTTAAGGTATTGGTGAGCACAACGGGGCTTTCCAGGTTCCCCAGCTCCATGACCTGTGTGCTTCCGGCAAGCTTGCCAAATCCGTTTCCGGCAAATATGGCAGCCGGTACTTTTTGCTGAAAAAGGTTGCCCGAGTGCGGCAATATGGCGGTAACGCCTGTTCGGATATGATTGCCCTTAATAAGGGTGGTATGGCCAACTTTAACCCCGGGAACATCGGTAATGGCATTGAACAGGCCAACAGGTAACACACCAATGTTGATGCCATAGTCTCTGGCCCTCATTTTTTTTTGAGCAGCGCCAATCTGGGGAGACAATAAACACAAGAGGAACAAGGTCTTTCTTAACATGATGCAATATTAACGATAAGCCTGTTAAGATACAATTGATGTGTAGCCGGCGTGTAAATTTAAGCTGCGCTAAGCTATTGGGCTTGTAAAAGGCCTGGTGTAATATATATTTGTCTTTTAATGCCTTGGAACGGGAGAATTATTTAATGAAAAATACTATGTATGTTATTTTGCTGATCGTTGTGCTGCTTGGGTTGACCATCATTTTGGTACTTCGCCTGCCCGTATTTGGGGGTGTGCCTGCCGGAAAGCGTTTGGAGCGGATAAAAAGCCTGGCCAATTATAAAGAGGGAGCCCTGCAAAACCTTTCGCCCACACCGATGAAACCGGATGGTGTAAGTTACTGGGATATGATCAGGGGAATGATCAAAGGTAATGAAAACAGTTCACCTAAAAAGCCTTTACCGCATAAGGTGCCGGATTTTAGTGGATCTGGGCAGACTAAACTCATCTGGTTTGGTCATTCTTCCTACTTTTTACAGATAGATGGGGTAAAAATACTGGTAGATCCGGTATTTAGTAAAAAACCTTCTCCATTTTCTTTTTTGGGCAGCAGCGCCTACAAGGGAACGGATTTTATCAAAGCAGAAGATTTTCCTGAAACGGATATTATTTTAATTACCCACGACCATTATGATCACCTGGATTATCAGAGTATCTTGAAACTGAAGGATAAGACCAGCTTGTTCATTACTTCTTTAGGTGCAGGTGCGCACCTGGAGCGATGGGGGGTACCTGCAGCTAAAATAAGGGAACTGGTATGGGGCGAAGAAACGCTGGCCAGAGGCTTAAAGTTTAGGGCAGCCCCAGCCCGCCATTTTACAGGCAGAACATTTACCAGAAACCAGACTTTGTGGTCGGCCTTTGTGCTGGAAGGTACAAAACACAAACTGTACCTGGGAGGAGATTCGGGGTATGATACCCACTTTAAGGAGGCCGGAGAAAAGTATGGGCCTTTTGATCTGGCCATACTGGAATGCGGACAGTACAATACTTACTGGCCATTGATACACATGTTTCCGGAACAAACGGTACAGGCTGCCAAAGATTTAAATGCAAAAGTGCTGATGCCGGTGCACTGGGCTAAGTTTAGCCTGGCCATGCATGCCTGGAATGAACCGGCCATCCGAGTGGTAAAAAAAGCAAAGGCAGAAAATTTTAAGCTCACTACACCTTTATTGGGAGAATCTGTTATTTTAGATGAAAGTTATCCTTCAAAAGAATGGTGGCTGGATTAGGCATTATTCATAAACAATAGTCGTGGTTTACTGTTGTAATAGCATATTAACCTGAGAAGATGAAAACAGACTTTATAGAGATATTTCAAACGATCAGGGCTGTTTTACAGCCTTACGCAACTTTGGGCTTTAGCAATCGGATAAACAGTGAGACCACTTACGACCTTTGGAGCGATAAAAATGTAGTAATTGATGGTGAAAAAAGAAATGAGTTATATTTTGCTGCAGTAATGATCCATAAAGGTCATGTAGGGTTTTATTATATGCCGGTATATGCCGAACCGGAAATGAAACGTATTTTTGACCCTTCACTTTTAAAGTTGTTGAAAGGTAAATCGTGTTTTCACATCAAAAAATTAGATGATGCACTTTTAGGGCATATTGAAGATGCGCTTGCTGAGGGTTACAGATTATATAAAGAAAAGGCTTGGGTATAAAATCGGTTTGGCAAAGTAAAGTAGTATTGGCGCTGGAAGAAACAGGCCTGTATGTTGAGCATCCTGAGCATGAAATATACCAGCTGTTACTTTGCAATCAAAAAGTGGTGCTCCATTTGGTACCCCTGGAAAATAATTATGATCCCGCTGGTCTTATTGCATTGCAAACCGAATATAAGGCTATTGGTAAGATATTGTTGCATTTGTGGGAGGATGTATGGCTGACAAGGCAAGTACAGGTACTGGGCAGGATTTGTTCATTACTCGGCATAAACAAGCGCCTGCATGCGCGCAAGGCAAAAATAAGAGTGCTTACCCAAAAACAAGCCGCTGATTTTATGGACCAGCACCATTTACAAGCATCGGCCAGAGCCAGGTATAAATTTGCACTTTGTATAGATGAAAAAATTGTTGCAGTAGCTTGTTTTAGTGCTTTAAGGTCAATGAAAAACATTTCAGCTACTCATAAATCTGCAGAGCTGATCCGCTTTGCAAGCCTTACCGGCTTTACGATTACAGGGGGCTTTAGTAAGCTGCTTAAACATTTTATAACGCTGATGCAGCCGGATGATGTGATGAGTTATGCCGACCGTGACTGGTCGCTCGGCAATGCTTACGCCCAATCGGGCTTTGTGCTAAAGGAAACTACGGCGCCAGCAAAAATATGGCTGAACAAAAATGAGCTTTGCAGATACTTTGAACATCGCTTACCAGCTGATGCAGTTTCTTGTGCGGCAGATTATGTACAGATTTATAACACTGGTAATTTAAAATACATCTTATACTTGTAAATGGAAGCCTCTAAATTATTGATCGTGCTGGGCGCAACTGCATCGGGTAAAACAAAACTCGCAGTTGAGCTGGCCGATGTACTGGATGCGGAAATCATCAGTGCCGACAGCCGACAGATATTTACAGGAATGGACCTTGGTACGGGTAAAGATCTGAAGGAGTACAATATCCAGGGAAAACAAATCCCTTATCACCTGATTGACATTAAAAAGCCCGGAGAAAAATACAATGTAAATGAATTTAAAGAAGATTTTTATAAAGTATTTGAGCAATTGAACAGTAAGGGCAAAAAGGCCATACTGTGCGGTGGCACTGGTATGTACATACACAGTTTACTGCAAAAACACGATTATACAGCAGTGCCGGTAGATCAGGAACTTAGGCAACAATTATTATCGCTGGATAAGGAGGAACTGAGGAAAAGATTGCTGGCCTATCCTGATGTATTTACAGGACATGCCGATCACTCTTCTGCAAAAAGGCTGATCAGGGCTATAGAAATTGCTTCCTATTTAAGCCGGTACCCACTGAATATACCCGAAAGAGCGGTCATTAAGCCTCTGGTTATCGGTCTTTTTTCGGATGTGGAGAAAAGAAGGGAAAGGATTTTTAAAAGACTGGAGCTACGGCTGGAAACAGGGATGATTGAAGAAGTTGAACAGCTTCTTGAAGCAGGGGTAAGTAAGGAAATGCTTGTTTTTTATGGTCTGGAGTATAAATTTATGGTGTCATATCTGGATAAGGAAATCACTTATACGGAACTTAAAGAGAAACTGGGGACCGCCATTTGCCAGTTTGCGAAAAGACAGATGACCTTTTTCAGGAAAATGGAAAAGGATGGGGTTAACATCCATTGGCTGAACACAGAGGGTAATACAGATCAGCTGGTTAGTAAAATAATCTCTTTGTATAAAATTTCTTAATTTAATGTGTTCATTTTTTCGGCTATGGCATGCTGTTTGCAAAGAACTATAGTGTACGGATTGTTTCTGTATTAAAAATTAAATTAAAACGAATCAAATGATGAAAAAAGTTACAAAATTTTTAGCTTCTGCAGTAGCTGCAGTAGCTTTATTGGTTAGTACAAATGTACATGCTCAGTCTGGAGATTCTAAAGCATGGCGCTTGGGCGTTGGGCTTAATGTAGGTGTGCCTACAACTACCGGATATAGTCTGGCAATAGGTGGAGATTTACGTTTACAAAAAGATTTTAGTTCCAATGTTTCAGGATTATTGTCTGCAGGTTATACCAGTTTCTCATTAAAGGATAGCTATGGTGGTGGAAGTTTCGGAATGGTACCTGTTAAAGCTGGTGTTAAAATTTTCTTAGCCGAGAGCCTGTATGCATCCGGTGAACTAGGTGCAGGGTTTGGTACAGAATCAGGTTCAAAAACAGCCTTTTTGTGGGCTCCTGGAATTGGTTATGGCTTTGACAATGGTATAGATCTTGGTCTGCGTTATGAAGGTGCTGAATTTAGCGGTGCATCATTGGGCCAGGTTGCACTTAGAATAGCTTACGGATTTAAGTTGTAACTGCTATAAGGTATAAAATTTTACCAGGCTCCTGATTTTTTCAGGAGCTTTTTTATTTATTTAAAATTAAAATGCTATTTTAACCCAAAAATCAAAACATGAGGAAATATCTGGCAGTAATGCTCATCACAGGGATAGTTTCCTGCACCAATACAGAAAAGAAAGTAGCAGGGAATTCGGATACTACATCGGGCGTTGTTGATACCATCGCTAATCATATTGAACTGAAGGACAATAAAGTCCAGGCTATTTATAATGGTTATATCGCTTTGAAAGATGCGCTGGTTGCTGCAAAATTTGAGGACGCACAAAAGGCTGCCGCAGTGCTTAAAACGGATCTGGCCGCTTATAAAGGTTGTGAAAGCACAGCTTTAACTGCCGAAAAAATTGCTGTTGCAAAGGATATTAAAAACCAGAGGGCCTTGTTTACATCCCTGAGTGAAGATGTAATCGCCTTATTTAAACATGCAGACCTGATTAAAGGGAGCATTTTTGTACAGCATTGCCCAATGGCCAATAATGGCGTTGGGGGCGACTGGCTTGCTTCGGAAAAGAAAATACAGAACCCTTATTATGGAGATGAAATGATGGATTGCGGAAGGGTTGTGGAAGAGATCAGAACTGGTAAGTAATATTTTTGATTCTTACTTGTTTTTGACGCGCATTTAATAATAATTTAACAGCTTTGTTATAATAAGCTAAAAGCTAACCGGAATGGATTAGTTAAGTTTGTTTTTATAAATTTAAGAATATATATGTCAGATATTGCAGAAATTAAGATTGATGGAAAAGTGTATGAATTCCCCGTTATCACTGGAACCGAAGGGGAGAAAGCTATAGATATCTCTAAACTTAGAGATTTAACAGGTCATATCACTTTAGACTTTGGATACAAAAATACGGGCTCTACCAAAAGTGCAATAACCTTTTTGGATGGTGAACAAGGTATATTAAAATACCGTGGCTATCCGATTGAAGAACTGGCAAAAAAATCTACTTTCTTAGAAGTAGCCTATTTATTGATATATGGCGACCTGCCCACACAGGTGCAATTGGATGATTTTCAAAAACAGATCAGCAGACATACACTGATCCATGAGGATATGAAGAAATTTCTGGATGGTTATCCGTCGAAATCACATCCTATGGCCCAGCTCTCTTCACTGGTATGTTCTTTATCTACTTTCTACCCGGAGTCTTTAAATGCAAATTCATCGCCTGAGACGATGGACCTGACCATGATCAAACTGCTGGCCAAGTTTCCGACCATTGTTTCTTTCATATATAAAAAATCTTTAGGCCACCCGCTGATCTATCCTAAAAATAAATACGATTACATCAGCAATTTCCTGAACATGATCTTTGGTCAGCGTACAGAGGAGGTTGAGATTGACCCGGTTGTGGTAAATGCCATGAACACCTTATTGATCTTACATGCAGACCATGAACAGAATTGTTCTACCTCTACAGTAAGGATTGTTGGTTCTTCAGATTGTAACTTGTATGCATCGGTTTCTGCAGGTATAGACGCCTTATGGGGGCCACTTCATGGCGGCGCGAACCAGGCAGTAATAGAGATGCTGGAACTAATTAAACAAGATGGCGGGGATACAGAAAAATGGATCAATAAAGCCAAAGATAAAAATGATCCTTTCCGTATGATGGGTTTTGGGCACAGGGTATATAAAAACTTTGATCCAAGGGCTAAGATCATTAAAAAGGCTTGTGATGATATTTTAGAAAAACTGGGCATCAACGATCCGGTACTGGAAATTGCCAAGAAACTGGAAGAAGCAGCTTTAAGCGATCCTTATTTTGTACAACGTAAACTATATCCTAATGTCGACTTCTACTCGGGGATCATTTACAGGGCTTTAGGTTTCCCTACGGATATGTTTACTGTATTGTTTGCTTTGGGCCGTTTACCGGGATGGATTGCACAATGGAAAGAAATGCATGAAAACAAAGAGCCGATAGGACGCCCGCGCCAGATTTACGTTGGTCATACCGACAGAACTTTTACTGCAATAAAAGACAGGTAATACAGCTATTTAATTCCATAAAAAAAGCCCTGTCATTAACTGACAGGGCTTTTTTTATGGTTTATATTTTAATGGCGCATTGCTTCTATGGCCTTTTCTTCTGCCTTATTGTGTTTGTATTTGAATACAAATGGAAATACAATGGCAAGCAATAGGGTATAGGATGCAAATGTGATCCAGATGCTGTGCCAGTCCTTACTCTGATCGGTATGTGTAAAAAACTTATCAATGATAAAGCCACTGGTAAAGCTGCCGAAAAGTGCGCCAAAGCCGTTTACCATCATCATGAACAGGCCCTGAGCACTGCCACGTATTTTTGCATCGATCTGTGTTTCTACAAATAACGATCCGGAGATATTGAAAAAATCAAAGGCCATCCCGTAAATGATACAGGACAAAATGATCATCCATAGGCCACCGGCAGGATCGCCGTAAGCAAACAGACCAAACCGCAATACCCAGGCCAGCATGCTGAACAGCATTACATATTTTATTCCAAACTTTCTTAAGAAAAAGGGGATGGCCAGGATAAACAGGGTTTCCGAAATCTGAGAAATGGACATAATGATGGCCGGATACTTTACAGCCAGCAGGTCCTGAAACTCAGGTACATTCTTAAAATCGTGTAAAAAGGTATCGCCATACGCATTGGTGAGCTGCAGGGCGGCACCCAGGAACATGGAGAAAAGAAAAAATACAGCAAATTTCTTTTGCTTAAACAAGGCAAAGGCCCTTAAACCCAGGGCATCAACAAATGATTTTGAATCTACCTTATTGGCCAATGGCGGACATTTAGGTAGGGTAAAGGCATAAAGTCCCAGCAGCAGGGAAACTGCCGAAGCAATGTAAAACTGGTTGGATGTGGCTTCGCTGCCGGAAATGCTGACTACCCATAAGGCAGCTATAAAGCCTATCGTTCCCCAGATCCTGATGGGTGGGTAATCCTTTACTACATCTTTACCATTGCTTTTTAAAGCAGAATAAGCTACTGTAATAGAAAGGGATAGGGTAGGCATGTAAAAGATCATGTTTAACAGTATTACCCAGAAAAAGGTATGGGGGTTATCTACCATTGGTAAACAGAACAATACAACTGCACCACAAATGTGCATCAGTCCGTATAGTTTCTCGGCATTGATAAAGCGGTCTGATATAATGCCGGTTAGTGCAGGCATAAAAATAGCGGAGATGCCCATGGTAGAAAAAATAGCACCAAACTCTGAGCCCGACCATTTCTTATTTTGAAACCAGTATACGCCAATAGTAATCAGCCATGAACCCCAGATAAAGAACTGCATAAAATTCATCAGGGTTAAGCGAAACTTAACATTCATCATAAGCTCATCTATTTTGATCCTCTTTTATTGATTTCATCACGTATCCTGGCTGCTTTTTCGTAGGCTTCTTCCGCAATTGCTTCCTGCAGTTTCTGGTTAAGCTCTTCCAGGGTAAGCGACTTATAACTTGATGAAGGGATAGAAGAGAGGTCTTCCGTGCCCTGTTCTTTAGATATGTTATCGATGTTTTCAAGAAAAAGGAAATCATTGCCTTCTATGACTATGCCTGCAGAAGAAAGGATGAACTCGTAGGTATAAATGGCTGCACTAAACCGGACAGCTAAGGCAATGGCATCTGAGGTACGGGCGTCAATTTCATGAGTTGTTTTTCCGTCAGTACAGATCAACTTGGCATAAAATACGCCTTCTACCAGGTTGTAAATGAGGATCTCCTGGATATCGATGTTATAAATCTGTGCAAAGGTTTTGAACAGGTCGTGTGTTAATGGCCTGCTTGGGGTCATCTTTTCTATTTCAATGGCTATCGCCTGCGCTTCAAAGGCACCAATAATGATCGGCAAACGCCTTCTGCCATTTACTTCTCCCAATACCAGCGCATAAGCGCCCGACTGGGTTTGGCTATAAGATAGACCAACAATATCTAGTTTTACTTTTTTCATATGAAGTAAAACATACAGGAGCAATGAAATGATTACCCCCGTATGTTTAATTAACCTTTATGTGCTTTTAATGCTTCTATTAATTTTGGTACAACTTCAAATGCGTCGCCAACAATACCATAGTCGGCCACCTTAAAGAAAGGTGCTTCTGGGTCTTTATTGATTACCACAATTACTTTTGATGAACTTACACCCGCCAAGTGCTGGATCGCCCCAGAGATACCAATGGCAATATACAGGTTCGGACTGATGGCGATACCTGTCTGGCCAACGTGTTCAGCATGTGGCCTCCAGTCGGCATCCGATACCGGCTTGGAACAAGCTGTAGCTGCACCCAGCAGTGCAGCAAGTTCTTCTATCATTCCCCAGTTTTCCGGGCCTTTTAAACCTCTCCCTGCAGAAACAACCAGTTCCGCATCCGGTAAGGATATTTTATTGGTAGCCCTTACTACTTCTTTTACAATAGCAGTAAGGTCTGATGGCTTTAATTCCGGACTAAAAGCTTCTATGCTAATGTCGGACGCATTGTCCTTCACACCAAAAGCATTTGGGTTCAGGGCAATTACTTTGACTGCAGAGCTGAGTTCAGTTATGGCAAATGCCTTTCCGGAGAAGGCTGTTTTTTTAACCTGGAATTTTCCGGCATCAAGTTGTGGCAATTCTACAGCGCCGTCTACCAGTCCTGCGTTAAGTTTTACTGCAATTCTGGGCGCTAACCCTTTACCTGAGAAAGAATTAGATAAAATAACAACATCAGCATTTTCTTTTTTTGCTGCCTCTGCAATCACCGCGGCGTAAGCCTGGTTTACAAAGTTTTTTAACTGCTCATTGGAAACGTTCAATACTTTTGACGCACCGTATTTACCCAGTTCCTTAAGTTCGCTGTCGCCAACGTTACCAATAGAAATCGCAGTTAAATTGCTGCCCTGTTTGTCTGCAATGGCTTTTGCATAAGAAACTGCCTCGAATACAGATTTCTTAAATTTACCATCTACCTGCTCTACATATACTAAAACTGACATAAGATCTTTATTAAATGATTTTTTAAAATTTGAAACAGAATGGCTTAAATTACTTTGGCTTCCGTGTGTAACAGTCCGATTAAACTGGCAGCATCTTCTGCCGGTACCAATTTAACTGTTCCGCGTGGCGGAGGCGTTTCAAATTGCTGTATTTTACTCAATTGTGCTATTTCTTTGGCTTCAACCACCTGCAGAGGTTTGGTGCGGGCCGACATGATACCCCTCATATTGGGTATTTTCGGTTCTGCGGTACCTTCGGCACAGCTGGCAATAAACTTACCACTTATAGAAATGATTTCTTTACCGCCCTCTATTTCACGTTCTATGGTAGCTGTGGTTCCGTCGTAATCCAGTTTTTTTATGATAGAAACAGATGGGATGTCAAGGAACTCGCCTACCATCGCCGCAACCTGCGAGCCATTGTAGTCTATAGACTCCCTGCCACATAAGATCATGTCAAATTCATTGCTCATGGCATATTCAGCAATCTGATAAGCTGTAAAATAAGCATCCCTTGGTGCAGCATTGATCCTTACGGCATCATCGGCACCGATAGCAAGCGCTTTCCTGATGGTTGGTTCGGTAGCGCTTTCCCCAACATTAATTACAGTTACAGTTCCTTTACCACCTTCACAAAGTTCAATTGCCCTGGATAGGGCGATCTCGTCATAAGGGTTTACAATGAACTGAACTCCGGATGTATTGAATTGTGTATTATCGTTGGTAAAAGTTATTTTTGTCGTTGTGTCTGGCACGTTACTGATACAAACTAATATTTTCATAGAGTTATAAATTGATTTTTAATGGTTATGAAGCTATCATGAGCTCAATCGTTTTTAGTTAATTTGTATCTCATGATGGTTTCATAGAGTTATAAATTGATTTTTAAGATGGTAATGGTTCGTTATAAACTACACATTGCCTTTTTGCAAATCTAATTAAAAAAGCAGGGATTTAAAATGCAAAGTACCCGAATAGCAAAGTTATTGGAGTTTTTACAGAGTGATCCGAATGATCCTTTCGTATTGTATGCACTGGCAACGGAATATAATACCTCAAATGATACGGAAAAAGCACTTGAATATTATTTGAGGCTAACCACTGATCATCCTGATTATGTGGGTACCTATTACCATTTAGGTAAACTTTATGAACAGCTGCAGCAAACAGAAAAAGCAATTGAAATTTACCAGAAAGGAATGCTGGCTGCAAGGAATAAACGGGATATGCATGCTTTTTCTGAACTGCAGGGTGCTTATAATTCTGCCGCGGGTTTAGATTACGAAGATGATTAACTGACAGGCAGGTGGGCAAAAGAAAATTGTTGTTTATCAGGAACGTAGTTCTTTTCACCTTTACTGCTTTTGGAGGGGCCCAGGCACACCTGGCACTACTGCTTAAATATTTTGTTAAAAGCGTTCCTTTTGTTACAGAAGAAGAATTGCTGGAACTGAATGCACTGGCCCAGGTATTACCAGGTCCGGCTTCTACACAGACCCTTGTAGGTGTTGCTTATAAAGTTGGTGGCCTAAAGCTTTCCATCATTACTTTCCTGATCTGGATCCTCCCTTCGGCAGCCATCATGACTTTTGCGGCCATCAGTTTTGCAAAACTGGACCAGCAGGCAAAGTTTACCGAAATACTGGAATTCATACAGCCTATTGCTTTGGGCATTGTAGCTTATGGTGCTTATAACCTGGCAAAAAGAGTGCTGGTTTCACAACTCACGGTTTTTCTGGCCATATCTGCGGCAATTGTAACCCTGGTTTTAAGAAATGCCTACGTGTTTCCTATGGCCATCTTACTTGGGGGAATGGTGTCATCGGCCATAGGGACACCTGCAGAAGAAAGTACCATCAGGCTGAACCTCTTCTCTAATATCAATCCTAAAAAACTGACTTATTTTTTTGGTGTATTGCTGTTCTTGGCACTGCTGGGCGCAATCATCAACCGGACATCACCTTTTAGTCTGCCCATCAGGCTTTTCGAGAATTTTTACCGAAATGGCATTGTCATTTTTGGTGGGGGGCAGGTGCTGGTACCTTTGATGTTTACAGAGTTTGTACAGATGAAGCAGTACCTGAGCGCTTCAGGCTTTTTGTCGGGATTTGCCTTGCAGCAGGCATTGCCGGGGCCCACTTTTTCATTTACCAGTTATCTGGGCGCCCTAAGTATGCGGAATTTTGGTTTTGGGCCAACCGGACAGGTTTTAGGGGGATTGGTGGGGGTGCTCGGTATCAATTTACCCGGGCTGATCCTGGTGCTGTTTATTGTCCCTTTTTGGGAAGACCTTAAAAAGATAACCCGTATTAAACATTCCTTAACAGGCATCAATGCAGTAAGTGTGGGCTTTATTATTGCTGCATTTGTACTTTTACTGATGCCCGTGGCCCTGAATGGTCTGGCTATAGCTATTATGGTGGCTACCTTCCTGATTTTGAATTACACCAAGATCAGTCCGCCTTTTATTGTACTGGCCGGAATACTGCTGGGTTACTTTTTATAAGCGGTTAAAAAGGGGCATCGTCGTGCATATCGTCCATTCGTGATGGTTTAATGATGA
Organism: Pedobacter sp. AK017; assembly: GCF_014200825.1. Classification (NCBI taxonomy): domain Bacteria; kingdom Pseudomonadati; phylum Bacteroidota; class Sphingobacteriia; order Sphingobacteriales; family Sphingobacteriaceae; genus Pedobacter; species Pedobacter sp. AK017. The sequence continues at coordinate 61,045 of NZ_JACHCW010000016.1, forward strand.
CATTTCCGGCAGGTCTGTCAAAATCCTGCGATGGAGCCATTCCGGCACTCGGGCTGTCCATAGAAAACGAGGTAGGGGCTGCAAAACTTTCTTCCAGATCTGCAAATTTCACGTACTTGCCGATAAAGCGGAGCGGTACAATACCGGTTTCACCATTACGGTGCTTGGCAATGATGACTTCACCCACACCGGCCTGAGATCGGCCCTGTTCATCTTCGGTGATGCCGTAATATTCCGGTCGGTAAAGGAAGAGCACCATATCCGCATCCTGCTCAATAGATCCGGATTCACGTAAATCGGATAACATTGGCCGTTTTCCGTTTACACCTGGTCTGCTTTCTACCGCACGGCTCAGCTGCGAGAGGGCGAGCACAGGTACATTTAATTCCTTGGCCACCGATTTAAGTGCCCTCGAAATGCTGCCAATTTCCTGCTCACGGTTACCACCGCCACTCTGGCCTTCACCTTTGCCATGCATCAACTGTAAATAATCGATAATGATGAGCTGTATATCGTACTGGGCCTTTAATCTTCTGCATTTGGCCCTGAATTCAAAGATATTTAAGGCCGGGGTATCATCTATCAGCAGTGGTGCTTCGGTAAGCCCGCCGATCTTACTGTGCAGTTGCTGCCATTCCCATTCGGCAAGGTTCCCCTTTCTGATCTTTTCCTGTTCAATTTCAGCTTCTCCGGAAATCAGACGGTTAACCAACTGTACGGAAGACATCTCTAAAGAGAATACAACTGCCGGACGTTTAAACTGAACGGCTGCATTTCTGGCGCAGGTTAATACAAATGCCGTTTTACCCATGGCCGGACGTGCCGCAATGATGACCAGATCGGATGCCTGCCAGCCACCTGTAATGCGGTCCAGATCGGTAAATCCGGAAGGTACGCCTGTTAAACCATCACTTTTGCTGCGTAGCTCTTCCAGCGTGGCCAGAGATTGTTTTACAATCTCGTCCATCTTTTGTGTGTCCCGGCGCAGGTTGTTCTGGGCAATGTCAAACAGGTTCTTTTCTGCATGATCCAGGAGGTCAAAAATATCCGTCGTATCTTCATAGGCGTTTTGTATGATCTCTGAAGAAATCCTGATCAGCTCGCGCTGGATGTATTTCTGGGAAACGATCCTGGCATGAAATTCTATGTTGGCTGCTGAAGCCACCCTGTTGGTCAGGTTAGTAATGTAATAAGCCCCGCCAATCATTTCCAGTAGTCCCAATGTACGGAGTTCAGCGGTAACAGTAAGGATATCAACCGGTTTTGATTTCTGGAAAAGCCCCTGTATGGCCTCGAAGATCTTTTTGTGTGCTTCATGGTAAAACATTTCGGGCTTAAGGATATCAATAACAGTCGATAAAGCATCTTTTTCGAGCATCAGCGCGCCTAAAATGGCTTCTTCAAGATCAATGGCCTGGGGTGGTATCCTACCCATAGTGCTCATGGTATTGCTTAACCTGGTTTTCCTTGCACTGAAATTTGCCTTATCTTGTCCTTGGGGTTGATCGTTACTCATAGGTACAAAAATAGACAAAAAATAAGTCCCTGCTCCATTTCTTTATGCACATTTCCACCGTATACAATATAACCATACCAATATCGCCCTCCTAAATTTTAGCTTTTTGTTCACAAAACTATGTGGAAAAGAATACCTATTTTTGCCGCTCAATTTAATAAAGATGGAAAATTCCAGGAGACCTGCAAGAGGTAAAGAGAGTAACGAGTTTATATTTGGTATACGTGCTGTAATAGAGGCAATTAAGGCTGGTAAAGAGATAGAGAGCATTTATATACAACGGGGCTTGACAGGCGGTATCATTATGGAGCTGAAGGCTTTGCTGAAAGAGGTGGATGCGCCTGTACACAATGTTCCGGTAGAGAAGCTTAACCGGATGACCCTGAAAAATCACCAGGGGGTTATTGCAGTAATTTCGGCCATCACCTTTCAAAAAATTGAAGACATTATTCCTGCAATATATGAGAAAGGAGAAACGCCATTGGTGTTGATCCTGGATGGCATTACCGATGTCAGAAATATGGGTGCCATTGCCAGGACAGCTGCCTGTGCCGGTGTGCATGCTATTGTGGTACCCAGTAAAAATTCGGCACAGATCAATGCTGATGCCATTAAAACGTCGGCTGGGGCTTTGTTTACCATTCCGGTTTGCAGGCACCCGAACTTGCATAAAACAGCATTATTTTTACAGGAATGTGGTTTGCAGATTGTAGCCTGTACAGAAAAAACCAACGACCTGATCTATGTGCCGGATTATACCGCACCTACGGCCATTGTAATGGGGGCAGAGGATGAAGGGATTTCGAATGAGCTGATGCGTATGGCAAACCACCTGGCCAAGATCCCGATGATCGGAGAGATCAGTTCACTGAACGTATCTGTTTCAGCAGGGATTATCCTTTATGAAGCCATCAGGCAACGGCAATAGCGATGTTCAATGGTATAAAAAGACCATACAGGATAAGCCTGTATGGTCTTTTTATATAAGATTGATTAAATGAACTTTGTGCCGAATTTAGCTTTTACATCTGCCACTACCTGTTTGATGGTCTGTTCTTCCGATCTTGGACAGATGAGCAGGGTGTTGTTGGATTCCACCACAATGTAATCGTGCAGTCCCTGTAATATGACCAGCTTGTCCTTAGGTACATTAACCATACAGTTTGAGGAATTGAACATCATGACCTGTTCTGCCGGGATTACTGCATTTCCTACATAATCATGTTCGGCAATGTCGTAAATAGAAGCCCAGGTGCCTAAGTCAGACCAACCGAAATCGGCGGGCAATACGTACACGTTATCTGCTTTTTCCATAATACCGAAATCTATCGAGATATTGGTGCATTGCTGATAGGCATCACTGATGAAATCTTTCTCGTTTTCGGAATTGTATACCGGACCACCTTGTAAAAAGATCTCATGCATTTCAGGCAGGTGCCTGGAAAAGGCTTTATTTATAGACCTGGCAGACCAGATAAAGATACCTGCGTTCCATAGAAAATCACCACTTTGTATAAAGGATTTAGCCAGTTCAAGATTGGGTTTTTCTGTAAATATCTTGACCTTATGGATCTGATTGTCTGTTTTTAAAGTATTTTCAATATACTGTATATAGCCATAGCCGGTATCAGGCCGGCTGGGTTTAATGCCAAGTGTAATCAGGCAGTCGTTCTCTGAGGCTGCCTTCAAAGACTGCCCAATCGCTTCGATAAAGGCTTCCTGATTGGTGATGGTATGATCTGAAGGGGCCACAACGATGGTTGCATCCGGATTAAGGCTTGCAATTTTCATAGAACCGTAAGAAATGCAAGGCGCAGTATTTCGCATGATAGGTTCGGCAAGAATCTGGTTTTCATGCAGGCCCAGCAATTGTTCCTTAATAATATCCGTATAGATCTCGTTGGTCACTACAAAGATGTTTTCGGGAGGGCAGATTTTTAAGAACCTGTCGTAGGTACTCTGAATCAATGTTTTTCCTACACCAAAGAAATCTATAAACTGTTTCGGATATTCAGTTCTGCTTACAGGCCAGAAGCGGCTGCCAACTCCACCAGCCATGATCAATGCGTAATTGTTCTTATTCATTATTAAATTGGAAAGGGTTAAATTATACCTTCCTGAAGAAGGTCGTGCAAATGTACGATACCAAAATAACTTCCGGCATCAGTAACCAATAATTGGGTAATGTTATTTTCTTTGATGATTTCAAGGGCATTCAGGGCCAAAAGATCCTTTTCAATCCTTTTAGGGTTCGGGTTCATTAAGTCGCTCGCTTTAATATTTGTTAAATCTGAATATTTTTCCAGCATTCTCCGGATGTCGCCATCCGTTATGATGCCCAGAATATCATTCCCATCAACAACAACTACTGCACCTAAACGGTTTTGACTAATTTCTATGATGACATCTTTTACAGATGCATCTGCACTGATACTGGGTTTTTGATTTTTTAAAGCCAGGTCGCCGGTTTTTAAGTACAGTTTTTTACCTAGTGAGCCGCCCGGATGGTACCTGGCAAAATCCTGTTCGTTAAAATCGCGGGCATGGAGTAAGCAGATGGCCAGTGCATCGCCCATGGCCAGTTGGGCGGTAGTGCTGGTGGTAGGGGCCAGGTTGTGTGGGCAGGCCTCTTTTTCTACATAGGTGTTTAACACCAGGTCTGCCTGCATGGCGAGTTCTGAATTCAATTGGCCGATCATGCCGATCATGGTATTGCCGGATTGTTTAAGCAATGGTGCAAGTACCTTAATTTCGGGTGTATTTCCGCTTTTGGAAATGCAGATGACGATGTCATCTTTCTGGATCATACCCAGGTCGCCATGAATGGCATCTGCGGCATGCATAAAAATAGCGGGTGTACCCGTAGAGTTAAAAGTAGCCACTATTTTTTGGGCAATGATGGCACTTTTTCCTATTCCTGTGACAATTACACGGCCCTTACTTTCGATAATCAGGTTAACAACCTTAACAAAATCATCATTTATATTATTAATCAGGCCTAAAATAGCCTGGGCTTCCAGCTGTAAAGTGCTGACACCAGCCTCGATAATAGATTTTTTACTTTTCAAACAGAATTAATTAGTATATTGATGCTTTGAATTAGTGCAAAATTATGTTATTTTGAAGTAAAAATAGCACTGAATATTTTATAGACGAAATGGATGTGAAAAAGTCGTTGTTTGACAACTTACAAACCTTTTTTGGTTTTGATAATTTTAAAGGTGACCAGGAGTCAATAATTACCAATGTTCTTGAAAAGAAGAACACTTTTGTTATTATGCCTACAGGTGGGGGGAAATCCATATGTTACCAGTTACCAGCATTGATCAATGAAGGGACCGCAATTGTGATATCCCCATTGATAGCATTGATGAAAAATCAGGTAGATCAGCTACGGGCTTTTGGTGGGAGTGATAGTATAGCACATTTTTTAAATTCCTCTTTAAACAAGACGGAAATTACACAGGTAAAAAGTGATTTATTGAACGGACAGACCAAGCTGCTTTATGTGGCCCCAGAGTCGCTTTCCAAACAGGATAACATTGATTTCCTGAAACTCATCAAAATATCTTTTGTAGCAGTAGATGAAGCCCACTGTATTTCGGAGTGGGGACATGATTTCAGGCCTGAATACCGAAAGATCAGGCAGGTGATCAGCGGTTTGGGTGAAGGAATCCCTATTATTGCCTTAACTGCAACAGCAACACCTAAGGTTCAGCAGGACATCATAAAAAACCTGGGTATGAGTGACGCCACTTTATTTAAGTCGTCCTTTAACAGACCCAATCTGTTTTATGAGATCAGGCCCAAGCGTGATGTGCTGAAAGAGATTATCCGATACATTAAGTACAATACCGGAAAATCCGGTATTATTTATTGCCTGAGCCGTAAAAAGGTGGAGGAAGTAGCTGAATCTTTAAACCTGAACGGTATAAAGGCCCTGCCTTACCATGCAGGCCTGGAACCCAAGGTGAGGGCAGAGACCCAGGATAAATTCCTGATGGAGGATGTAGAAGTGATTGTAGCCACCATTGCATTTGGAATGGGAATAGACAAGCCAGATGTGCGTTTTGTGATCCACCATGATATTCCCAAAAGCATGGAAGGATATTACCAGGAAACAGGAAGGGCAGGCAGAGATGGCGGAGAAGGTGTTTGTATAGCTTTTTATGCGCAGAAGGATGTGGATAAATTGGCTAAGTTTATGAAGGATAAGCCTGTTTCGGAAAGGGAAATTGGTACACAGATATTGAAAGAAGTAATTGATTATGCTGAATCCGGCGTTTGCCGAAGGAAGCAGATCCTGCATTATTTTGGGGAGAACTTTAACGAAACCGGCTGTAACTGCATGTGTGACAATTGCAAAAAGCCCAAAAAGCTTTTTGAAGCTGAGGAATCTTTATTGGTGCTCTTAAAACTGATTAAAAAAATCGGGGAAAAGTTTGATGATGCGCACATCATTAATGTGCTGATGGGGCTGGAGACGGCGCAGACCATTGCTTATGAGCACAGCAAGCTGCCGGAATTTGGATTGGGTGTGGTGGAAGGAGAAAACCACTGGAAATCTCTGGTACGGCAGGCGGTGCTGAATAATTTCCTGTCCAAGGACATAGACAATTACGGGCTGCTGGGACTTACCAATTCGGGACGTGATTTTATTGAAAACCCCTACAACCTTAAATTCATACTCAATGAGCCGATAGACAGTGCTGCCGACGATGATGAGGATGATGTAAAACATGGTACCGGAACTTTGGATACGCAGCTGCTGCAGCTGTTGAAAGACCTGCGCAAAAAAATAGCCAAACAAAAAAATGTTCCTCCGTTTGTGGTTTTCCAGGATCCGTCACTGGAAGAGATGTGTACGCATTATCCCATTGCGATGGATGAACTGAAGCAGATCTCTGGCGTGGGTAACGGTAAGGCCTTAAAATTTGGAGCCCCTTTTCTGGAGCTGATCAAAAAATATGTGGAAGACAATGACATTGAACGGCCAATAGACCTGATCATTAAAACCCAGGCCAATAAATCGCAGCTCAAAGTTTCAATCATTCAGAATATAGACAGGAAAATTGGTCTGGAAGACATTGCCAGGGCAAAAGGGATTACTTATGATGATATTTTAAAGGAAATTGAAGCAATAGTGAATTCCGGTACTAAGCTGAACCTCAATTATTTTGTAGATGAAATGATAGATGAAGATCGTCAGGATGAGGTATTCGATTATTTTCAATCAGCTGAAAATGACTCCATTGATGAAGCCCTGAAAGAACTGGGCGAAACAGATTATTCGCGTGAAGAAATCCAGCTGATGCGCATTAAATTCATGTCCGAATTAGGTAATTAACAGCATAAAGACCATAATGATCAACTTTTCATTAGATAAATTAAAACATACAGCTTCGGGTAACTTCTTTTTAATGGCAGGCCCATGCGCTATAGAGGGTGAGGAAATTGCTTTGCGCATTGCCGAGAAAATTGTAAATATTACCGATAAACTTGAAATCCCCTTTATTTTTAAAGGCTCTTATCGCAAGGCCAACCGTTCCAAGGGTGGTTCTTTTACCGGTATTGGCGACGAAAAAGCACTTAAAATACTGGAAAAAGTAGGCAAAACCTTTAATGTACCCACAGTTACAGATATCCACGAAAGTGCTGAAGCTGCTATGGCAGCTGCTTATGTAGATGTCTTACAGATCCCTGCTTTTTTATGCCGGCAAACAGACCTGCTGATTGCTGCTGCGCTGACAGGTAAAGTGGTCAATGTAAAAAAAGGACAATTTCTATCTGCGGGATCAATGAAGTTTGCCGTTGAAAAGATTGTAGAATCTGGCAACAACAGGGTAGTGCTCACCGACAGGGGCAATACCTTTGGGTACCAGGATCTGATTGTAGATTACCGTGGACTGCCCGAAATGCAGGGTTTTGGTGTGCCGGTAGTGATGGATTGTACACATTCCTTACAACAGCCCAATCAGAGTTCCGGGGTCACCGGTGGTAAGCCCGAACTGATTGAAACAATTGCAAAAGCAGCAATTGCTGTTGGTGCAGATGGTCTGTTTATTGAAACACATCCCGATCCTGCAAATGCCAAATCGGATGGTGCAAATATGCTGCAGCTCGATTTACTGGAAGATTTGCTGGTCAAACTTGTCAGGATACGAAAAGCAGTGATTTAAATGTTTGGGGTATTTGCCCCTGATGGTTTAAATTTTAGTAATGATGAAAGAAGTACGCCTGTTTTGTCTGCGGTGTGCATCGGTATCGTTGGCTGCGATAGGCTTATTTTCTCCATAACCTTTAAAGGTTAGCCGCTGCGGCTCAATCTTTTCCTGTACCAGGTAGTCGTAAACCGCTTTTGCCCTTTGTAAAGAAAGCCTTTCATTCTGCTGGTCGTTCCCTACATTGTCTGTATGCCCCTGTATCTCTATACAAAGGCTTGCATTGTTTTTAAGCAATTGCTGAAGGGTATTTAGTTCTGTTAAGGAGGCCGGTAAGAGCGTGTATTCATTGGTATTGAAAAATATATTCTTTAATACCATATTTTTTCCCGTGCTCAGCTTCTCCAGGGCAACCTGTACAACATAAGGTTTGCTGATATAAGCACTGTCAAGCTGATAGTTTTCAGAATAAAAAAGATAACCGTCTGCACTTACGTTAAACGCATAGTTTCCGCCCAGGGGCATTACAGCCAGAAAATCACCGGTCTCTTTGGAAGTATAATCACTATAATCTACTTTTTTTGTTTTTAAGTTGACCACCTGGACCTTAGCTTCCAGAAATACCTTGCTTTCCTTATCTGTCACAATTCCTTTCACATAAGTAATGGGAAGCGGTTTTTTATTTTCAGGCATTTTAAACTGGTAAATGTCCATATCTCCGTATCCACCCTTTAAATTAGAAGAGAACAGGCCGTAAGTGCCATCGGGAGTAACAATCAAACCGGTTTCTTCATTAAAGGTATTAATGGGGTAGCCCAGGTTTTCCGGACTGCTCCATTTGCCTGCTTCATTCATGCGGCTCATGAATATATCCTTATTGCCCATACCAGGCCAGCCATCTGATGAAAAGTAGAGTGTTTTGCCATCGGGGTGTATAAAAGGTGTGTGCTCATCATAGGGGGTATTGATCTCCGGGCCAAGATTTTCGGGCTGCGACCAGTAGCCGTCTGCTTTTAGCATACTTTTCCAGATGTCGTAGCCCCCCAGGCCTCCGGGCCTGTTGCTTACGAAATACAGGGTGCTGCCATCCGGACTGATTGCCGGCTGCGATTCCCAGTAAGACGTGTTTACCGGTGCACCCAGGTTAAATGGCTCGCCCCAGTCTTTGCCATTTTTATGGCTCACGTAAATATCGCAGCGCCCCAGTCCATCCGGACGGTTGCAGCCCGTAAAAAAGAGGTACAGCCCATCCGGGGAAATGGATTGTGCGCCTTCATTGTACTTTTGGGTATTGATCTTGTTACTTAACGGAAGTGGCGTACTCCATGATTTGTCCTTTTTTTCTGAAACAAAAAAATCCTCATTGCCATTGATGTTCCGGCTAAATATAAGTCTTGTCCCATCGGCAGTAACCGAGGGAAAATAATCGCGGTGCACCGAATTGATTTCAGGTCCCATATTGATCGGATCGTATTTTACGGGTTGTTTTAAAGCTACGATGGCAAATTCACAATCCCTCAGGTATTTTTTAGCCCTGTTCATGAAATCAGGATCATTGCCTTTATACTGCGCAATGAAAAGCTTAATGTTGTTTAATGCATTTGCATAATCGCCGGTATAGATCTGGGACTCAGCAAAGCCATAGTAGGCCCGGGCATCCGGACTTCCGCCCAATGCAATGGCACTGGTATAGTTTATTTTGGCCTGTTCGTATAATTTTTGTCTTCTGTTGATATCGGCAAGCTGAATAAAAGCAAACTGAAAAGCAGGATCAGCCTTTATGGCTTCCTGTAGCAGGGGGATAGCCTGGTCGTAATCGTTGTTTCTGAGGTACTCCTGGGCTTTATCAAAACTGTTCTGGGCTTTTTTTACAGTTGAAGTCTGGGCCCTGGCAATTTGAAGGATAAAACATAAGAAAAAAAGAAGCGTAACTTTCTTCATCAATGCTACTATAATTTAATAATAGATTAAATGTAGCTAAAAAATCAGAAGGGCAGCTAGGGGATATTTAAAAATTTGTGTGTTTGCAGAGATATTTCCCATTTGGGATTGGCCATGACATAATCGATGATCAGGGGGGTAATTTCTTTGGACTTTGACCATTCCGGTTGCAGATAGAGCTTGCAGTTTGCAGAAACCGTTTCTGCATATTTCTCGGCCCATTCAAAGTCGCTTTTATTGAACACAATAACTTTAAGCTCGTTGGCATAAGGCGTAATGTCCGGACGAGGTGCCTTAAATTTCTTGGGCGATAAACAGATCCAGTCCCAGTCGCCCGAAAGCGGATAAGCACCGGAAGTTTCAATGAAGGTCAGTATCCCTTTTTCACGAAGCCTCCTGGTCAGGTAATCCAGGTTATAGATGAGGGGTTCCCCGCCGGTAATCACTACTGCTTTGCCCGGATAACTTTCCGCTTTTGCCACAATGGCATCCGCGGGGGTTAAAGGATGCAGTTCGGCATCCCAGCTTTCTTTTACATCACACCAGTGGCATCCTACGTCGCAGCCACCTAAACGAATAAAGTATGCTGCTTTTCCGGTATTAAATCCTTCGCCCTGTATGGTGTAAAATTCTTCCATTAAAGGAAGTAAAGTGCCGTCTTCTGGTATTTGATGTGCCATATAAAGGGGGCAAAGGTAAATAAATATCCGTTGAAAATCAGATTATATGTATCTTGACCTGAGATATGACCGAGTTATGAATAAATTTAAATGGCATAAAGTTGAGGGGGAACTGCAGGGAGAGGATTTTGTGCGACAAATTCAGATAGAAGGGAAGAAGCTGTGTCTGGTAAAACACCAGAACGAATATTTCGTGGTACAGAATTATTGTCCGCATGCCGGTGGGGTATTGAGCGGGGGCTGGTGCAAAAACGGATACCTGGTTTGCCCTATTCACCGCTGGGAATATAATTTACATACAGGCAGGGGCGCAGAAGGGCAGGGCGATTACATCGATACTTATCCCGTTGAAATAAGGGCCGACGGCATATATGTCGGGATAAAGGAAAGCTGGATCAGCAGGCTGTTTGGCCGCTGAACAATTAACTGTAAATTTCTCCTTTTGCAGATGCCAGTGTGTTTTTTAACAGGCCTACAATGGTCATTAAACCTACACCGCCCGGAACAGGCGTGATCCAGGAAGCTTTTGGGGCAACATGTTCAAAATCGACATCTCCGTACAGCTTGTACCCGGATTTGGTCTGATCAGAGGTTTCCCGGTTGATGCCCACATCAATAATGATGGCGCCAGGTTTAACCATGTCAGCGGTTACAAAATTCTTTTTTCCAATTGCAGCAACAATAATATCGGCCTGCAGGACAAGTTCTTTTAAGTTTGAAGTTTTACTATGGGTAAGTGTTACCGTACAATTACCAGGATTGGCATTGCGCGCCATCAAAATACTCATCGGACTGCCCACTATATTACTGCGGCCAACTACTACGCAGTGTTTGCTGGTAGTATCGATCTGATAGGCCTGCAGCATCAATAAAATACCATAAGGTGTGGCCGGGATAAAACAGGGCAGGTTGCGCATCATCCTACCTAAATTTACAGGATGGAAACCATCTACATCCTTACGGTAATCAATTTTCTCGGTTACCTTTTCAGGGTCAATATGTTTGGGAAGGGGAAGCTGCACAATCAGGCCATCTACGCCTGCATCCTGGTTAATTTCTTCAATCTTTTGCAATAGTTCGGCTTCCGTTACGGTAACATCATACCTGATCAGTGAAGACTGGAAACCAACTTTTTCACAATTCTTCATTTTACTGGCTACGTAAGTCTCGCTTCCGCCATCGTTACCAACTAAAATTGCTATCAGGTGTGGCTTTCTGCCACTTTTAGCTAAAAAGTCTGCCGCTTCTGCTGCTATTTCCTGTTTAATCTTTTCTGATGCGAATTTTCCGTCTAGTAACTGCATGTATCAATGGTTTTGTTGTTGTTCAAATATAATGTGACTATTAATCCAGTTTTAATACGGCCATAAAGGCAGTTTGCGGGATTTCTACGTTGCCGACCTGGCGCATCCGTTTCTTACCCTGTTTCTGTTTTTCCAAAAGCTTACGTTTACGCGAAATATCACCACCATAACATTTGGCGGTTACATCTTTACGTAAAGCACTGAGCGTCTCGCGGGCAATCACTTTTGCACCTATAGAAGCCTGTATTTTAATTTCGAATTGCTGACGGGGGATTAATTCTCTCAGTTTTTCACAGATTTTCTTTCCAAAATCGTAAGCATTGCTGCGGTGGATGAGTGAAGATAAAGCATCAACAGGCTCTTCATTTAACAGCATATCCAATCTTACCAGATCCGATTTGCGGTAACCCACCTGATGGTAATCAAATGAAGCATAGCCTTTTGAAATTGTTTTAAGCTTATCATAGAAGTCGAAAACGATCTCACCCATAGGCATCTCAAAAATAAGTTCTACCCGGTCTGAAGTGAGGTACGACTGGTTAACGATGATCCCTCTTTTCTGGATACAAAGTGACATGACCGGCCCTACAAACTCGGCTTTAGTAATGATATTGGCCTTGATATAAGGCTCTTCTACAGAATCCAGCTTGCTTGGGTCCGGTAAATCTGATGGATTGTTTACAATAACTTCTTCGCCTTTGGTAGTTCTTGCAATATACGATACGTTGGGTACGGTTGTAATAACCGTCATATCAAATTCACGCTCCAGACGTTCCTGGATAATTTCCATATGCAACATGCCCAGGAAACCGCAACGGAAACCAAAACCCAGTGCAGCAGAACTTTCAGGCTCAAAAACTATGGAGGCATCATTCAGCTGCAATTTGTGCATGGCTTCACGCAATTCCTCAAATTCATCCGTATCAACAGGATAAATACCTGCAAAAACCATGGGCTTAACCTCTTCGAACCCTTGAATGGAGTCTAACGACGGCCTGTCAACAGTAGTAATGGTATCTCCAACTTTTACTTCACGAGCTTCCTTGATACCGGAAATGATATAACCCACATCACCGGTTTTAACTACGCTACGTGGCGACATATCGAGTTTCAGGATACCCACTTCATCCGCCAGGTATTGTTTGCCTGTATTGATGAACTTAACTTTATCGCCTTTTTTAATCTCACCGTTTACTACTTTATAGTAAGCGATAATTCCCCTGAAAGGATTAAAAACAGAGTCAAAGATCAATGCCTGTAAAGGTGCTTCCGGGTCGCCAACCGGTGCTGGAACACGGTCTACAATAGCCTGGATGATATCTGGAATGCCCATACCTGTTTTGCCTGATGCAGGGATAATGTCCTCACGTTTACAGCCGATCAGATCAATGATCTGGTCTTTAACTTCCTCGGGCATTGCCCCAGGTAAGTCCATTTTATTTAAGATCGGGATAATTTCCAGATCGTGCTCTAAAGCTAAATATAAGTTTGAAATGGTTTGTGCCTGGATTCCCTGAGAGGCATCCACAATGAGCAGTGCACCTTCACAGGCTGCAATGGAGCGCGAAACTTCATAAGAAAAGTCTACGTGTCCGGGTGTATCAATCAGGTTGAAATTGTATTCAATATCATCAACCTTATAATTCATCTGTATGGCGTGGCTCTTTATCGTGATCCCACGTTCACGCTCTAAATCCATGTTATCCAGTAACTGGGCCTGGGCCTCACGCTGGCTAATGGTTTTAGTGTATTCCAGTAAACGGTCGGCTAAAGTGCTTTTGCCGTGATCAATATGTGCAATTATGCAGAAATTACGTATGTGCTTCATCAGTGGCGCAAATATAAGATTTTGCCTTGATTATTTTATGGGAATTTAATTGCAGCGTATCTGTACCCTAAATGATCTTAAAGTGATCTGCATCTTTTAAAAAGGGGAAGTTCTGACGGGTTTTGGCCAGTTCTTCATAACCAATACTAAAAGTATAGAGGTCTTCATCTTCCGGCTTGTAATACACAGTTTTGCCCATTGGGTCTATACACATGGAATGTCCGCTATAGTATACTTCTTTGCCATCGTGTCCGATACGGTTGGCCCCGATGACATAACTCTGGTTTTCAATAGCCCTTGCAGGAATAAGTGCTTTCCAGTGTGCAGATCTTTTATCGGGCCAGCTGGCTATCAACAATAAAATATCATATTCTTCCTGTTGGTTGCGCAGCCATACCGGAAAACGAAGGTCGTAACAGATGGCCAGGCGGATCTTCCAACCTTTTAATTCAACAATTACTTTTTCGGTACCAGGACTGTAATTTTTATCCTCATCACCCAAACCAAACAAATGTCTTTTATCATAATGGCTTGATTTACCATCGGGCAGCATCCAGATCAAACGGTTGTAATAGTTGTTGTTTTCCTTAATGATCAGGCTTCCGGCAACAACACATTCATATTTTTCAGCAATCCCGGCCATCCATTGCATGGTCTTTCCATTCATTTCTTCGGCAAGCGCCTCCGCATTCATGCTAAAACCTGTATTGAACATTTCGGGCAGCACAATCAGGTCTGTTTTCTCTTTAACGCCGGTTGATAAACGTAAGGCAAGGTTTTGTAGGTTTTTATCAATGTTTTCCCAAAATAAATAAGCCTGGAAAATGGTGACTTTCAGGTTGTTTATATTTAAATAGTTAGGGTGTTCCATCATTGTAATTTATAGGGCTGTAAATTATAATTTCATTAATCTTTCAACGGCTTTTTCCAATGTTTCTTGTTTTTTGGCAAAACAAAACCGCAATACCTGGTGGTCCGGGTTCCTGGTATAAAAGGCCGAGACGGGGATACTGGCCACACCATAATTCTTAACCAGCCTTATAGCCATGTCTGTATCCTTTTCTTCGCTTAGGTGCCCGTAACTAACACATTGAAAATAAGAACCGTTACAAGGTAATAAATTAAAATTGGTTTCTGCCAGCAGTTTCCGGAAGAAATCGCGTTTCTGCTGAAAAAAAGAAGATAAACCCATATATGTTCCGGCATCTTTCAGGTAATTCGCAATCCCCAGCTGCATGGGCGTATTTACACTGAATACGTTAAACTGATGTACTTTTCTAAATTCCTTCATCAGTTTTTCGGGGGCCAGGCAATAACCTAATTTCCATCCGGTTGCATGCAGTAATTTGCCAAAAGAAGCTGCAATAAAACTTCTTTCCCTTAATTCGGGATATAAGGCAATGCTTTGGTGTTTGTTGTTGTCAAATATGATGTGTTCATATACCTCATCACTTAAGATGAGGATGTCTGTGTTTTTGGTCAGTTTAATCAGTGCTTTAATATCCTTTTCTGATAAAATACAGCCTGTAGGGTTTTGCGGGCTGTTCAGAATGATCATTTTGGTGTTTGCGGTAAAGAGTTTCTTTACCATTTCCCAGTCAATTTCGTAATTTGGGGGTGCCAGTTCATAAGGTTTAACCAGTCCCCCTAATAATTTAACCGTTGGGGCGTAACAATCATAAGCCGGTTCAAAAATAATAACCTCATCGCCCGAACTGATACAGGAGCTCAGGGCAGTAAAAATAGCCTGGGTACCACCTGCAGTAATGGTTATTTCGGTGTCAGGATGATAATTTGCACCATACAGGTTACTCACCTTTTCTGCAATTAATTCCCTCAGTGCAGGCAAACCCGGCATTGGGGCATATTGATTAAAGCCCTTTTGCATGGCCTCTGTAACAAAACTTAATAACTTTGGATCGCAATCGTAGTCAGGAAAACCCTGAGAAAGATTAATTGCATTGTGTTCTTCAGCTAATTTTGACATTACTGTAAAGATAGTAGTGCCGGTGTGTGGTAATTTTGATTGTATTGCTATCATGTTACAACGAAAATAGAAATAATATTTTATCAGCTTATATCAGATTTATTTAATAATTTCAGCCTGCTATGACTTTTAAAACAAAAGAGAGTAAATTATTGCTCGTTCTCGGGTCTTTTTTTGTTGCCAATGCCATACTTTCTGAGTTCATCGGCGTAAAAATATTTACCGTAGAAGGAACCCTGGGCATCAAACAGTTTGACATTAACTTACTGGGGGTGCCCAACTTGTCCTTTAATATGTCTGCCGGCGTGCTTACCTGGCCCCTGATATTTATCATGACCGATATCATCAATGAGTATTTTGGTGTAAGGCAGGTTCGGTTTTTATCCGTATTAACCGCCATTTTAATCTCTTATGCCTTCATTATAGTAGGGGCAGCCATGCACCTTACGCCATCTGGTTTCTGGGTAAACCAGAACATTAACGGGCAAATGATAAACATGAACGCCGCATTTGCCGGTATTTTTGGCCAGGGTATGTGGATCATTGTAGGTTCTGTAGTGGCTTTTTTAGTTGGCCAGATCGCTGATGTGCTCATCTTTCACCACATAAAAAAAATTACCGGTGAAAAGGCATTGTGGCTTCGTGCCACGGGCTCAACCGTGGTTTCACAGTGTATAGACAGTTTTGTGGTTATCTTTATCGCCTTTTACCTGAACCCCCAGTACCACTGGAGCTGGCAAATGGTAGCAGCCATCGGCCTGGTTAATTATACCTACAAATTTATTGTGGCTATTTTGATGACCCCTATATTGTATCTGGTGCATGGCCTTATTGATGGTTATCTGGGTAAAGACCTTGCCCATCGCATGATCAAAATGGCCGGAAGGAGATAGGTTAACAGGCTTATAGCCTGTTAACTTCCAGTATTTTAAACTCCTGAATGCCGTCAGGCATCTCCCAGTTGATGCTGTCGCCGGTCCTGTAACCAAATAGTGCAATGCCAATGGGTGCAAAAACCGATACTTTCTGTGCTTTTATATTTGCCTCTTCCGGCATCACGAGTTTAAAGGTAAACTCTTTTCCCGTTTTTACATTTGCGATCCTGGCTTCCGATTTTAAGCAAACTACATCCGAGGGCAGCTCTTCTTCAGTATAGATGGTAGCGGCTTTAAGCTCTGCCTGTAATTTTTCTTTGTTATAAGCACTCATGTTGGATTTCTCCAGGTGTTCTTTTAAAAGTTTGAAATCACTTTTTGACAATGATAAGGATTTTGTTTCCATGATAATGATATATTAATAATGTATTTTGATGAAAGGTGGAAAGGCTAAACACTGCGTTTGACCGGTTTAACCGGAAGAACAGCATGTTGTTTAAAAATTAGCAAAAGAATAATTTATCAGAAAAATTCTGAGCCCCTGAACCGAAGAAGGTGAATTTGATTCGGGGCTTAAATAATAAAGTCTTTACTCGTAGTTTGAAAGGTAAAACCCAGTGGATAGTTTTCCCTGAAGAACTTTTTGAACAGGGCATAGGCCTGTAGCTGACTTTTATTGTAAGTCGCCATTAAAGCTTTATATATCCCTTTTTGTTCCATTGTTGCTAATGTCGTCAGCTTTTTTTTAAAATCAAAGTAAATTCAGTTAATTGACATGCTCAAGACTTAATTCGCTGCCAAGTTCTGTACGTTTATTTCTAAAAAAATATATATTTGGCTTAAATTAAAAATCAAAACATGGAAACTGTATAAGCAGGTTCCACACTATTAAAAGAAAAAACATGGAAAAATTTTCAAAAGTTAAAGAATTACTGGCTTCAATTGAAGCAGATGCTGAGAAATTTTACAATGCAGGTAACAACGCTGCAGGTACAAGAGTACGTAAAGCAATGCAAGATTTAAAAGTTCTTGCCCAGGACATCCGTACTGAGGTTACTGAGAAAAAAAACAGCGGTAAATAATAGCTGATCATCTAAATATCCGTAAGTGGTTTATACCGCTTACGGATATTTTTGTCTTAAAATATGTCCTATACACCTGATCCAGCCAGATATACGCAAATGAAATATCGCCGCTGTGGCAATAGCGGATTAAAATTATCTGCCATTTCCCTGGGCTTATGGCATAATTTCGGACATGTTGATCAGCTTGAAAACTGTAGCAACATCCTGAAACTTGCTTTTGACAGTGGCATTACCCATTTTGATCTGGCTAACAATTACGGGCCACCCCCGGGTGCTGCCGAAGAAAATTTTGGCCTGCTCTTAAAAAGGGATTTTCCAGGTTACAGAGATGAAATGATCATTTCAACAAAGGCGGGCTATACCATGTGGGATGGACCTTATGGCGACTGGGGATCTAAGAAATACCTCGTTTCCAGTTTAGACCAGAGCCTGAAAAGACTTCAACTGGATTATGTGGATATCTTTTACCACCATCGACCGGACCCCGAAACCCCGCTGGAAGAGACGATGTCTGCCCTGGACCTGATCGTCCGCCAGGGTAAAGCACTTTACATCGGAATTTCTAATTATAAACCTGCAGAAGCTGCAACTGCAATACAGCTTTTAAAGGAGCTGGGTACACCCTGTATTATTCATCAACCTAAATACTCCATTTACGAACGCTGGATAGAGGGGGGATTGCTGGAGCTGCTCGGAAATCAGGGAGTAGGTTGCATACCTTTTTCTCCACTTGCGCAGGGATTGTTAACGGATAAATATCTTAAAGGGATACCTGCTGATTCAAGGGCAGCAAAAACATCTGGTGCATTGCAGCCAGATCAGATTACAGCAGAACGGCTTCGGCAGTTAAACCAGCTGAATGAACTGGCACAGTCAAGGGGACAAAAACTTGCGCAAATGGCTTTATCATGGATATTACGTGATGAGCGTGTGACTTCAGTATTGGTAGGGGCAAGCAAACCTGAACAACTTGCTGATTCTTTAAAATGTCTGGACAATACCACCTTCAGCACAGCCGAATTACATCAAATTGATTTGATACTTGCCGGTTCATAAACCTGATATATTTTATTTATAGCTGATGATTTATATCTTTAGAGATGGAACCATCACAAGCTTTACCTATACTAGACAGCACCGAACTTCGCGTTTTGGGCGTACTCATGGAAAAATCAAAAACAACGCCAGAGTATTACCCTATGACAATCAATGCCATAACACTGGCCTGTAACCAAAAGACATCCAGAAAACCTGTAGTCCAATATGACGAGCAAACCGTAATCCTGGCACTTGATACCTTAAAAAGAAAGAGTCTGGTGTCTACTGCTACCGGAGGTTCAAGCCGGTCTGTTAAATACAAACATAATTTTGCTATTGTATTTCCGGTATTGCCACAGGAGGTCGCAGTCATCTGCCTTTTGATGTTAAGGGGCCCCCAAACCCCGGGCGAATTGAACACCAATTCGGGAAGAATGTATGAATTTGAATCGCTTGATGAGGTACAGGAGGTATTGGAAAGACTTTCCGGACCCGAAATGCCGTATGTGATGCAACTACCCAAACGTGCAGGTCAGAAGGAAATAAGGTATGTTCATTTATTGGGCGGAACTCCTGACCCCGAACAATATGAAAGTCTGGAGCCCGGTTCAAAACCTGCAAATCAACTGGAAGAGCGTTTGACAAAAGTTGAAGAAGAACTTGCAGAACTGAAGACTGCCTTCGACAAACTCATGAAAGAATTGATGTAGATGGGATTTATAATCCTTCTTTTTTATATGTTCAGGTTGTTTTTAGTTAATAAACTACTAAATCTATAGATTTTATTTGTTATTCTTAAAAATGCAGTTACATTTGTAAAAAAAAGAGGAAATTATTTTGAACAAAAAAAATGAAAAAACATTTACACCAGCAACAAGAAAATAATTTTAATGCTCAGAACAAGATGAAGTTCTTCATCTGCTGTTGTTGCAGTTTCATGCAATAGCATTTCCGTAAACCCTGAAAAAACAAAAGCGGGAATTTCCCGCCTTTGCCTGGTGTTCAGTACGTAAGGCCAATCACTTACTGATACAACCATTGTTTTAACCAATCGATTATTATTAATTAAAACTTTTTAAAGTTATGCAAAATTTTAAAAAGGAGGGGTATGTATCTTATACCGGTTCCTTGTTAAAAAAACTATTGCTGCTAAAAGGCAGTATACTGGTACTCTCATTGTTACCCTTTGTAGCTGCCGCGCAAACCCAGCCACTTATCAATTCAACACTTAAAGGACAGGTAGTAGATTCACTTACAAAACAAGGGATCCCGGGCGTAAGCATACACATTACAGGAACTACCCATACTGTGCAAACGGACGGAGAGGGCAGGTTTGATTTTGTAACCGGACAAAAATTTCCTTATACGCTTGAAATCAGACATGTTTCCTATAGTAAGAAAGATGTTGTCGCCAATGGCAGCCCAATACTGGTGAAATTAAAGGAGCTCACCGGTCAGCTCAATGATGTGGTTATTGTAGGTTATGGTACCCAGCAGCGTAAAGATCTGATTGGTTCAGTTTCCAAGATAGACCCTTCAGGTACAAAAAATATTCCCGAAGCAGGCTTCGATTCCCAGTTACAGGGTAAGGCTGCTGGTGTACAGATCAATTCAAATACAGGTGTACCCGGTTCGGATATATTTATCAGGGTAAGGGGCGCAACTTCCATTAATGCCACCAACGATCCGCTGTATATAATAGATGGCGTTTGGGTAAATAACAGCAGTCTCCAGAACATTGCACAGGAGCGGGGTACCTCTCCACTTTCTGACATTAACCCTGCTGATATAGAAAGTATTGAAATATTGAAAGATGCCACCGCTATCGCTATTTATGGATCCAGAGGAGCAAATGGTGTGGTGCTGGTCACGACAAAAAGGGGCAATTACGGGCAAAAAACAAAGATAGATTTTAATGGATCGGAAGGTTTGGGCAGGGCCCCGGCAGACAGGGTATGGAAAACCACCACCGGACCCGAGCATGCCCGTCTGATTAATGAATACAGCAGAAATATGGGCAAGCCTGAGCCATTCAGGCCGGTAACTGAAGTCATTAACGGCGTTGCCGGCAGGGGATTGCCTGACGGACAGCCAACTTACGACCGCATGAGCTATTTAAACCGTACGGCCACACTCCGCAATTACGATCTCTCGCTGCAGGGCGGATCTGACAGAACACGCTTTTATCTTGGGGGTGGTTATACCTTTCAGGAATCAATCTGGAAACCCATGTCTTTCGACCGTGCAGGTTTAAAAGTTAACCTCGACCATAAACTGAGCTCAAAAATTGCAATCGGTATCAGCAATACCATTTCAAGAAGTCACCGCGACCAGGCACGTCCTGCAAATGGTGCAAACGGAACACTGCTGCAGGCCTCATTGAACATACCTACCTACCTTCCCATCTTTGATGCCAATGGAACACCTTTAAAATGGGTTAATTTCGACAATATCGATGTGCTGACCAGTACAGTAAACCTATGGTCAAACAGTTATCATTATATTGGCAATATTTACCTGGATTATGCCATCACACCCAAATTAAAGTTCCGTTCTACCTTTGGTGTCGATTACAACAACTATGAAGAGAACGAATACTGGGATACCCGGACCATTCTTGGTAACAGTGGGGGAAGGGGTACACAAAGCATCACCCAGTCTTCCACAGCTATAAACGAACAGACCCTGGCCTACAATGATAAGGCCGGGAAACATAGTTTTGGCATACTGATCGGTAATACCCTGCAGGGTGCCGAAGTGAAGAACGTATCGGCCACAGGTACAAATTTTCCAAACAATTCTTACACACAGATTTCCTCGGCCGCCACACAAATTGCATCGCAGTTTAAAACAAACAGTACCCTGGCCTCTTTTTTCTCGAGGGCAGATTATAATTATGCCGGTAAATATTATGCAGAGTTTACAGTAAGGGCAGATGGTTCTTCCAAATTTGGTAAAAACAATAAATGGGGCTATTTTCCTGCAATCGGTGCTGCATGGCGTATCAAAGAAGAAAATTTCCTTAAAAACGTTTCCCAGATCAGTAACTTAAAATACAGGGTCAGTTATGGCATCACCGGAAACCAGGCCGGTATCAATGATTTTGCTTCTCAGGGTCTTTGGACAGGGGGTTTTGGCTATGCTGATGTGGCTGGCGGGGCCGAATTACCTGGTACAGCCCCTTTACAGCTGGCCAATCCCGACCTGAAATGGGAGAGTACGGCCCAGTTCAGCACCGGACTTGACATTGGCTTGTTCGAAGACAAACTGAACATAGAGTTTAATTATTATAACAAATATACCAGGGATGCTTTATTGCAGGTTGCTGTTCCGGGTACATCTGGTTTTTCTTCCTATCTCACCAATTATGGCGAGATCAGTAATAAAGGATTTGAATTGTCTATCAGTTCCATAAACCTCAGGACAACCGGCTTTACCTGGAAAACGGATTTTAACATTGCCAGAAATAAGAATACCATCGAAAAGATACCTGCCGACATCCCCTTTGCAGGAAGGGACCTCATCCGTTTGCAGCAAGGAAAGGAATTGTATTCCTACTGGTTATATAAACAGCTGTATGTGAATCCTGACAATGGTGAAGCGGTATTTGACGATTATAATAAGGATGGTAAAATAACTGCCGACGACCGTCAGATTGTTGGTAGTACCTGGCCTAAGTTTTTTGGTGGGCTTACCAATAATTTCAGCTATAAAGGGTTGGACCTTAGTATCTTTTTTACTTTCTCTTATGGAAACTATTTATGGAACCACAACAGGATGCTCGGAGAAACAGGGGGTACACTGGATGCGGGCCGGGTATTGCTGAAAAGCCAGCTGGACCGCTGGACTACACCAGGACAGGTTACAAACACCCCAAAACTTAACGACGCCAATTATGCCAGGCAAGAGAACAGCCGCTTTTTTGAAGATGCTTCATTTTTAAGGTTACGTGCTTTAACCCTTGGCTACACCCTGCCTGCAGTGTTTACTGAGAGGATCAGGATCCGGAAAGTGAGATTTTATGTAAGTGGCAGTAACCTGTTGCTATTTACGAAATATACAGGTGCAGATCCTGAATCAAACCTGGGCACCCAGAACATACAAGGTTATGATTATGGTACCCCGCCACAACCAAGTACCGTACAACTGGGCCTTAACCTTACACTTTAATCATTACCGATATGAAACTTATAAAATACATCATCTTCTCATTTTTACTGAGCACCCTCAGCTCCTGCGAGAAGTTTTTAACTACAGAACCCGTAAATGCGGTATCGGATGAAAACCCGATATACGATAAAGGATCAAGCGAAACTGCCTTAAGGGCTGTTTACAGACAAATGGGCAATATCGGTTATTATGGCGAAACCTATGTAACTTTTGGCTATTTCCCCAGTGGGGACATTAAAAACCTGACCACAGGTGGTTCGGCCAACCTGGTCAATGTAAATTTCAGAACGGATGAGGTGTTTTTCAACACGGCCTGGATTGCCATTTACAACACCATTAACCGGGCCAACCAGGTAATCAGTAAAGTGCCGGGCGTAACCGATCCTTTATTGACACCGGCACTTAAAAACCAATACATTGGCGAGGCTAAATTCATAAGGGCACTGGCGTATTTTGACCTGGCCAGGGCCTGGGGTGGTGTTCAGCTGATCCTGGAACCTACAATATCACTGGAAAACCGGCCCAAAGTGAAAAGAAGTACACTAGCCGAGACCTATGCGCAGGTACAGAAAGACCTGGAGGATGCTGAAGTGCTGCTGCCTGATGTTGTAAACCGAATCAGGGCTACCAGGCGTACCGTTTGGGCCCTAAGGGCCAGACTGCACCTTTATAAGCAGGAATGGGCACTGGCCGAAGAATACGCCACCAGGTTAATCGATAAAACAGCCGATTATACGCTGGTAAAACCTTTTAGTGCCTGGTTTGCGAATAATGTAACAGCCAGCAGGGAATCCATTTTCGAATTGCAGTACAGTGTGATCAATCCAAATGCCATCCGTATCCAGATGCAGCACTCTACCAATGGAGGGCAGTACCGCTACGCACCGAACGACAGGTTCGTACAGCTGCTGAATGATCCTGCCGTATCGGGTGGAAGGAGTGCCCTTATCGGTAGTGTTACACAAAGCGGCATCACCAATTGGTTTGGCAATTTGTATTACAGGAAAGACGCTACAGATCCCACCTACATTTTCAGGATTGCAGAGATGTATCTCATCCGCGCAGAAGCAAGGGCCCAGCTCAATAATCTATCGGCCACCAGCGGAGCGCTGTCCGATCTGAACCAAGTGCGTGACCGTGCAGGTATTTTACCTTCAACGGCAGCAGGAAAAGACCAGATCTTACTGGCTATAGAAAATGAACGCCGTATAGAATTTGCCTGGGAAGCACACCGTTGGTTCGACCTGGCAAGAACCGGTCGTGCAAAAGTGGTGCTTGAAGCATTGGATCCCAATACCAAGGTGTCAGCGCACGAATATGTTTTCCCGATACCGGTAACACAGATCCAGCTGGATCCAAACCTCGAACAAAACAAAGATTATTAATTAAAAACAAAAGCCATGAGTTTTTTTAATACCAAAGAAGGCCAGTCCGAAAACTGGAAAAAATACGAAAAAGTACTGCTGCGCTTTCTGTTCCTCTATTTTTTCATCCAGGCCGTACCGCTCGACTGGAAGTTTTACCGCGACCTGTTCTCCATCAACTGGCTTGAACTGCCTTTTTTCGACCTGTTCAAACTGAGTACTTATAGCCCACAGTTCTTTTCTTTAACAGGCTATGCCAACTGGGCAGTTGTTTTGATCATTGCAATAGCCGGTACGTTTGTGTGGCCGCTTGTCTGCAAAGACCAAAAAACGGATTACCATAAGCTGTATTATTTGCTGCGCGTTATTTTACGTTACAGGCTTGCTATTGGCATTATCGCCTATGGGTTTATTAAATTGTTTCCGTTACAAATGCCTTATCCTTCGCTCAGTAACCTGCACACCAATTATGGTGATTTCCTGCCCTGGAAAATTTACTTCCATACCCTGGGCATTGCACAGCCTTATGAAGTATTTTTAGGGGCCGTAGAGGTACTGGCAGGGCTTCTGCTCCTTTGCCGGCGTACCACAACTTTTGGGGCCGGTATTATACTTGGGTTTACCGGCAATGTGTTTATTGCAAATCTTTCTTACCATGCAGGGCAGGAAGTGTACAGTGCTTACCTGAGTCTGATTGCTGCGGTATTGTTTGCTTACGATGTACCCAGATTATACCGTTTGCTTATCCTGCAGCAATATACCCTGGCCAATAAATTTCAACCCATTTTACATAAAACCTTTGTAAAGGCCAGGTTTGTACTCAAAACACTTGCCCTGCTGTTTATTGTGCTGCTGGGTTTCAGCACCTACGCCAATTATAAATATCATCCCTATAAAATTCCAAAAACTGCAGGCTTAAAGGGTAGTTATGGATATTATAATGTCCGGGAGTTTAAATTAAACAACCGGACCATCCCTTATTCTACAACAGATCCCGACCGCTGGCAGAATGTTGTTTTCGAAAAATGGGCAACCATCAGCATCAAAACAGCCAGGCCCATTCAACTAGACAACTCTTACGGCGATGGGTTTCATCAGCAAGATATCGATCGTAATTATGAATCCGCTGGTGTTGCCGGCCGCCGTTATTATGCCTACACTGCAGATACCCTGTATAAAAAACTGCAGCTGGCCAATAAAAATAAGCACTACCCGGCTGAACGCTATTCCTTAACCTATAATTTTTTAAACGATTCTACAATTGTGCTGCAAGGCGTAAACGGACAAAAGGATTCTGTTTATGCCATCCTGGACAGGATCAATAAGAAATACCTGCTGTTTGAAGGACGCAGAAAACCAATTAAATTATAAGAGATGAGTCTGGAAACAACAAAAATAACTGACGAAAGGGTTGAACAACGAAACTGGAACAGTATTGAAAAGTACTTTTTTCGCACGTTTTTCATCTTTTTCTTTGTGCTCATTGTGCCCTTAAACCTGGCCTATTACCAGCAATGGTTCCATACCGACTGGGCAAACCTGCACATCCGTGATATGGGTAAACTCAGTGGCTCCTCCTTTAACCCGATTAAAGTTGCAGGGCAGCGTCCCGGAGCCAATGATACAGGTGGTATTCCTGTTTCAAAACAGAGTTTACTTACCATTTACCCCGAAAGCGGCGAATTTGGCCTGGCCAGTTATATCAACTGGGGCCTTGCCTTTGTTATCGGTTTAGCAGGTGCTGCAATATGGACAGTGGCCGACAGGAAAACGAAGAATTACAATACCCTTTATTACTTTTTAGCCGCTGGCGTCAGTTATGCCATGTTGATACAGCTCCAGGGCTTAACCTTTTCGAAAATCTTTCCTACGCAAATGCCCCAACTGGCACTCACCCAGCTCAATACCCCATTCGGCGATTTTGTAGCGCAGAAGCTATACTGGATCCAGTTCAGCTTTGTGCACGATTATGAAATCTTTGCCGGTTTTGCAGAATTGCTGATCATGCTCTTTTTATTTTTCAGGCCAACACGTGCTTTGGGTGCGGCACTGGCACTGGCCATGATCGGTAATATTGCTTTCGCCAATCATGCTTATGATGGCGGTATCCACCTGGCGGCTACTTTTTATGCGCTTGGTGGTGCTTTTGTATTGTGGCGCTATGTTCCGCCCTTATGGAAGTTAATTGTAAAGGAAGAAAATGCTGAACTTAAAATGGTCTATTATCCATTTAGTCGACCATGGGAAAAAAACGGGCGTATCGCTTTCAAGCTTTTTGTATTTGGTTTTTTCTTTGTTACAAGCGCCTGGCTGCACTGGCAAAATTACAGGTACGATTCTTATAAAGTTCCATCCCGTCCCGGACTGGCCAATGCAAGGGGTTTGTATGATGTTGCTGAATTCCGCATCAACAATAAAATTATCCCTTATTCCCCGCTCGATTCGGTAAGGTGGCAGGATGTGACCTTCGAAAAATGGTCTACCTTATCATTTTCCGTGTTCAATACTTTTATGATCCATGGCGAGGCGGGTCGCGGTAAACAATTTAAAGATGTAGACCGGACTTACGAATCGGCAGGCACAGGCGGGGGGCGCAGGCACTTTTATTATGAAACCGATACCGTTAATCATATCCTGCACCTTCAAAACAAAAACAAAGTATATGCGCATCAGCAATTTGAGCTCCATTATTCACGCCCAACTGCATCACAGGTTATTTTATGGGGTAAAAATGAGCATCACGACTCCATATACGTGGTTTTGAACAGGAAAGACAAGACCTATCCATTATACCAATATCAATAAGAATTTTATGCCTACAGAAGAAGAAAGAGCTGAAATTTACAGCAATGCGCAGTGGACAGCATTAGAAAAACTGGTCTTCAGGGTAGCCTTTATTTTTATCGGGCTGTTTTGTATCCCGCTGGATACAGGGTTCTACCAGATGATCTTTAATTTTGATTATGCACATCTTAATTACCGGGACCTGACAGAAGTGGTGGCTTTTTTTAACCCCCAGTTTATCAATATATTTTCAGAAAGCGGCTTTTTTGGCCTGGCCAGCTATGTCAATTACCCTTTTATACTGTTCATTGCTATCATTGGGGCGGTTATCTGGACAAGCCTCGATCGTAGCAGCAAACAATATCAGGTACTTTATTACTGGCTTCGCGTGCTGGCCAGGTACCGTGTGGCTTATGCCGGAATTGGCTGGGGCTATAAAAAGCTGTTTATCATGCAAATGCCACGTGAATACGAGGGATTATGGCATACTGAACTGATTGATTTTTTTGCCAAAAGGTTATATTGGGAGGCCCTTAGCGTGGTACCGCGTTACGAGATATTCCTTGGCTTTGCCGAATTCATTGGTGGTTTTTTACTGCTTTTCAGACGTACAACGGGCATTGGTGCTGCCATTACATTGGTCGTATTTGGTAATATTGCCATTTCCAATCATGCTTATGATATTGGTGAGCAGGTTCCAAGTGCAGCAATGGCCATGCTTTCTATATTTATCCTTTGGCATGATATACCGGGAATATGGAGCCTGATCGTTAAAGAGCAGGACGCCCGGATCGTTCACTATTATCCGCAATTTAAGATAGCCTGGCAAAAATATAGCCGGCTGGCCATCAAGTATGCTTTCAACTTTGTATTCGTGGTCCTGTTCTTCATCTTTGAAGTTTATGGCTATACACATAATGATTTTTACAAGATCCCGAATACCCCCGGGATTAAGGGAGCCGCTGGTTTTTATGAAGTCAGTGAATTCAAACTGAACCATAAAGTTATTCCGTATCACCCCGAGGATTCTCTTCGCTGGCATAATGTAACTTTTGAAGACTGGTCGTCTATAAGTATAAAACTGGCCAACCGGCCCCAGGATATTGAAATGTTTGCTGCCGGGAGTTACCCGCACCGTACCGAAGTATATGATGGCAAATGGCATTTTCACTGGCAGGGGGATATCCGTCGTTACGGCGACCCTAAAAAACATAAAAAGAAGGACCGCTCCAAGAGAGACCTGAACATCACCTGGGAATCCAGTGGCATGGCCGGCAGGCACTGGTATTATTATAAGGCCGATACACTGAACCATATCCTGTACCTGCAGAACAAAAACAGGACAAGCCGTCACCTGAAACAGATATTACACTATTCAAGGCCATCCGCTAACCGGATCATACTTTCTGGTGTCAACGAGTTCAGAGATTCCATAAAGGTAACGTTAGACCGTTCAACCAGAAAATACCCTTTATTATCAGGAGTTGAAAATCCTGAACAGGCTTACTAAATTATCCATATCTTCAGCACAACAACAGATACATTACACGATGAATAAAGTAATAATTAAATGAGCAGTACAGAATTTGATGCAGTAGTTGTAGGTTCCGGCCCCAATGGCCTTGCAGCAGCAATAGCTATGCAGCAACAAGGTTTATCGGTATTGATCATTGAAGGCAAAGCCGAGATCGGAGGGGGATTAAGGTCGGCCGGACTAACCTTACCCGGTTTTGTACATGATGTTTGCTCGGCCGTTCACCCTCTGGCTATAGGCTCCCCATTTTTTAATACATTGCCACTGCAGGATCATGGTTTGATTTATGCATTTCCGGATCTGGCTGCAGCGCACCCTTTTGATGATGGTACTGCTGCGGTACTGGGCGGTTCAATAGAGGAAACGGCGAAATTGCTGGGTAAAGACGAACAGGCTTATTTAAAACTGATCGGGCCTTTGCTGCGCGACTGGCCGGATATTGCTGACGATGTTCTGGGGCCGCTGCATTTCCCTAAACATCCGCTTGCCATGGCCAGGTTTGGCTTAAATGCACTTACTTCGGCTACTTATTTAGCCAGGCGTTTTAAAACGAAGGCTGCCAAAGGCTTATGGGCCGGGATGGCGGCGCATGCTATCCAGCCTTTAAGCAACCTCAGTACATCGGCCATCGGTCTGGTACTCATGGCTGCTGCCCACTTAAAAGGCTGGCCTATACCTGTCGGGGGCTCAAAAGAAATTGCCAATGCCCTGTCCTCTTATTTTATCGCCATAGGCGGAAGAATTGAAACCGGCAGGTACATCAAATCTTTAGAGGAGCTGCCCGCTGCAAAGGCAGTGCTTTTTGATGTCACGCCGAAGCAATTGCTGCAAATTGCGGGACATAAATTTTCTTCAGTTTACAAATGGCAGCTGGAACGTTATCGCTATGGAATGGGTGTTTTTAAGGTCGACTGGGCCCTGGATGCCCCAATTCCTTTTACTGCTGCCGAGGCCCGAAAGGCCGGCACCGTTCATATTGGCAACACCATCGAGGAGATCAGCTTATCTGAAAAGCTGAGCTGGCAGGGCAAACATGCCGAAAAACCATTTGTATTGCTGGCCCAGCAAAGCCTGTTTGACGATACACGGGCACCCGAAGGAAAGCATACGGCCTGGGCCTATTGTCATGTGCCCAATGGCTCACAAAAGGACATGACCACAGCTATAGAACAACAGGTAGAACGCTTTGCACCAGGTTTCAGAGAAAGGATCCTGGCCAGACATACGATGAATACGGCACAGGTTGAAGACTATAATCCCAACTATATTGGTGGCGACATCAATGGGGGGGTAATCGACCTGGGACAGATTTTCACCCGTCCGGCCTTAAGAAGTTCCCCTTACCGGACATCTGCCAAAGGACTTTACATCTGTTCTTCATCAACACCACCAGGGGGTGGGGTACATGGCATGTGTGGTTATCATGCCGCAAAAAGGGCCCTTAAAGATATATTTTCCATTTCCATTTAAAATTCCGTTAAAACCAAAACACACAAATCAATCACTATGTCTGTAAACAATAAATTAAACATTCATGAAGACTGGGTAGTCGTAATACTCGGTGGCTTAACCATTCTGCTTACGCTTTCGGGGCTTTTACTGCCCATTCCTGCATTTAGCTGGAAAAATTTTGCCGAACTGTCGGATACTGTGCTTTCTCCTTCCAACCTTAAATTCATAGGCCTTCAATTTCTGTTTGTTATCGTTATTGCAACTATCGGTGCTTTTTTAACAGGTAAATCTGTAAAGTCGTCGCTGCAAACATTTCCTGTAGTCTATATATTAACTATTGTGGCATTGGTTCTTGCCGGAAACAGCAAAGTAAAAGCCCTTAACCTGGAAGCCGTGATCTTTAGTCTGGCAATTGGCTTGGCCATCAGCAACTTCTTTAAATTGCCCGAATGGTTCAAAACAGCACTGTCAACCGAGCTTTTTGTTAAAATTGGCCTCGTTTTACTTGGAACTACAGTCATCTTTTCCGATGTGTTGAAAGCAGGGTCCCTGGGCCTTATACAGGCCCTGGTAGTGGTACTGTCTGTATGGTATTTTGCCTTCTGGCTGTGTAAGAAATTAAAGGTAGACGAGGAGCTGACCATGATGATCTCCAGTGCGGTCTCTATCTGCGGGGTTTCTGCAGCTATAGCAACTTCCGGTGCCATCAAGGGCGATTCCAAAAAATTGTCCTATGTCATCTCAATGGTATTGATCACAGCCATCCCCATGATGATCTTTATGCCCTATATTGCTGCGTATTTTAACTTTCCGCAAGCGGTAACTGGGGCCTGGCTGGGTGGAAGTATTGATACAACCGGAGCGGTAGTTGCTTCTGGCAGTCTGGTAGGAGAGGAAGCCTTGAAAATCAGTACCATAGTCAAATTTTCCCAAAATGTATTACTCGGAATTGCTGCCTTCGCCATTTCAGTTTACTGGACCTACACCCAGCATCCGGCAGGAAAGGACAAGGAATCTAAACCTACACTAAAGGTGATCTGGGAACGCTTTCCTAAGTTTGTATTGGGCTTTATAGGAGCCTCAATATTGTTTTCCTTCTTTATTTCTGCCGAAGTAAATGCAGAGGTAAAAGGGAGTTTAAAGAACTTACAGGGCCTTTGGTTTGCCCTTGCATTTACAAGCATTGGCCTGGAAACGAACTTTAAAGATCTTTTTGGTAAAAACAGTAAAAAGCCTTTTTATGCTTTCCTGATTGCCCAGGCATTCAATATTGTGATCACTTTGATCATTGCATTTTTATTGTTCAGGTAGTATTCCGGTCTGCCCTGCAGTAGCACTATGGTTCATACTGCAGCAGCAATCTTTAATATGATGTATGGTCTTTTTGTTTAGACAAACAAAGATATTCAGATTCAGCTCCCGAATCCCTAAAAAACAAGAACTTATAGTTGTATTTACACTACTTATAGTTGTAATTCACAACTATAAGTAGGGGAAGGGCGGAATCACCCCCAATCCGTTATTAATCGTTTTCTTTGATGGCATTGCCATATGTTTTCAAAGCTCTTTCTCTTGCAAAACTATGTTCCACGATTGGTTCTGGATAGTTTTCTGTTTCGAACTCGGGAATCCATTTTTTGAGGTAAGCGAAGTTTTTATCGAATTTTTCGGTTTGAAGCGTTGGGTTAAACACCCTAAAATAAGGTGCAGAATCGCAACCCGAACCTGATGCCCATTGCCAGTTACCATTATTGGCCGACAAATCGTAATCGTTCAACTTTTGTGCAAAATAAGCTTCACCCCAACGCCAGTCAATCAGTAAATGCTTGCACAAAAAGCTTGCTGCAATCATCCGTACCCGATTGTGCATAAAACCTGTTTGGTTCAACTGTCGCATTCCTGCATCTACAATCGGGTAACCTGTTTTCCCTTCACACCATCGATCAAATTCCTGCTCATTGTTTCGCCATTTGATATTATCATATTTCGATTTGAAAGATTGATCCACCACTTTAGGGAAATGATACAAAATTTGCATAAAAAATTCCCGCCAAATTAATTCATTCAGCCAGGTTTGATTATGTTTCAATCCAAAAGCTACGCATTTGCGAATGCTGATGGTGCCAAACCGAAGGGCGATCCCCAACTGTGTGGTGCGTTGCATTGCAGGATAATCTCTGTATTTATCGTATTCATCAATGATTGTAGTAGTCAATTTCGGGGTTTCAAAGGCGATGTCTGTTTTTTCAAAACCAATATCGTTCAAGGAATGAATTCCGGTAAACTCTTGCCTGAAAAAATTATTATAATCAGGATGGTACGACCTGTAATGTTCTTCCTTCAATAGCTCTTTCCATTTTTTTGAATAAGGTGTATAAACCGTATAGGGGGTACCGTCATTTTTTAAAACATTACTTTTGTCAAAAATAACCTGGTCTTTAAATGCCTTAAACGGAATTTGGTTCCGTTTAAAAAACTCATAAATTTCCACATCTCTTTGAATGGTTAGCGGTTCATAATCCCTGTTGCAAAAAACAGCCTGGACAGCATATTGCTCTGAAAGCATATTGAAAATTTCAATCGGATTTCCGTGAAATGTGTTCAGCCTTGTTTTGGATAATTTTAGTTGGGCATTTATTTTCGAAAGTGCCTGATCAATATAATCCACTCTTCTGTCTTTTTTATCCCCAAGCTTTTCTAAAATATTTTCATCAAAAATAAAAATAGGAAGGACAGGAAACCCTGAAGATAAGGCATGATATAAACCCACATTATCTTCTAAACGCAAATCTCTGCGAAACCAAAAAATAGAAACTTTACTTTTCATTCAGAAATGGATTATCTTTTCTGCTAAATTTTATTTTTGCTTTCATCCTGCGCATGTTTAAATTTTCTAAAAAAATAAAGCACCAAAAGAAATTGTGTGTATCCGTAAACCATATCTTCGATCGGTATCGTTAGCATTCTTATGCCCAGAAAATCCCCGGGATTGTAATTCACTATTGGTGTGGACAATCCGGTCCCTGTAAGCAGGCCATTTACAGGAAAAAACCCCAGCATCAATATCGTAAACACCAGAGATGCCTTGCCAATCCAATCTGCACGGACAATAAAGTGCAGATAGATTAAAGTTGTTATGGTAGCGAGCGCCGTTACCAGTGTATAGATTTTGTCATAGTGCAGCAAAGCCACAACCGAACAGACAATTACACTGAAAAAAACGATCAGGTTATTAAAACCTGAAAGCCCTTCCAACTTAAAAAACTTGTCAAAACAGAAATAGGTAAACACGCATGAAAACGGAATGCAGATAAAGAAAAGCCATTCTTCAAGCGGTAATCCGGCTATCACTATTCCAAGTGTGTAAGCTGTATTGAACCACCATACACCTTTTGCCGTAAACCATACATCCCAGGAAATAAACGGAATTGCAACCAGGATTGCAGCCTTTATAAAGGGTCCAAAATAACGGTTAAAAAGAATTCGCTTATCAAAAGATGCCAGGAAACAAATGATGAACGTAAAAAATAAAATCAATGAATATGTATATGCCATCATGTTTCAGAAGAATTAAAATACATTATAAAATACTTGAAGGGCACATATAAAAAACCAAAACATTCACCATCTTCTTTGCTGATATGCTTATGATGTTGTTTGTGTGCTCTGCGAAGTGCTAAAAAATAAGGGCTTTTGGTTTTGGTCAATAATTTAATCCGTTGGTGGATAAAAACATCATGTACAAAAAAATAGGCCATTCCATATAGCATAATGCCCAGTCCGATAAAAAACAAATAATTGAAATTTTCAATCGAACCGAAGTACATTAAAGCAATCGTAGGTATAGCAAATATCACAAAGAAATAGTCATTCTTTTCAAGAGCACCTTCTTGGCTGTGGTCGTGATGGTCTTTGTGTAAACCCCACAGAAAACCGTGCATAACATATTTGTGGATCACCCAGGTTGCCCCTTCCATCATTACAAATGCCCCCAATGCGATTAAAAAGTTCATATACGTTTTTTTATTTCCTATTAAATAATTTTTCTAAAATGCCATAGCGGAAATCAAAGATGTGAACCAGTTTTTTTTTCACAAAGACCCAATGTGCAATATCTCCTAAAATACCGAAAGGCAATTCATAATGTACAGTATCTTTTATAAGTACGCCCGCTCTATTGGGAATAAACTCGTGAAAATGGCTCCAATATTTATAAGGGCCTTTCTCCTGAAAATCGGTAAAACTCCTGTTCAATTCCACCTGGCTAATCCGCGTTCTCCATTTTAAGGGAATTTTCAGCATAGGCGAAACCGTATAATTAATAATCATTCCTTCAAAAATATGTTCATCATTATAGTTCGACAACACTGTAAAACCCATATCCTTAGGTGTGATTTTAGAAAGATTTGCCGGGGATGAGAAAAAACGCCAGGCAGTTTCGATATCACAATGCAATTGTTGTTCTCTATATAATTGATGTTTCATAGGTTAGTTTATTAAAAGCGTTTCTATATTTTTATGCAGAATGTCTGAACTGATTTGATTCTTGTTTTTCTTGATAAATTCAGTATCCTCATCTATGCTTGATTTATACCCTAAAAAAGAGGGGGCGTTTTTTTGAACCGAAAGTCGGATAAATCTCAATTCTGCATTATTGGGCTCATTTTTGATTGCCTGTTCGATGTTTTTCTTTCCTTCTTTGAATGTATTGAGTTTACTTATGGGGCTAAAAACGTGATTTGTCCAAATCGTTTGTAAACCACCTAAATAAGCCAGATGCGTAGCCGAATTGTTTTTTGTTTTCTCCAATTCAGCTATCATTTGTTTGCACATTTTTTTGTCCGATACTACTTTGTAATAATTCGCTCTTACCACATCCAAATTGGTTGTATCCACACTTATCAGCAAGAATATAGCAGACATCAGCAAACCTGGAACCTTTATCATAAAAAAGCAGTTTTATATCTTACATAACTTTTGAAGGCCACGAACGCTTTTTCGGAATTGGGAATTCGGACCCTGTTATTCAAGATGTCTTTAGAAGATTTTCTTTTTATTTTCTTGAACAAAGATAAATAGTATTTGTAAGCCAGATACACCCCAAACATTGAAGAACCTGGTAGTTTCTTAATTCCAATTAACGCCTCTTTAAATTCTTCTTCTATTTCCTTTTCAATCAGGCATTTCACATGATTATCAAATACCCCCATATCAATATTCGGGAAATATGTCCTGCCTAAAATCTGATAATCATCTCTCAAATCCCTTAAAAAATTAATTTTCTGGAAAGCTGAGCCCAGTTTCATCGCATAAAGTTTAAGGTCTTCATATTTTTCTCTATTCCCATCCGTAAAAACCTGCAGGCACATTAACCCAACCACTTCTGCAGAACCATAAATGTATTCATTGTACAAATCGGAATTGTAATCTATTTTCTGCAAATCCATTTCCATACTGTGCAAAAAATCCTCAATCAGCTTTTTTTCAATTCGGTACTTATGTACGGTTTCCTGAAAAGATTGTAAAATCGGGTTTAGTGAAATACCTTCCTGCAACGCATTTTCTGTTTCTTGTTTTAATCTGTTCAGCAACTTCTCTTTATCGTAGCCCTGAAAACTATCAACAATTTCATCTGCTAATCTTACGTACCCGTATATCGCATATATAGCAGAACGAACAGATGGTTTGAGTGCCAAAATTCCTAAAGAAAAACTCGTACTATACTTTTGGGTTGTTATCTTGCTAACTGAGTAAGAAAGCTCATCAAATAGGTGTTTCATAATACTTCGTTTTTAAATTTAATTATCTCATTTGCTACAATTTTTCCCGATATAATGGAGGGGGGAACTCCGGGCCCTGGAACAGTTAACTGACCCGTATAGAATAAATTTTTTAATTTCTTGTTTCTTATTTTTGGTTTCAAAACCGCAGTTTGACTAAGCGTATTTGCCAATCCGTAAGCATTGCCACCATAGGCATTGTAATCTGAAATAAAATCGCTGACACAATAGCTTTTTCTGTATTCAATCTTTGACAGTAAATTGGTTAGGCCTGTATGTCTTTCAATTCTTGAAATCATTTCCGCTAAATATTTTTTTCGTACGGATTCGTCATCGTTTATTCCGATGGCCAAAGGCATCAAAAGAAATAGGTTCTCTTTGTCTTTGGGCGCAACGGTATGATCTGTTTTTGATGGGCAGCAAACATAAAACAGTGGTTTTTCAGGCCATTTTTTCTCGCCATAGATACAATCAATATGTTCGTCTAAATCATGCTCAAAAAATAGGGTATGGTGCTTTAGGCCGGGAATAGTTTGATTGATGCCCAAATAATAGATCAAGCTGGATGGAGCAAATGTTCTGTTTTGCCAGTACTCTTCTGAATAATTTCTATACGCTTTATTTAAGAGTGTTTCTGTATGGTGATAATCCGATGACGCAACTACAGCATCAAATTCATAGGTTTCGCCATTGATGGTTAAAGATCGTACCTTACCATTATCCGTATTTATATTTTCAACTGTCTTGTTAAAATGAAAAGCTGCACCTTGGTTCTCGGCTACTTTTTTCATCGCCAATACCAATTGATAAAAGCCACCCTTCGGATAATGCGTTCCTAAAGCATAGCCCCCGTAATTCATCAAACTATATAATGCCGGAATGTTTTTTGGAGAAGCGCCCAGAAAAATTACAGGGAACTCCATCAATGTTCTTAATTTTTCATTTTTAAAATATTTGCCAACATAGGTTCTGAAATTCGTCAGCAAATCCAATTTCAATGCACTTTTAGCAATTTTAGGAGAAATGAATTCCAACCAATTATGGCAAGGTTTGTTCACAAAATCCTTCATCCCGACTTCATATTTAAATTTCGCCGATTGCATAAATTTCTCTAATTGCAAGCCTGCACCTTTTTCAATTTGTTCAAACAAGATTTTTAGTTCCTCTATACTTTCAGGTACATTGATTTTCTCTTCTGAAAAAATGAGCTCAAACTGTGGGTTTAAGGAAATCAACTCAAAAAAATCTGCAGTTTTGTAACCGAAATCAGCAAAAAAACTTTCTATAACATCAGGCATCCAGTACCAGCTTGGCCCCATATCAAAAATGTAACCTTGTTTGGTAGAAAATTGCCTTGCTCTTCCTCCCGGCTGGTCGTGCTTTTCAAAAACCTGAACATCGTTTCCCGCTTTTGCCAAATAAGCGGCAGCAGACAATCCCGAAAAACCAGAACCGATAACGGCTATTTTCTTCTTCATCACCTTTTGTTTTTTAAAACTTCATTTAATAAATATTCAGGCTCAATATTTTTATCATAGATGGGCTGATGAAAATCATTGAGTTTATTTAGTAATCTAATTAATTCCATTTTTTCCTTACGTGTTAAATCTCCTGTCACAACTTCAGTTGCTTTTCTGATTTTGCCCATTTGATTTTCTAAAACTTTAATGCCCTCATTGCTGATTTTTAAAACTTTACTTCTTTTGTCAGTTTCAGAATCAGTTTGATCTACCCAGCCTTGTGCAATCAACCGATTGATAATCTGCATTCCGGCAGGTTTTTCATGGACATTCTTTTTTATCAAGTCCATTTTGGTCATCTCACCGAATGCTTTTAGGTTAATGAGGTAAATAAATTCTTCCTGGGTAGAAAAATTTGAACCGGATATTGCCGATTTTGAATAACTCTTGGCATACCTGTTCAAATGAACGATTAAAGTATTAATGACACTTTCAGCACTACGTCCCTTTTCTTTGCCTTCCCAATTGGGTTCATTATCTATTTCTGCGCTTTTATAATTGACAACTACCCATCTTTTAAAACCTTCGATATCATTAGGATATGTTTTTCCTGAAAAATTCTCCGACTCAAATTCTTCAAGAAGATGGATGACATTTTTTAAAATATCGTATTTCATATATTTATTTTAGGATATAAATATACTATTATTATTTATATAAAGTATAAATATATACTTTTATTACCATTGATCTTTTTCAATGTTGAGGCAGTAAAGTTCGGTAAGAGCCAGCTTTTCCAAAGTCTCTGTTTTTGGAAATATATTGGAAGTGAAGAAGAAGCGATAAAAAATGATATACCGTATGTATAAAGAAAAAGCCCCAACTTATGTTGAGGCTTTCTGTGATCCCGCTGGGATTCGAACCCAGGACCACTACATTAAAAGTGTAATGCTCTACCAGCTGAGCTACGGAATCATCTTCTGTTTGAAGAGGGTGCAAAGATAGAATTATTAATTTATTTTGCTAAATAAATTTTAAAATAATTATGATCAGCTGATTCCCAGTATGGTTTTCGCCAGATTGATGGTCTGAATATCACCTGTATACTTACCTTCTTCGTCAGATAATTTAACAACTTTCGTCCACTGCCCATCCTGAGGATGGGCTTCAGTCATTTTAATCACAATGTTCATGGGTGGCAATCCGGCATCATTGGTAAAATTAGTGCCTATTCCGAACGACATGCCTACCCGGCCAAGGCAATGTCTGGCAATACGCTCAACTTTTTCATAATCAAGCCCGTCAGAAAAGATAATGGTCTTTGATTTAGGATCAATGCCCATACGTTCATAATGGCTGATCACTTTATCGGCAAATACCAAAGGATCTGCGCTATCGTGCCTCACCCCATCAAATAATTTAGCGTACATCCTGTCAAACTGCTTAAAGAAAACATCAGTAGTGTAGGTGTCAGACAGGGCAATGCCAAGGTCGCCCCGATAAACCTGTACCCAATGTTCAAGCCCCATTGCATTGGCCATTGTAAAACCATACCTGGCGGCATGAAACATAAACCACTCATGTGCATGCGTACCTATCGGTTTGGTTTGGTGCAACATGGCCAGGTGCATATTGCTGGTCCCTATAAAAGATCCGGCACCATACTGGCTCAAGGATTGTAATACCAGGCGCTGAACATCATATGCATACCTTCTTCGGGTACCAAATTCAGCTATGGTCACGCCCAGGGCTTTGTAAGCTTCAATTTTTTTGCGGGTAACCTCAATGATGGCCTCATTGCTGATCCTTTTGGTACCCGTTAAAACATAGTACAGTTCACAGATGAGCGACATGAGCGGAACTTCCCACAAAATGGTACGGTACCAAAACCCTTCAACTTTTACCTGGAGCTGATCTTCATGTTGTTCAATGTGTACCTCTTCGGGGTTAAAGCGGTAGCCTTCCAGAAAATCAAGGTATACCGGGTCAAGATAGGGGCAGTTTACCTGAAGAAAATGCTTTTCTGCCTTACTCAGCTTCAGCAAAGCCATTTCGTCTACAGCTTTGCGCAGCGCGACAGCGAAGCCTTCCGGAAATGAATGTTTACCACGATTGATAAACTGATACCTTGCTTTAGCCGCAGGAAACAAGCGTACAACACCCTGCTGCATGGTAACTTTGTAAAAATCATTGTCTAAAACTGATACTGTCAAGGCCATAATTTATAAGCTTAAAGCACTATTAAATGATCATTTGTATAGCCCTGCATTAAAGGGCTCCCGGCAGGTAATTCGGTAATGAGGTAGTCAATATCGTCGGGGCCACAGATCCTTATCCTTTGCGCAGTATTTAATTTTTCAGAAATGCTCAGTACTGCTGTTTTTTTCGACGACCTGATGATCGCTTTTTTTACCTGTACAATGTCCCAGTCCATATCGGTAAGGCCTTCTTCTGCCGAAAATGCATTGGCCCCCAGTAAACAGAGATCGGCCCTCAGGTCTACCAGCTGGTTAATTACACTTGCCCCAACGTGCAGGTTTGCATTTTTATTGAGTTTACCGCCGATGGTAATGACCTCAAGGTTGCTGTGGTCTGATAAGGTAATGGCTACCTGCGGACTGATTGTAAAAAAGGTAACTTTCAGGTTTTCAGGAATCATTCTGGCCAGCTGCAGTATAGTGGTGCCACCCTCAGTAAGGATCACCATTTCGTTCTTTATAATTTTCAGTGTTTTCTTTGCAATTACATTTTTCTCATTGAGTGCATATATCTCATGCTGTGCATTAAAGGGTGCTACAAATGATTTACTTGCCGCACCACCATGAACCTTTAACAGTTTACCTGTTTCAGCAAGCTCTTTAAGGTCACGTCTTACGGTATCATCTGAAATGTTTAACAGTACACTCAGATCGGCCGATAAAACCTTGTTGTGAAGGTTTATCTCTCTCATGATCAGCTTGTGTCTTTCTTCTTTACGCATGGTTCCGCAATGGTTTGTCCATTGGTAAAGTTAATGCAACTCAATTGAATGTACTGCATTTATCTGATTCAAAAATAACTCATCATGAGACACCAGCAGCAGTGTTCCCTTATAATCACCAATTGCAGCAGTCAGGATCTCTGTATTTTGAATGTCCAGGTTATTTGTAGGTTCATCCAGTACAATCAGGTCGGGAGCGGCATTGCTTATCGTTAGCGCGCAAAGCATCAGGCGCATTTTCTCGCCGCCGCTCAGCGCTGCACAGGATTTGTTCCAGTAGGCTTTGTCAAATAAAAAGCGGTTTAAGCGGATCTTTATTTCATGTTCCTGCAATTCACCCGAATTATAGGCCTGTGCCTGTTCATATACACTCAGGTTGTTGTCAATCAGCGAGTAATCCTGGTCAATGTAAATGGTTTTAATGCCGCTAAGGCTGTTTAATGTTCCTGAACTGGGTTTAAGCCCGCCTAAGATCATTTTGATCAGTGTTGTCTTACCGGAGCCGTTCGCGCCCCGGATGACCATACGTTCGCCACTGTTAAGCCGAAAATTCAAAGGCTCCTTCCAAAGCAACTGATGGTCGTATCCAAAATTTATATTTTTTGCGCTGACCAATGTTTTTCCCCTGTGCAGGGCAGAATTGTTCAGGTCCATTTTCATTTTATTGATGTCAGGCAATGCTGCACGCAACTGGCCCAGTTCCTGCGAAAGCACAGCCTTTTTATCTTCATGGACACGCTTTATATGGGAGCTGCTTTTTTCTGCATTGTTTTTAAAGGCATGCATCACAATAGTGGGCAAACCCGCTTTTTCCTGTTTCTTTTTGCCACGGGCGTCCAGTTTTTGTTGTCTTTCCAGTACTTCTTTTTCAGTTTCCCTGGCTTTACGAAGTGCCTTTTCCCTGCTGTTCAGGTCCTGTTTCAACGCTTCGCTTTCCAACTTTTTCTGTGCCACATAAAAATCGTAATTGCCTCCATACACGGTTATGCCCCGCTTATCCAGTTCAAAAACGCGTTCCGGAAGGTTCAGTAAGGTTTTATCATGGCTTACCACCACCAGCGTGTTAGTGGCCGAGGCAAGGTCATCATACAGTCGCTTTCTGCTCCATAGGTCTAAATGGTTACTGGGCTCATCAAGTAAAACTATCTCAGGCCGGTGTATGCGTATCCCTGCTAAAAAAACTTTGGTTTTCTGGCCACCACTAAGGCTGCCCATTTTTTGGGCCAGGTCCAGTCCCTCAAGGTTCCAATGTGCAAGCGCATTTTTGCAGCGTTCCTCAACCGCCCAGTCGTCATTCAGCAGAACCATATTTTCAGTCGTCATCCGGCCATCCAGAATTTCATTCAAGGCTTTTAATTTACCTTCAACCTGCAGCGCCTTTGCAATGCTGTAATCATTAAACTGTCCGAAAATCTGTGGTACATAATAGGGGATTGAACTCATTTTAACGCTTCCTGAGGCAGGTTGTAAATTACCTGCCATCATATTTAGCAGGCTTGATTTTCCTGTGCCATTGTCGCCAATAAGCGCAATTTTGTCTTTTTTGTTAATGATGAGGTTTAAACCTCTAAACAATACATCCCGGTCGGGATGTGTATAGGTAATATCCTGTAGGGTAATCATAATTCTTTCTAAAAGGTTGAACAATACCAGGGGCTGGCTTACCGGCCCTGTTTATTTTTCTGAAAGAAACTGAATCCTACATGTAGTGTTTTTTTGTTTACGGCTGCAAATTTAAGAAAATTTATAAGACAATCCCAAATGCTGTCCTTATATCAAAATTTCTTAAACATTGGCAAACTTAAATTGTTTACAGGTGTTGTTTCATAAATGTTCTTTTGCCTTATTGAAATCTAAATGAATTACCATGAAACAAAAATTGCTTTAGACTATTATTCCAGCCAAACCGGTTCGGGAAACTACGTCTTTACCAACAAAAGCCTTGGATTTGGCGACACGTATGTTCAGCCCGTATGGCTATCCTGGACAAAGGGTAAAATAGGGGTGATGGGCAGGCTAACCCACCATAATGGCTCGCATTAAGCGGCTCATTTCACATAAACCGTTTTAATGTTTACAAATTCATGAATACCGAACAGGCCCAGTTCGCGCCCGTATCCGCTTTGGTTAATGCCCCCAAAGGGTAGGCGGGGATCGGATTTTACCAGCGAATTTACAAAGCAGGAACCAGCCTGAAGGCGGGTCCTTGCTATTTCTTCACCCAGTTTTTCATTAGCTGTAAATACGGCAGCTCCAAGTCCGAATGAAGTATCGTTGGCCAGCTCAATGGCTTGTTCCACATCTCTGGCCGTAAGTATGGCCGCCACCGGGCCAAACATTTCCTCGCTGTAAGCAGGCATCCCTTTTTTTATTCCGCTAAGTACGGTAGGTTCATAGTAGGCATGCTGGCCTTTAAACGCAGGAATCCGGCCGCCAAGCAGGCATTTTGCACCCATTTCTATATTCTTCAGTACCTGCTGGTGCAGCTCGTCACGTAAATCTGCACGGGCCATAGGACCCAGGTTGATATCCGCTTCCAAAGGGTTACCCAGTTTTTTCTGTTTCATTTTTTGCACAAAAAGCCTGGTAAATTCCTTTTCTATCTTTTTTACAACAATAAATCTTTTTGCTGCAATACAGCTCTGCCCGTTGTTGATCAGCCTGCTGTTTACGCAGGTTTCGGCTGCAAATTCCAGGTCGGCATCTTCCAGCACCAAATAAGGATCACTGCCCCCCAGTTCAAGTACTGTTTTTTTCAGCAGCATGCCTGCCTGTGCGGCAACTTTCATTCCTGCCTGCGTGCTTCCGGTAAGGGTTACCGCCTTTATGAGCGGATGGGCAATCACTTCGTTTACCACGTTACTGCCAATCATCAGGGTTTGAAATACATGGGCAGGGTAACCTGCATCCTTTACCAGCTTTTCTATAGACAGGGCGCATCCCGGTACATTTGAAGCGTGTTTCAGTACCCCGCAATTGCCTGCCATCAGGGCGGGGGCAAGAAACCTGAATACCTGCC
This sequence comes from Pedobacter sp. AK017, assembly GCF_014200825.1. Lineage (NCBI taxonomy): Bacteria > Pseudomonadati > Bacteroidota > Sphingobacteriia > Sphingobacteriales > Sphingobacteriaceae > Pedobacter > Pedobacter sp. AK017. The sequence continues at coordinate 104,003 of NZ_JACHCW010000016.1, forward strand.
AGTAAGGAAAATTCCAGGGCATTACGGCCAGCACTATACCCAGAGGCTGAAAGCTGACGTAGCTTTTTGAAGCCTCAGTCTCAATCCGCTGGTCCTGCAAAAAATCTGCCCCTTTTTCTGCGTAGTATTTACATACAGCGCCACATTTGTCTATCTCGGCCAGGCCATCGTTCAGGGGTTTGCCCATTTCCAAAGCCATCAGCCTTGCCAGCTCCGCTCTTTGTATGTGCAGCTGATCAGCGAGACCCCTTAGCAGGGCAGCCCTTTCTTTAATACTGCTTTTTCTCCATTCTGTCCAGGCTTTATGCCCCTGTTCAATCTTTTTAACAACTTGTGCTTTAGTCGTTTCAGGATAAGATTTAATTACCTTGCCATTTGTCGGGTCAATAGATTTTATGCTCATGCTTCATTTGTATTCCGGTATAAAACAACGTTCAGGCAATGAATTTGTTTAAAATTACTTTTCCAGCGTGGTTTTCAGTTTGTCCAACCCACTCTGCAGATCTTTGCCGATCATCTCTTCCATCTTCATGCAAAGCATTATTAAATTCATGGGCCAGGCCATTTTACCTGTAAAGCCCCATTTAACCTTTGTTTTATCAGCGCCAATGGCCTCTGTGGTCATATAAGCATCGTCTTCTGCATCAAAAGGTTCTTTAAAGCGCAGTTTCATGTCTATCCTGTCGCCTTCAGTAATTTTAACGATTTCCTGTTCGCCCTTACCTACATTTTTTTTGGTGCTTTCCCAGGAATATTTAAAGCCAACTGTACCATCGGTGCCGCTGTAACTCTTTTTCATGGCCGGGTCCATGTTGTTCCAAACGCTGTACTGGTCCTGGTTTTTAACGTGTTTAATGAAGTCGAATACCTCTGGTTCCGGCCTGTTGATGGTTACTTCACGCTCCACCGCATAATCTTTCTTCACAAACAGCGCTACTACCAATGCCAGAATAACAATCCCGACAATAACAAATAATACTCTTTTTAAAATTTTCATCGTTTTACGGTTTTTTTGAATGGTTATTATTTATCTTAAGTTTTAATATGCTTATTGTTTATATAAAGATGATTAATTTTTAAATCAAATACCAGATACATTTTAACCCTGCCCGAATAATATGGCCGGAAAATTGTTTAATGGTTATTAATTTTAACCCAATCATTCATATCAATAATGAAAAAACTATTGTTTTATATTTTTCTGCTGGCCTTCTCCTTCCAGGTAAATGCTCAGGACACCACTTCAACAGCTATAGCCCCTGCGGATTATGCCAAACCTCAGGCTGTTCAGTTAAACAGATCGGCCGAAGCACTGGGCATATCACCCAAAGTAAGTGCAAAGGTAAAAGCCATGCCAAACCCACCGGTAAATATGGCCCTTTTTGCGGTCGACAGGCGTCAGGCAGGCGAACGGGCAAATTCCGATGTGATCATGGTCATTTCCATCGATCAGCAAAGCGGAAAAATAAAGATGTCTTCTATTATGAGGGATACTTATGTAAATATTGAGGGGCATGGCATGGATAAGATCAATGCGGCTTATGCACTTGGAGGGCCTCAGCTTGCTATAAAAACCATCAATCAGAACTTTGACCTCGACATTAAGGATTACATCAATGTTGATTTTTACAGTGCAGCAAGAATAGTAGATGCCCTTGGAGGGGTAACGGTAAATGTAAAGCAGCCAGAGCTTTCGTATCTTAACAATTACCTGGATGAGCTGGCGATTTACGAGAAGATCCCGGCAGTACATGTAAACAGTGCAGGCCTCCAGAAACTGACCGGCAGACAGGCTGTAGCGTATACCCGCATCAGAGGGGTAGGGAATGGCGATTATGAAAGGACTGAACGTCAGAGAAGTGTACTGGTTGCGCTTTTCAGCACACTTAAAAACTCCGGTTCGCAAATGCTGCCGGCCATCGCTTCACAGGTATTGCCCAACCTGGAAACCAGTATGGGACAGATGACCCTTTTCAGCTTTGCAGGTAGTGTGCTGAATTCTAAAAATAAAGTGATCGATCAGGCAAGGTTTCCACTGGATGGGCAAAGTGCGGGGAAAAGAATCAACAACATCTGGTACCTTACTGCCGATTTAAAAGCCACTACCACCTCCTTACATAATTTTATTTATAAAAGCATACAGCCTGCTGCAAAATAAGCCGTTATAAGAAAATCCGACAAAAAAAATACAATTCAGGCTATGGCTATTCAAATAGGAGCAATATATTTGTGGCCATAGCCAATATAATTTACAATTCGGTTGCTTATGTTTAAAAGAATAGCGGGCATATTTATTTTACTTTCCTTTTTACTGGTAAAAAGTACCCCGTTGTTTGCTGTGGAACAGCAGCTGAAAAATGTAGTTGTGGCAGGTGCTGCACAAAGTACTGAGGACAGTACACCGGATGCTGAAAAAGAAAGCAAGCAACTTGAAATTACGGATGAGGATTTTCCTGATCAGCCGGTATTGCTGCTGGCTGCTTTAACCCTTGCCAAAAGAACAGGGCACATCATTGTACCCGCGGTTACCGCACCTTATATTTCCTTACCCTATCCGCCTCCCAACAGCTGTTCTTAAAATCATGAACAGATTCCGGACTATATATCTGAATTGATATTCCGGTCTATATTTAAATATTCACACAATAATTATTTTTATGAACTATCCTTTGTTTAAAGGTTCTGTAATGGGACTTTTATTGGGCGTTGCTTCGTTAACAGCAAGCGCACAGAAAATTAACGAACAGGAACTGAAAGTTAATGTTGGTAAAATATCCAATTCTACACAACATTTAAAAAACCTGGAACCGGTTACCTTTCAATACGATGTAAACAAGTACAAACACCTGAAACTTCCGGCCGGAGAGCAGTACGGTTTTATGGCCAGCAATGTACAGCCCGAATTTCCGGCAATGGTTTACGAAGCGTCAAAGGTATATGAAGCCGGCAAAAACAACGCTAAAGTGGCCAGGTACAACGAAGTGCAGACAGAAAACCTGATTCCTGTACTGGTGGCCGCCATAAAAGAACAACAAGCCGAAATAGAGCTGTTGAAAAAAGAAGTACAGCTGCTCAAAGCAAAATCAAAGTAGCTTAAAAGAGAATACCCGTAGTTTTTTTAGTGTTTTGGTGAAAGCCGTCCGGAGGGACGGCTTTCTTTTTTAAGCCTTATACATTTTTGTGTAATATTCTGCCGCCATTCTGCCCGATTCAAAAGCAGGGACCACATCAGCTGCCGCCTTTTTTACCATGCCTAACCACTTGTTATGGTCGTTATAATAGGTTGGCAGTACAACCTGTTCCAGTGTATCCATCAGGCTGATGTTCTCCAGCCGGTCCTGATCCTGTTCCGGAGAATGATCCGGTGCGGGCTGGATCAGGAAACTGTTTTCTCTGTCCAGTGCAAATTCAGGTACCCAGCCATCGGGCAGGGAAAGGTTGATGCTGCCGTTCATTGCGGCAGTCATGCCACTGGTGCCGGAGGCTTCCCTGTACATCCTGGGGTTGTTTAACCAAACATCAGATCCCTTTTTAAGAAGGGCCGACAATTCCAGCTCATAGCCTGTAAGCACAGCACAGTTTTTTAAAGGCAATGCCCGCGAAATGATCTGGTTAAACAAGCCAATGGCACCAAAATCTTCAGGATAAGGTTTCCCGGCCCAGATCAGCTGTACCGGAAATGCACCATTGCTCAGCAGGGTTAAAAAGCGGTTCCAGTCCTGCATCACCAGGTCGGCCCGCTTATAACCGGCAAAACGTCTGGCCCATACTATAGTGATCACCTCCGGATCAAACAGTTTGCCACACTGATCGGCCACTACTTTAAACAGATCGGCCTTCAGCTCTTTTTTTCGTTGAACAATACCATGATCATCATTACCGACTATTGATTTTCCCATCAGCGGATCCTGCCAGTAGGTCAGGTTCTGGGCATTTGTGATGGAAGTGATTCCGCATATACCGGGGTTATGGCCCCACATATCCCTGGCCACCTTACCATGCAGTTCAGAAACACCATTGGCCTTTCTGGCAAATTTAAGCGCTGCAAGGGTATAGCTAAACTGTTCGCCATCCATCCCCAGCAGGTATTTCACCTCATGCTCCTGTAAATGGTAAAAGAAAGACATTTCCTTGAGCAAACTGTATCTATGTTCTTCATTTCCGGCCATTTCGGGGGTATGGGTAGTAAATACCACCCGTTTTTTTACTTCATCCAGGCTTTTATATTTAGCGTAGAGGTAAAAATTAAGTGATACGGAATGCCCTTCGTTCATGTGGTATACATCGGGTGTGATGTTTAAGATATCCAGTAACATGGCCCCGCCAATACCCAGAATGATAGACTGGGCAATTCTTGTGGTCTCATGCGGATCGTACAAACGATGGGTAATGGTGCGCGACAGGTAGTCATTTTCAGGAACATCGGTACTGAGCAAAAAAAGTGGTGCTGTACCAAAGGTTTCCGGTTTTAGCAGATAGGCCCTTACATGCACCGGCGAATCGTGTACCGGAACGGTAAAAATTATGCCTGTATCCTGCAGATATGCATATTGCTTTTCGGTATAGGCAGGTTTCATGAGCTGGTCTTTGTCCCTGGTCTGGTCGTAATAACCATATTTCCATAAAATGCCAATACCTAGCAGGTTCTGTTTTAACTGATAAGAACTCCTTAAGTGCGAGCCGGCAAGAAAACCGAGCCCGCCACTGTAAATTTTTAGCGCCTGATCTACGGCAAATTCCATAGAAAAATAAGCAGCAGCAGTACTGTACTGCGCGTTGGGCTCAAAGCCGAAAATGTCTTTTTTAGATAGCATGGTCTTAAATTAGGAAATTTATACCAATAAAGAATTTACGATTCAATTATATGTTACTTGTGGGTAATGATTATGTTTAATTTTTAATTGCAAAAAAAGCCAACTGATCATAAAGGAAGAAGATATGAAGCCAACGATTACGATAGAATATTGTCCGAAATGCGGCTGGATGCTACGTGCTGCCTATATGGCCCAGGAACTGCTGACCACTTTTATAGATGACATCAATGGTGTACTGTTAAAACCTGCCGGGATTGCCGGCGTTTATACCATCAGTGTGAATGAGGAAGTCTTGTACGATAGAAAGGAGCGGGGAGGCTTTCCTGAGATTAAGGAACTGAAACAATTGGTAAGGGACAAGGTGAATCCTGAAAAAAACTTAGGCCATTCTGATAAAAATGCTTGATTATTAGGTATATTGCATTGTTTATTCAGGCAATTTCCAAAGCTTAAATCAGCGATTTAATTATTGGTTAATTTTTAGGGCTCAGGTTAGGATATTGCTTATAATTGGTTAGGAACTTGTTTATTTATAACAGGGAATAAACAGGGATTTTATAGGGACTTAATAGGGAGATAACAGGGACAAATACCTGTTTAATCCTTATGTAATTCCTATAATTTTATATTAATTAATATTTCACTGGTAAACCAGTTGTAACTTACTTAACTATTAGAACTATGGCAATTATTAAAAACGGCATTCTTGGTGGTTTTAGAGGCAAGGCCGGAACGGTAGTGGGCTACCACTTAAACGGACAGGACATTATCCGTGGCCTGGCAAATGAAAGAAGCAAACCATTTACAGAAAAAGAGCTGGCCAATCAGCAGGCCTTTGGAGATCTGCAGCTTTGGCTGAAACCTTTAACAGTATTTTTGAGAGTTGGCTTTCAGGATTATGCCCCTACATTTCAGGGATTTGTAGCTGCAAAATCCTATAATTCTAAAAATGCCCTGGTGAGGGATGATGCGGGTGCATATATTGATCCGGCACTGGCGCTGGTTAGTTTTGGCGACCAGGAACCGGCATTAACAGCATCTGCGGTTTCAGAAACTGAAAATTCAATTACTTTTAACTGGGAAGGTGGTAAATGTGAAAGTGACGACCGGGCGATGTTTCTGGTATATGATATAGCTGGTGGCAAGGCCGATTACGATACCGGGGCCGTGAAGCGGAGAATGAAGACCGGGATTTTTAAACTGAATGAGGATTTTTCGGGAAAGGCCGTTCACGTTTACCTTGCCTTTGTAGCTGAAGACAGAAAAAGGCGCAGTAACAGCCAGTATTTAGGCATTGTTAATGTGCTTTAACAGGTATTTACAAATAATCTAACTAGGAATCAGTGATATAAAAGATTTCTCGATATATAATTTGCACAATATGTACTGTAACCCTATATTTGCACCACTTTAAACGGAAACGCTTAGGGTAAAAGTTCAACAAAGAACGATGATTCCGTAGCTCAGCTGGTAGAGCATTACACTTTTAATGTAGTGGTCCTGGGTTCGAATCCCAGCGGGATCACAAGAAACAATATCAAAGAGAACTAAAGCCCTGCAAATCAAATGATTGCAGGGTTTTTGCTTTTACGGGATATGCCAAAATATGCACGAAATCGCATATAAAATGTGCGTCATTCGGTGCGTCGTTCTTTATAATATCAAACTCCCCTAATTCGTATTAAGACATTGATATTCAACTATATTAATAGATGAACATCTTGTGTGAATGGAACTGCAAAGCTATTTTTGTTTAACCTTAATGTTATCGTTATGAAAACTAATTTTAGCGTGCTTTTCTTTTTGAAAAAGCCAAAGAACTACACAAAAGGGGCTGTTTACTTTATCTTTTTAAGAATAACAGTAAACGGGGTTCGTGCGGAAATGTCCACCAGCAGAAATTGCGAGCCGGAGCAGTGGAACGCAAAAGCCGGGAAAGTCATCGGAACAAAGGAAGATGTTAAAACCCTGAATGCATATCTGGAAAATATGAAAGCGGAAGTGTATGCCGCCCATAGCCAGCTAAGCGTAGACGGAGCAGAAATAACCGCCGATAGTGTAAAATGCAAATTCTTAGGCAAGGAAGAAAAAGCACACACCATATTGGAGGCCATTAAAATCCACAATGAAAAAATGAAAGCATTGGTGGAGAAAGAAGAATATGCGCCTGGAACGCTTAGAAGATTTGAAGTATTGGCAAGGCATGTAGAAGACTTCATTGCCGCCAAATACAACAGAACCGATTTTAATGTAAAACGTATTGACCACGAGTTTATCGACGGTTTTGACTTCTACCTGCATACGGTAAAGGAAAACGATACCAATACCGCAAATAAGCATATTAAAAATCTCAAAAAGATCGTAAGCATCTGCCGGAAATATAAATGGATCAGTACTGACCCCTTCTTTGGCCATACGCTAAAATCTAAGCCTGTCCACAGGGAGTTTTTAACCGCTGATGAATTGCATAAGATTACCCAAAAACAGTTTACTACTGACAGGTTATCGCAGGTAAGGGACTTTTTTCTGTTCAGTTGCTATACCGGACTTTCCTATGCGGATGTTCAAAAACTTAAACTGGCCGACGTAAGTATTGGGGTTGATGGGGAACGATGGATATTTACCTACAGAAAAAAAACAGATACCAGGGTAGCAATACCCTTGCTTCCAATAGCGGCGAGCATCCTTGATAAATATAAAGCTCATCCTTATTGCCTCCATCACAACAGGGCTTTACCAATTTCAAGCAATCAAAAAATGAATGAGTATCTGGTTGAAATTGCAGCACTTTCAGGGGTTAATAAAACATTGGGCAACCGGATAGCCAAACGGACTTTTGGCACCACGGTAACTTTGCTGAACGGTGTACCTATCGAAAGCGTATCTAAAATGTTTGGACACACCAATATACGTACTACACAACTGTATGCTAAAGTCTTAGATATCAAAGTTAGTGAAGATATGGCACCACTTATGGGAAAATTTGTTGCGCAACATATCAAAGCTCTTGAAGTCACAGAGTCCAAAATAAGTAATGATGTTGCAACGATCCGGGAGAAGTACATTTCAGCATCAAAAATAGCTGAAGCTTCATAATTAAGCCCCAAATGAAGATCACAAAATTGCCTGTTCATGTTGTATAAGATACAATCAATGTATACATTATTAATGAACAGGCATGTGATTTATATTAATGTCGTTTGTCAGTCGCTACCTGGTAAGTTGGATCTTCAATTATGTTCACGTCAATAATATCTCCTGCATTTTTTAGCAATAGTATGCAATCTTTACTAAGGTGCTTCAAATGAAGTTTTTTACCCAGCTGATGGTATCTCTCGGTAAGCTTATTTAACGCTTCTATGCCGCTCATATCTGCAACCCTGCTTTCTTTGAAATCAATAATCACTTCATTCGAATCCTCATGTACGTCGAATTTCTCGTTAAAGGCAGCTACGGAACCGAAAAATAGCGGTCCATAGATTTCATAGTGCTTCACACCATTTTCGTCTATATATTTTTTTGCACGGATTCGTTTTGCACTTTCCCACGCGAATACCAATGCTGATATAATTACGCCTATCAAGACCGCTAAAGCAAGGTTATGAAGCCAAATTGTAATCACCGCAACCAGTATTCCGACAAAAATATCTTGTTTGGGCATTCTGTTGATGATACGGAAACTAACCCATTCAAACGTTCCTATTGCTACCATAATCATAACTCCGGTTAAAGCAGCCATTGGGACACGCTCAATAATCGGCGCACCAAATAAAATAATGGCTAAGATAGTAAGAGATGCAATTATACCCGACAATCTCGCTCTGGCACCAGCGGACAGGTTGACTAAGGTTTGGGCGATCATTGGACATCCTCCCATACCAAAGAAAAAGCCGTTAGCTATATTAGCTGCTCCCTGCGCAATGCACTCTTTGTTGCCGTTGCCCTTTGTACCCGTCATCTCATCGACCAGATTAACAGTAAGCAAGCCTTCTGTTAAACCTACTCCGGCCATAATTAAGGCATATGGAAATATAACATGAAGTGTCTCTAAATTAAACGGTATCATGGGAATATGAAAAGGTGGGAACCCTCCGCTAACAGATGCGATATCTTTAACCGTTTTTGTGTCAATATTTAATCCGAATACTAAAAGGAAAACAACGACAATAGCCACAAGTGATGGCGGGACAGCTTTTGTGATTTTAGGCAAAAAGACCACGATTGCAATGGTTAACAGAACAAGCCCCGCCATAATCATCAAAGGTGTACCACTTAGCCAGCTAACCTGCCCATTTACAACGGTTTTAAATTGTTCTAACTGCGCCATGAAGATAATCACTGCAAGACCATTGACAAACCCGTACATTACAGGTTGTGGTACAAGCCTGATAAATTTTCCCAATTTAAGAACACCGACAAGTATTTGAATAATACCCGCTAGCGCAACGGCGGCAAATACATATTCAATGCCGTTGGATTTCATCAGTGCGATGAGTACCACAACTGTTGCACCCGCACCACCCGAAACCAATCCTGGCCTACCGCCAAATATCGAGGTGATTAGCCCCATGATAAAGGCAGCATATAAGCCTACCAGAGGAGGAAATCCGGCAAGTATGGCAAAGGATAAGGATTCCGGCATCATTGTCATCGCCACCGTTAAACCTGCAAGAATTTCATTTTTGTAATTAATCTTTTGCGAAAAGTCAAAGAGACCTAGATAAGTTTTAGTCATGTAATAAAGTATATAAGTGAAAAATAAAAGATTCAATAAAAATTTCGAACAGCATTTGGAGCTGAACGACATTTAAACTTTTAGAAATGCCAAAAGGAATTTCAAATAAAAAACTGTTTTAAAAATTTGGATATAGAGAATTTGCCTTGCTTAGAACAGCTAGTGCATAAAAAGATGTACTGATATTAATCAGTGCTTTGTCACTCGGTTATATGAAACTTTATCCTTTTTTCTCATTTCGATTGCTGCAAAGATATAAAAAAACTGCATTTCTGCGAAAATGATTTATTTTATATATTCTATCTTTGGCGATATGGAGAAATCAGCAATAGATAAAATCATGGCTCCGGTAAGCCGATTCATTCATTTAGAATACACCAGCGGCATCGTATTGCTTGCTAGTGTCATCGTGGCTATTGTTTGGGCAAATTCTGGTTACCATGAATTTTATGAGCATTTGTGGCATATTAATTTTTCAGTGGGGTTTGATAATTTTATGCTTACCCACCCACTCCACATCTGGATCAATGATGGACTAATGGCAGTTTTTTTCTTCGTAATTGGCTTAGAATTAAAGCGGGAATTTATGGAAGGAGAACTCTCTTCACTAAAAAAAGCATCCTTACCTATGACTGCGGCGCTTGGGGGCATGTTGTTACCTGCTTTGATATATTTTGCTATAAATAAAGGTACAGATGCTGATCATGGCTGGGGAATTCCAATGGCAACCGATATAGCTTTTGCCCTTGCGCTTTTGTCCATGGCAAGTAAGAACATTCCAGTTTCTGTAAAAGTATTCTTGTCTGCATTGGCAGTAGCAGATGATCTCGGGGCAGTACTTGTAATAGCGTTTTTTTATACAGCTGAAATAAATTTCATATCGCTTGCAATCGGCGGCGGTTTCCTTTTAGTTTTAATCGCAGGTAATTTATTGGGCATAAGAAGTAGTCTATTTTATCTGATTATAGGCATCGGCGTTTGGATAGGATTTTTACTTTCCGGTGTACATGCTACAATAGCTGGAGTGTTAGTAGCTTTTACAATTCCTGCGGTAACGAAAATAAACGAGCATATCTATTCCGATAACCTTAGGAAGCTGTCCCACGACTTTGAGACGGACATACCAGAAAAAGGAAGTCTTATCACACCTAAACAAAATAAGACGATACAAAACGTAAAGCGTTTAAGCATGGCTGCCGAGACACCATTACAAACAATTGAACATGCCTTGCATCCATGGGTTGCTTTTGGTATCATGCCATTATTTGCGTTAGCCAATGCTGGTATCGTCATCGGATCAGACTTCTTTTCTTCTATCATAAATCCGGTATCAATTGGTGTGGCAGCAGGATTGATAATAGGAAAATTTATCGGGATTCTTCTTTTTTGCTGGATTATGGTTAAACTGAAATTAGCCAGCCTTCCAGAGCAAGCCAACTGGAAACACATCGCCGGAGTTGCACTGCTTGCAGGTATCGGCTTTACGATGTCATTATTTGTTAGCGGACTAGCTTTCAAAAATCCGGTTTTCATCGATCAGGCCAAGTATGGAATTTTAATCGCTTCAGTTATTGCGGGTTTACTCGGTACTGTTGTACTCAAACGGATTGGCAAATCCGGTAGTTGACAAATTTGACATACACCTTGGGGTTTCTTTGCATCCCCAGCTATAAGGAGGAGAACCCAAGTACTACCTTCCGTAAATGCCCAGAGCGAGAACAGCGGGCTGGCCTATGAGCGAAGGGGTTTCGCAGGCCGCACCGTGCGCGAGGATTATAAATTCTGATCGATTTTTTTTTTAGAAAGTCTATTTAAATAAAAAGCCATTGCGGTTTGCAATGGCTTTTCCGGAATAAAATATCCTTATCTAATTCTTATTTATTCTCTTGTGCTTTCAATAAACGCTCGTAGAGTGCTTCTTTTTCTGCGTGGAGTTTTTTAATTTCTTCTACTGTTTCCATTAGCTTATCTAATGGGTTAAATGAGCAATTATAATTCGGCCCGATTAAGTGACCGTGGCTGTTATCATAGTTATATTGAATATTATTGATAGCCGTTTCCTCGTCAAAATTCCTGATTGCTTCCTCTGGAACCTTCAATATCTGAGCAATTTCCGCTAAAAGTGCATCTTCAATTTTTTCTTTGGATTCCAGGACTGAAATCTTCTTCTGGCTCCATTCCTCGCCCAAAGAAGCGGCAAGCCCTTCCTGTTTTATCCCCATCATTTCACGAAAACGTTTCACATTTCTGCCTTCATGCACTTTATTTGGACGATCAGTTGTAGTACTCATATATTGTTAATTTGAATCAAATGTAATAAATCTTCTGTTGTGTGGTAAAATAAATTAGTTGTCTGTTTATTCGGGAACCTGTTTTAACAGCTCTGCCAGTTCCGCATCTGTTAAATTAGACTTTTCAGATTTATCGTAAATGGTTAGCAAATAAACAGCGTCATCTTCAATAACCAAATTTGCGATAACTCTTGCACCGCCGGATTTGCCCTTCCCTTTTGAGGCAATGGCTAACCTGATTTTATAACACTTGTTGCCTATCGCTGTGCCCTGTTCAGGATTATTCTCTAAAGAATCAATAAGATCAATATATTCCTTTTTTAAAGAGGGGTATTTCTTTACCAACCTTTTTAGCTGCTTATCAAAGGGGCGTAAGGTATAGACATTATAGCTCATTGATCAAATCCCTTGCAGGACGGGCTTTAAGTTTACCCTGACGTACCAATTTAAGGTCTTCAACCGCTTCTTTAATCTCTTCAACTAAAACAGCATTTTCATCGGAAAGTGGCCTTGCCTTAACAAAAGACAGGCTGCTCAATAGCTCCATTACAAAAGCGGCCTTACTGTCCTTAATATCTAATATTACTTTCATGATCCGTGTTTAAAGGGGTTAATACACAAAGATAACTATATCTTTTCAAACATAAAAACAAACCATCTAGATTGAATTTTCGTCTGAAATAGCGTTTAAAATATGCCCCAAATCGTCTAAAAAATGGACTGGAAGATTAATATAGACTTTACAGGTTTTGGTTCTTTGGCTTGAACTAATTAGCCTAACATGAAACAGGAACCAACCGTTAGCGAAAAAACCTCTTTCCGCTATTTAAAAGAAAAGGACATAAATAATCCTCATTTTCAAATCGTCTGTTTTTTCTGCGACGAAAACAATATTGAATCTTTCCGCTTTGCAATGATCGACCTGATTAAAACAGCCTGCTCCAACGGGTATTATGGCAATAAGGACAGTTATTATTACCATCAGCAGCAGTTCGTAAAACTACTGGAACTGGCTTACGTACTAAATGAAAGCAAGGAAGATTTTAAACTAAGTACCGATCATCCACTGTACAGGTTTTCTGGCCATCCCTTTGAAATATATACCGAAAGCAAACACAAGCCTTTTCCGGCTTTGCATTTTCGAACACTCCATGGAACGGAGGTCAACGATGTACGGATATTTTTTGAAGAATTCTTCGGCTATAAAAGTTTAGAAGACTGGCGGGGCATTTTAGATTCGCTGTTGTACTGCACGGGCGGGAAAATAACGCTGGATCAAATCTACAATTCTAAGGTGTATGAAACCGTACTGATCCGGGAGTATATAGAAAAAATGGTAGAGGTTATGGGCTTTGTCTGTGAAACTAAATCCCTGCCTTATATCAAAATCCATCATGCAGAGGATTTCAGGATTGAGGCTGAGGAAGAAGAGGCCGCTATCATGGTCAATCCTATCCCGCTGATGAGGTTTACCGAAAAGAACTTCCCGGCAGTGATCAACTTTATCGCAGATGTTATCGAGCCGGAAAAGATTTACTGCTTAAACCATCGAAGTGACCCGGATGGTAAAGACCATGCTGATCTGATCCTGGTCATCCCTGAAAAATATCCGCAGACATTCGAGGAAATAGAGACTATCGTAAAATTCGCGTTCCTCAAACACCTTCATTTGAGCTGTACCTTATTTAAAAGCTCTTTTTTTCATAAGATGGTCAGTGAAGGACATATTTATTTTTCCATGGCCTGTAATGCTGAAAGCCTGGTGTACGATGACGGTAGCAAACCTTTTCCAGCATTACGACTGGATAGCAGGCCTGAAAAAATAGAAAAAACCAGGCAGGACTTTTCTATCGGGCTTACCAAAGCCAAAACCTTTTATACTGCTGCCCAGACCTACCGAAATGACAACGTAATATTATCGGCCTTCATGCTGCACCAAGCCGCCGAACTATCTCTAAGGGCGTTAAACAGGTCGCTAACCACGCAAGACAAAACGACCCACAGCATAAAAGCACTGCTCAAATTCACCTTACGCCTCACCACTGAATTATCCTTAATAATGGATAATGGCAGTGCTGAAGACGAACGCCTGTTGACCATATTTGAAGGTGCATACCTGGGTTACAGGTATCATGAGAAATATAGTATCGTGCGTGCCGACCTGGATATTCTTTTTGACCGGGTCAAAGAACTACACGCCATTGCGGAAGAAACTTTTGCAAACTGGATGGACAATTATGAACGCCTGATAAATACTGCTCAAGATGAACAATAAAAACCCAGAAAACACACCAAAAAGGAAAGCATCAATCCCTTACAAATTACTGCTGGATGAGGTAACACATTTACCACACCCGGCTGATCTGATCACCGTAGAAGAACCGGAAGGGGAAAACTACCCGTACTGTAGCTATGAAATTACCCGGTTTAAAGGCCGTACATTGACCATTCGTTCAGGATGGCGGGATTATCATCAGCAGGAAATCATCATGATCAAAGATTATATCCTGGTGTCCTGTAACTGCGGAACTGAAGTCACACGGCTTTGCTGGCACGTTACCAAATTATTCACCAAGATGATTGAAAGAAGGGATTTTGGTTTTTTTGAGCGTTTTAAAAAATATCCCTATAACGATACCGCTTTCTTTGAAAAGTACCTGACGCTGAAACCGCATTACCAATATGGTGTTACGGCTGTACCTAAACCAGAATACGGCCATATCTATAACTACGAAAGTGCTATAGAGCCCAGACGCTTTATACAGTACCCTTCGTTTTTCCCATTGCCAGTAAAAACAAATGAAGAAGATTCCGGTCTGGTGGCTTATGTCATTGCGACGCACTCTGGTTTTAATGTCCCTTTTCTGATCCCTTGCCAGGCACTAAGGAATGCGGACGGTACGGCTATAAAATCCTTCGCCAACTTTTATGATCCTGCAACTGCACCGGAGCGCTTGGATTCAGCAGGTAAATTACTACATTCCTACAGCCGTGATTTTGATCAGCTCTTAAATTTTGAAACAGTACACAAGCAATACAAATATGCTCCCGGTGAAGAAAGAACAGCCTTGCGGCATACCGCTTTTAACTATTGGAAAAGAATAGCGCCAGTGTTGAAAGCGCAAACTCAACTGTTTTACTACACCTTTTATAATAAGCTGGCCTACAAAGGGAGCCTCCCAAAAAACACGATGAGACCGATTGCGCTATCGGATGAACTGGTATCATTCAGGTTCACCTTTTCCCAGCATAAAGGCCATTACAAGCTTATGTTTAAGGCGCAGTTAAACGGAACCAATTTTGACATTGGCGAGGTATTGCCTGCCGGAGACCCATTTTTCTTTTCACTGGAACAGGTACCCGGTTTGTTTTACCAGTTTTTTAGCATGGAAGAAGGTCAGGCCATCGGCGAACTGGTTAAAGCCGGGGGAAATTTTACTGTTCTTGAAAATGACCTTGAAGAGTTTAACCAACTCATTTTATTCAAACTGGCATTGAATTATCCGGTAGCGTTCGAGCTGACAAAACGAACAGCCCCGCAGTTGCTTACTGCAAAATCAAAACGCATCAGGACGCTGGATCAAGGTGAATATGTTGCTTTTATCCCGGAGATAGTATACGAGGGAGGATTAGACATTCCTGTTCAGTCTGGTGGCATGGAATTGCTACAAATTAAAAATGGCCAGGTGCAGGTGCTGCAACGTAATAATCCGGCAGAATCCGCTTTTAAATCCTTTTTTATGGAGTTGCACCCGGCATTTAAGCAACAGGGAGCATTGCCCTATTTTTACCTGTCCAAAGATACCCTTAGAGCTGAACTCTGGTTTGCCCGGACGATCTATAACCTCAATGATCCAGATGTTAGTTTTGCTGGTCTGGAAAACCTCACCGGAATTGATTTCCATATACAACTACCGGATATATCTGTAAACGTGCAGGAAGAAAAAGGCTGGTTTGATATTGGAGTATCTGTGACTTTTGGCGAAGTTGAACTAAGCCCGGAAGAAATCCAGAAAGCCCTTAAAAAGCGTTCGGATACGTTGATGCTGCCCAACGGAAAAACGGCGCATTTACCCGATGATTTTTTTACAAAGTTGACTACCGTTTTTCGAAGTGGCACACTAACTAATAAAGGTGTAAAACTTGCCGGGCAACACTATACGTTGATAGACCAGCTTTATACCAAAGCCGAAAGGCCTGATCTGGCGAAAATGGTTGCTGCAAGGGAAAAGCTGTTCAGTGAGCAGGAAAAAATACCACTTGTACCCGTTCCTGATAATCTAAACGCTGTACTGCGGCCATATCAGTTAATAGGTTATAGCTGGCTCTTCCACCTGCATTCTTTAAAATGGGGCGGTCTGCTGGCCGACGATATGGGGCTGGGAAAAACATTACAGGTACTTTCCCTGCTTCAATATCTAAAGAATAAAGGGCTTGCTGCTGCTCCGCATCTGCTGTTAGCCCCAACGTCTTTATTATATAACTGGCAGGAAGAAGCGGCAAAATTTTGTCCAGAATTAAATGTGCTGGTATTTCATGGAACCGTAAGAGAAAAGGATGTATCTGAATTAAAGAAGTATGACCTAATTATCACTTCCTATGGTACCGCTGCTGTCGACATTGCCTTTTTGCTCACGATCAGCTTTGATTACGTAATCCTGGATGAAGCACAGGCGATTAAGAACCCATTTTCACAAAAGTTTAAGATGGTGATGCTCTTTGAGGCGCAGAACAGGCTTGCGCTTACCGGAACACCAGTTGAAAATAGTTCTTCCGATTTGTATGCGCTGATGAATTTTGTGAACCCCGGTTTTTTCGGAAGCCTAAGAATGTTTAAGGATAACCTTACGGCAAAAGGAGATAATGAGGATAAAGAGCGGGCTGGAACTTTACTAAAAATGACGAAGCCTTTTATTTTAAGGCGTACCAAAAAACAGGTCGCAACCGATCTGCCTCCTAAAACAGAAATGACCATATGGTGCGAAATGGAACCTGCCCAGCGAAAAATTTATGACAGGTACCGTAAAGAGTTTAAAACTTACCTGACCGATAAGATTGATACCATCGGACTGGAAAATTCCAAACTGTACGTATTAAAAGGCTTAATGACACTTAGGCAAATTTGTAACTCCCCTGTATTAATCAAAGACGCACCTGATTTTGATGGCCATTCCTGCAAAATAATTGAACTGATGGAACATATTATGGAGAAAACAACAGGCCATAAACTGCTGATCTTTTCAGCTTTTACCGGAATGCTGGGCTTAATCAGATCAGGATTGGAACAACAAGGAATAGATTATTCCTATCTGGATGGAAAAACCACCTTGAATAAAAGAAAAGAAGCGGTAACCAACTTTCAGGAAAATGAGGCTTGCAGGGTATTTCTGATCAGCCTAAAAGCAGGAGGAACAGGATTAAACCTGACCGCTGCCGATTATGTCTATCTGGTAGACCCATGGTGGAATCCTGCTGTAGAAAACCAGGCAATTGACCGCTGTTACCGGATTGGGCAGGATAAACATGTCATGGCCTACCGTATGATCTGTAAAGACACTTTAGAAGAAAAGATTTTGGAGATACAGGATAAGAAAAGAAAACTTGCTGGTGAATTGATCCCGACTGATGAAGGGATATTAAAATCCCTAGGAAAAGATGACCTGCTCAAATTATTTGGATAGTTATACAGTTCTACCATTAAAAAAGCAAAGGGTTTGAAATGATCGCCCCCTCTGATTTGCCATTCATTATTTGTTGAATGGCAAATTATTTCATGTCGTCACCTAGATTCAGTCGCACCTCTTACATTCATCATTTCACATAAACAAACTCAATCTTTCTTTTTCAGCGAATGCAGCCGCTTTCTGGCTTGCTTCGCCTCTTCAGCCGTTTCTCTGGCAACTTCTTCCGCATAGGCTTTTTCCAACGCCTCGGCTTCCAGCTTGATGGTATTGTCTTCCATTGTCTTAGGATTACGGATGTAGGTCGTATCTGCCCAATGTCCCCACGTGGGAGCCGTCTGCCTAATCGCACGAAACTTGATGTCATTGGCACTCATGCGGTTATTTTCGTGTTTCAGGTACAAAGCTGTTCCTGTAGATGAGGCGGTGATTAGGGAACAGACCACTACACCAATGATGAGGTTTTTTGACCATGCCCCGAAATGGTGGTGATGTTCGTTTTTCACGGTGATGACCTTGGGCATAGTGCCCACAAGATCTTTGACCTGATCGATCTGCTGGCTGATTTTCTGATCGTCATAACGCTTGTTAGACTTTTCTATCTGGCCAGAGATGTTAGCTAAAGTCTCTTTATACTGTTCTAAAAACGACTTTAAAAATTCTGGCAGTTCGCTTTCGATGACTTCCATTCGCTTAACTAAGCCCAGGATAAGCTCTTCGGCCATTGTTACTTTTTCTTCTAATTCGTCCTGTTCCATAACATTGAATTTTGTTGGTGAATAGTTTGTTTATTTATCTGGTTACTCCCTGGGATTGCTCTGCCTGATGTTTCTTTCGTTTCCTGCGGGCTATTTCTGCGTCTCCGACCGGGTCTGGTGCCGATGGCACAAACTCCGGGCTAAGCAGGATATTCAGCAGGTTTTCAACTACACCAGACGCATTCGGACTATGCTGGTGCTCGGCATGAATGTCATGTCGGATGGCCTCCCGCAACTGCTGCGCCAATGAGGGCTGATGCGCCTCCCTTGCGGCATGGTAATCCTGTACCTTCTGGTTGCGGTTCAACTGTGTATCCATACGGGAAAAGCTCAAACTCCGGTCAATGGCGGAACCCTTCATTTTCAGCCCGCCCTTTTCAAAGGAAATGCCCTGCACTTCTTTGGTACCGCTTTTGAACTTATAGGCGATACCGATGCCCCGCACGGTCAGCTTCGCTTCCAACTCTTTCCAGTTCTTGGAAGTTTTCATAACCGCCTTGATGGCATCATACAGTTCATACCTGATCTTTTCCCTGCCATTTAAAGCCTGCCTGTTGACCTGCTCTTTGCCTTTGCCCCAATGGTAACCGTATTTTAAGGTAAGCTCCCTGCAGGCTTTGATATTGCGTGCGTAATTATTCTTATCGGTGATCGTAGCCCCTTTGTTATCGACCCGGTTATAGACCACGTGTAGATGGGGGTGCAATCTATCATGGTGACGTACCACTACATACTGCGTATCCCGGATACCCATCTTCTGCATATACTCTTTGGCATGTTCCAGCATGATCTTGTCGGTCAGTTTGGCCAGGTCTTCCTTGCTCCAACTTAAGACCAGATGCCCGACCGCCTTGCCTAGTTCCGGCCTCATTTTGCGTTGCAGGTTAAAATCATTGGTTAACGTGGCGGCGTTCTGCATCCTTACACCCTCTGCAAAAAGAATCTTCGCTTCGGGCTTGTCCACGATGTAGCGAACACAGCCCCCGAAGCTTCTTCCTGTGATCGGTTTACCGATCATGGCTATTGATTTTGGTTAACAGTTCTTCTATTTGCCTGATCAGTGCCTGGCATTTTAAAGCCAGCGTAGGCAACCCCTCCACGTGGGCGAGGTGGGTCAACTGGTTGAGGTTATTGGCCATCCCCGATAGCATCCTGAACCATCCGCTTTCCTCTGGGGTAAAGCGTGGGAAAACCCTTGCATTCTTTGCCGCCCTGCGGAACCATTCGCTTGGTTTCAGTCCCGCATTTTTCGCCCGCTGGCCAATTAGTTGTTTTTCTGTAGGGGTTAACCGGATCATGAGCAGATCACTACGGCTGATCTTTTTTTTTGGTCTGCCGGGTACTCTTTTCTTCTTTATTTCACTACCAGTTGTCGCTGTTTTCATGCGCTGCTTTCCTTTCCAAATCTTCTATAGATACTTTCTTAATTCCTTTTTTTAACCGACCAACGGGAGCGAGTCCGGGGCATCCCTTTAGGGTGAATCCGAGTTTTTGTATAGCAAAAACATTAACTCGCTCCTTACAAAGCGCATAAGTTTGACGTGCTAAAAGCTTCGGCAAACGTTAGCGGTTTCCATGCCCGGATGGCTCCTGTAAGGAGCGTCAGGCTGTAAACTTCGCCGGGATTTCCCGGCACCTTTTTTCTGGTCGGCTGCCCGGATCAACCGGGCGGCCAATAGACCAGGCTGCCCCTGATCGGGTGGTATGATGGCTGGTAGCGGATGTACCCAAATGCATCCAATTCTTTGATGCATTTGTGGTATGTGGCAACCGATGCGATCCGGCTGTATACCATCAGCTTTTTGCGGGTAACGGCAAAGGGGCTGGTAAAACCTCCATGCTGCCAGCAGACAAAAAGTGCGGTAAACAGGCTGACATGGGTAGCCAACATCCGGCTGTCTGCACCCATGCGCCTGACCAGTTTGGTGTAGTTCGCCGCCTTGTTATACATGGCTGTTTCTGTCATTGGTTACCTCCCTCTAATAGCCTGTTGATGTCTTCCAGTTTGTAGTACATCATCCCGCCAATCTTTGTAAATCGCAACGTACCGTTAATACGTAAATTTTGCAGGGTTCCCGGTGAGATGTTCAGCAACTTGCGTACTTCGGCACTTTTCAGCCATTGCTTACCCTGCCTATCTTCCGGCTTAATGAGCTGCCTGATCTCGGCCAGCATCTCGTTCTTTAATTGCTTTAAATCCTCCCTAGTGATGATCTCCACGTGCATAATAATTCCCTCCTTAAATTAATCTGTAATGTCTTGTTGCATGATTTTAAGCACTTCACTTTTTTTGAAGTACACACGCCTGTGCAGGCGTAAAAAGGGCAGCCCTTTTTTCATCCAGTCGGACAGAGTAACTAGCGATACGCCCAGCTCTGCTGCTAGTTGCTGTTTGGATAACAGGCGTTCTTCTGGTTCCTGCCTGGAACTGCCGCCTATTTTGAAATGCTCTTGTAGTTCTTTCCGCAATGCATCCCGGATGCACTGACTAAGGGCTTGTTCATTGATAATCTCCATAGCCTTTGTTTTGGGACAAAAGAATGCTACGGATCTCGCTTTTTGTTACCACCGGATTTGCGTGGTAAATTGAGAAGGTTTGGATATGCTTAGGGAACGCTAGTAAAATTCTTATTATCAGATTGATAGAAAGCCGTTTCTTTTAGATCGGATAATAAGCCGCAAAACGCTATCTCTTCTTTTTTGTAGGAGTAATCGTGTAAAGTCTGTGCTTTTCGGGTATTTCATTCTCTCTTTTTAGAGGATCTTTTGGGTCTATGCCCCGGAGATAGTACCGTAATTTATCTATCTTGATTTCTCTAACCTGGCCGATGTTTTCCTGATCGTATTCACGGAAATACTTGCTGATCATTTTGGCCCAAGTATTTTGTGCAGGAGTGATTAACAATTCATTGCCATCCGGCGCTTTCAATTTCTGCATTTGCAAGAATAAATCTAGTATGGCCAAAGCTTGTTCATTCCTGATATTGATATAGCCATCCCATTGCCGGGCTTCTTTTAATTCGGCTTTCAGATCTGCAATCTCCGATTGCTGATTTCTAATGAGTTCAGTCTGATCGGCTATAATTTCAGGCAGGGTCTTTTGGGTATGCCACTGGTCAATTGAGCGAAGATATTTTTGGAAAATTGTGAGCTTCTCCAATATCTCCATGTCTGTAGCATGACTTGAGTTAAATGGGTTCTTATGTTCAATAAAATTGATGCGCCGTAAAACAATCTGCCAGACAAAGATGAAAAATTCCTCTTCGCGATCAGGTTCCTTCCCTAAAAAATAAACAAGGTGATATTGATAAAACGCAGGGTATTCTTTTTCAGGCAATGTAAAAAGCTTTTTTATAAAAAGATTATCCTCGAATCCATTCTTCAGCCCGGTGAAAATACCTATGTCATAGCGATGCGGGTTGAGGTTAAAGGCTTCGTGCGGTTTAAAATACTTGTTCGACATGTCTTCAGGTATTAGTTTCTTACATGGAAGATAAAGATTGATAGTCAAATTTAACAATTAATAAGAAACAGGCTATAGTTTATTGAACCCTTCCAGAAATCGCTCTGGTCTTTAACGAGTTTCCAAATTTATTAAATAGCTTACTTTGTGGTGCGATGAATAGATTTCTTCGATGACCTGTACTTCATTTTTGGGAACGCGCTTATTTACTTACTCCTAAACAAACAGTATGGAAATCTCATCACAGACTTTTTCTTTGGATCATTTGTTTGCTCTCAATCGATCCAGAAATAATCATACTCAATATTAGGGGACAATCAGTGGAACAGTATTACTCAGCACAACCGGCACTCCGCTTAGATATATTACTATGATATTTGAAGCTTTATCCTTCTTAAAACCAAATTTTCTAATATCTTTTTAAACGTGAGCGTATTAACCGTATTTTTCAGTAAAAGTGGAGAAGAACCACTTTTACTGAATTTACAAACGTGACGGTCATATTACATACAAATTAAGATTTGTATTTTAATTTTTTTCACTGCACAATTGCAATGACTTTATAGGAATGGCCTAAGACTTTTTAACAAGCTGCAGGTTCCCTACGATAGTAACTTCGTCAGATACAAGCACCTTTCCAGCTGTAGTAAGACCCTTCCACGTTAACCCGAATTCTTCTCTGGATATTTCCCCCCTAACTGTAAATCCTGCGCGTTTTTGATCATCGGTTCCTAACGACATTCCCCCGAATTCGCCCTCGAGCAGAACAAGTTTGGAAATACCCTTGATGGTGAGTTTTCCCCTAAGCTTGTAATCTCTCCGGTAGACAGACAGATGTGACGGCGGATGCATTCCCTGTTTCTCAAAAAAAATGCCATCGAACTCAATCTGCGGATGCAATTCAGTATCAAAAAAGTCTTTTGATTTCAGGTGCTCGTCACGTGGTACATGGCCGGTGGAAAGGGAGTTTAAATCACCTTTTACACGTAAATCCGTTACTTTGCCGAAATCGCTTCCTATTGTGACTAAGTTTACACTGAAATCCCGGATATATCCGCTCAGTGTACTGATCAACAGGTACTTTGTTTTGAAAATTAGTTCGCTGTGAAGTGGGTCTATTTCCCATTGGCTATGGGACTCATTTTGGCTATTGGTACTCATAATGTTTGATTTATATAAGATTTAATTGGATTTTTAAGATAGAGTAGAGACTGGCACATCAGCGCCTGCCCACATTCGGCTGATCTATAAGAGCGTCGATATTATGATCAACATCTGATCCACAGACCTTTTCAAGTATTTTTCGCACAGTTTCCAGCAAAACAGAGGATTCATATCGACCCGTGACTGTAAGTGTTAATTCTCCATTAAAGGTAGCTACACCAACTGTCCTTGCCTCAAGATGGGGAGTGAGGACCATCGGTCCCCATAAATGGAGGAGCTGCAATGGTCCAAAGATTGTTTCGAAGGCCAGCTCACCTAAGTTAGTCAACATAATTTCATGTGAGGTCCCGGCAGCAAGCGCCTGTTGGATCGTCTCTAGGCTTAGGTTACTATTGAAAAGCTGCTGTGCTGCCCGCGTATCGCTTCCGATCCACTCTGCGTTTTGGGTTACGGCAACACTTTGCCTAACCTCACGTGCAATGTCCCAGAATTTATCACTGGAAGAGGTGTGGTATGCAGAGGTGACAATGTTGATCAGCAGGCTAAAATCCTCACCCATATTTAGCGTTTTGCGTGCAGAAATCGGATGCATGATCCTGACGGGCGTCTTATCCATTTGGTCATTTGTCAAAGCAGCTACCAACGCCGCACCTAATGCACCATGTACGGTGGTCTGCTCTAATTTTGATCTCTTTACAATAGCTTTTGTTAGCTCCATAGAGAATCTCAGGTACGCTATCGATGTGTTTTCCCGGTTTACTGGTTCGCAGATTTCAGAATGAACAGTAGGATTTTTAGATTGGTTATCGATCGGTTCAATACCAATTATACCATCAATAGATGGGATTGGAGAGAGGTTCCCCATTGTCTGGCCTGCTATTACGCTCAATATATCCCTGATCACTAATGCTACCGACATACCATCGGAAATAGAATGGTTTGCCACAAATATAAAAATGGTTTTGCCGGCCTGCTGTACCAAAACTGCTCTGACAAGAGGAGCTATGGAAAGATCAATGGCTTTGTCGAGTTCATCTTCCACAATGCATGCCCAGTCTTCATTGAGTACTGCATTAATAACTCTCAGTGGGATCCTACAATCTTTAACATCCTCAAATGTTGTTAAATGGTAATCCCTTCCCGATATACACACCGAAAGATTGGGGTGCCGACGCTGCACAATGTCAATAGCTGCTCGCCATTCCTTTTCGGGAGCGTTACCAACCAGTTCGGCTGCAATCGCAAACTGTGTACTACTCTTTTGATCCAGTACCCAGAATACTTGTTCGTTTGTTCCCAGGGTTCTATTATTCGAATTTCTCATAATTATGAATGTTAAGTTTAGAATAATGCAGGCATTAAATGTGATTTTTTAATATCGGAAAACGATGCCCGTAACAATTTGCGGGCAAGGGCAAGCCTATACCTGTCATTTACGACAGCGTTTAAAATCGACATATGCTGATTATTATATGATAATACTAAGGTGATCTATCTTCCGACCATCCGCTTTCTTATCCTGCTCAGCGAGGGTGCTTTAATGCCCAGGTATGATGCCAGATGATACAGTGGTACGGTGTTAAAAATTTCTGGGTGTATGTCGATCATGTCCTGATAGCGCTCTTCAGCAGATTTAAATAGAAATCCTTCTGTGTTGGCCATCAGTTGATGGAAGGCGTTCTCGGCAATATACCTTCCAAACCTTTCCCATTGATGGGAAGATTGGTATAATTTGTTTAGGTTGTCGATATGGATGTACAAGATCAATGACTGGTCTACCGACGCTGTATAGTAGTTGCACGGCTTTTGGCTCAGAAAACTGGTGTAGGAAGCGACAAATTTTTTCTGTGAAAAAAACAACATGTTCTTCTCATCGCTTGTCTGTTCATCCATCCTGTAAATCCGGAACACGCCATTAAGGATAAAACCAAGATGTTTGCAAACGTTATGGTACTCATTATAGAATTCTCCTTTCCTATATGCTTTCAGTTTCCAATAGGGCAATGAAAGGTCAAAAGAATCCTGGTCCATGCCAACCACAGCCGCCATCTCGTTTCTTAAAATTGTCATATCTTCCATATCTTCAGTTTATTATATTTTGGACGGCAAAAAACAGATCTAAGGTAAGGTATATTATTGGTTTGGTTATTGGTATTACTATTTCGCTTCGCTGATCAAGATCGATGCGACTTGTTTAGGCATGGAAAAGAATGGGCTGTGGCCGCTTTTTAGTGAGTAGGTCTTCACTCCAGCAACCTTACTTACCATGAATTGTTGTGTAGCATAACTTATCGCATGATCGTATGTTGCATAAATATATACCTTATCTACTGATCCAAAATTCGCTTCGCTAAGTGTCACGGGGGTTGCAAAGGGAATCAATGGATCTGCCTTTACACCAGTGGAAAATTTATCCTGCACATTTTTTGATTCATCAGCGGCAAAAATATCCACCGCACCTTCTATTGCTATACCCGCTGAAGCTCTTTCTCTGTCAATCTGCAGGTATTTTCCTACATGGCTACCTTCATCTTTTTTGGCAATATCGAGTAGGCTCTGTCCGTTAGTAGGTAAATAGGCTGTAAGATAAATCAACTTTTTGATGCTTTCGGGCATAGCTTCTGCCACCTGGCTGATTACCATACCTCCCATACTGTGTCCAACAAGTGTAATGTTTTTCCGATCGCCTATTGCATTTTTAACTGCATCAACATAGCTTTTGAGAGTGATCGATGGAAATGGAGTGTTGTCATTACCATGGCCGGGAAGATTCACCGTTACCACATTGAAACCCTTAGCATTTAACTTAGGGAGAACCCTATTCCAGGCAGAAGAATCTGACCAGGCACCATGTACCAGTATAATTGTTGGTTTGTTTAAATTTTGTGCTGATACGCCCATTCCGAACAGGCCTGCGATCAATGTTAGTGCTAATGTTTTCATCATTTTTATTTTTGTGGTCAAATCATTTTGACATCACAAACATACCTGTAACCTCCATCAATAATATTCACCCAGGTTAATATCGTAATTATACAATGCCGGTTGTGGTGAATGTCTGAGTTTTCGTAACCTTAATATATTGCTGGCTTTTTTTGGTTTGATAAGTAGACATGATATCAAATCCTTTTTAGATTATTACAAAACTTAATCTTTACCTAGTATTAAATTATCTACAATTTGTGACTCAAGTTCCATAAAAGAGCATTTCCCAGGTCTCCTATAATTTGAGAAGTCTTCTTCGATTTATTGGGTTAAGTCCCATACTATTGATTGCAGCACAGTCAGGAATCATGAACAGGCGGATTAACGTTGTTCCAGCCAAGATAAAAATGTTGTAGATTTTTCCCTGCCTACAAAAAGTTTCTCTGCGATGGAAACCTTCAGTCTGATCAGAAGCTTCCTTGCAAAATAGTGCTCCACTTCCTTTATAAAATGGAAGTTTATAACAGACTGACGGTTTATCCTGAAAAAATCATCTGGAGATACTGATCTGACGATTTCATCTAAAGACATCTGAAGGGGGTATTCGCCGCCGTCGCTGGCCAAAATATAGGTTGACTCATTCCTTAAAGCAAATAGTACAATATCCTTTACGGAAATGGTCTGGTATTTATTCTGTCCAAAAACCATGAAGCTGTGTTTATAGTCTTCCTTTTTAGCCAATGAAAAAAGCTTGGAAAGGTCAAAAGGAAGACTCGATTCGCCAGCAAGGGCACTTTTCAGGGAATCCAGCTTCAAAAAGGCACGTCGAAGTGTTTCGATTGTAAATGGCTTAAGGATGTAGTCAATACCATTTTCCCGAAAGGCTTCCAGCGCATATTTATCAAATGCGGTACAGAAGATGATGGGAGAGGAAACCCTGACCAGGGGAAAAATTTCAAAACTCGACCCGTCGGCCAGTTGGATATCCATAAAGATGAGTGCCGGTGGGGCATTTGCCTGTAGAAATTCTACTGCATGCCTTACTGTCTGTAGCGGACCGAGTATTGTGGCCTCAGGTCTGATGTCCTTTATCAACTTACCAAGCGCACGGGCAGTTTTTACTTCATCTTCAATGATCAATATGTCCATCTATCAACGGTAACTTTACGGTGAAATATTTGTCAGTCTTTTCTATGGTTATCGTCCTGCTGTTAATGTAAAGATAACGCTCATTAATATTCTTCAGACCGGTATGGGTAGAGGTTTCGGAGTAATTCTTTGGGTGGATCAGGTTTTTTACATCAATAAAACCGTTTTCACCAGATATCCAAACTTTTAACGGCATATCCAGAGATATAACATTGTGTTTAACAGCATTTTCGATCAACAACTGAAGGGTAAAGGCGGGTATAAGGCTGTTCATGTATTCGCCAGGCAAAGAGACCTCTACGTGTAAGCCTTCCTCGAAACGCGCCTCGAGCAAAAACAGGTAGTTGCCAAGAATTTCAAGTTCATCCCTAACTGGGATAACATGTGTATCCTGATTTTCCAGTGTAGAGCGATAAAATGCGGAAAGGCTTACTACAAATTTCACCGAATTTGCATCCTGGATCTCAATCATGGACTTTAAGGTGTTAAGGCTATTGAAGAGAAAATGGGGATTGATCTGCTGCTTGAGCAAATCGAACCTGAGATTGGTATGTGCTGCACGGCTACGTTCGAGCTCCATACTGATGTTCTGGACATGATGTGTCTTATAAAGCACCTGAAGAAACATATAGATGGTTAGACTGATCAAAATTCCCCGGAACTGGTACATGAGCATCATGGAACCCAACTTGTATTTAGGAAAGATAAATTGGTGGATCAGCACCAGAGCGATCATGAGTACAATTCCCACAAAAAGACTCCCTAACAATCTCCATCCCAGGAGCCTTTTGATAAAAAAATCGGTGCTGTAAGCCGGAAGCCTGTACAGGTTTAAATAGAATATGATGAAGGTGTACAGAAAAGCAATAGTTGCATCAACTGCGAGCTCCCCAAAGCCGATATGGAGCTGAAGGATTTTGGGAATAGAGGCCAATACCCCCATGGTAACAGATGTGAGCAGGATAACCATGAGGGGTATATGGAACACATTTCTATTCTGTCGCATATGTAAATTTTAGATTAGGGCATTACCGATCCGCGGGAGGTAAAGTTATCAGATTTTACTTGTTTTACCGAAATAAGTTCTCCAGGCACCTTTGCACCATACCAGTACAGGTCATCTTTCTGCTTCCAGGTAATTATACGTTTTTTATTTCCGTCGAGATATACAGAAGACATAGTTTGCTGTTTTTTGTCGATGAATGAACTGAACAGCTTTAGCTGCGTTCCATCTCTCCCTTTCGAAAGCGCTGAGATGTTTTTAACAGGGACGGTAAAGACATAATCATTGTCCCCGACCGGACGATGACAATTGACGCATTCGGTGGTAAAGGATACAGTTTTTCCATAAGCTAGAAATTCAGGTGTTTTAAACCTCGCCCAACCCCATCCTTTGGTATCCTTATATTTTTCGCGGTCTTTGATCATAAACTCTACTTGTTTAAATTCACCGGTTTCAATTTTCTCCCGTTCATCTTCCATCTGGTCCCAGGCAACCTTAGCTAATACCGTTCCGTCCGGCCATGGGTTGGTTTTTCCCTGTTTAATCGCTTTGATGGCAACATCATTGCCTAATATGACTCTCATTGTTCCGTTATCGAACCGTTGAGTTGTACTGATTGGTACCCAGTTTTTATAGTCCGGCATGAACGTTATGCCGTTCAGCGTTTTTGGAAGATTTTTTACCGAAGGCATAAGGGAACTGTAACTTGTATACTGTCTGTTAAGCGCATTGATTTTTGCCGTATCGCCCGGTTTATTGGGGGTAATGAATGTAGAAACATAATTTTTGAGCACCTGTACATCTTCGTGGGATAATTTTGCTGAGCGGTGCACAAGAGTATAGCTTTTCAGGGGCATCGCGCCGGAAATTACCTGGTTGATTGACTCAAATAGCTTTGCTTTCTGATTCCCTTTGGCAAGACTGTCCCAATTAGAGAAATTAAGTCCGGCCCTACCATCCCTCACGTGCGATGAAACCAGAGCATAGGCTGGCTGAAGCTTATCAAACCAGCGTAAATCGGTCTGATTGGAATGGCAGTCGTAACAGGCTCTTTTAAGAATAGCTTTCACGTTTTCCGGGGCATTTATCTCCCCGGTGACCGGTGGATTTTCAAGTACCGGCCGATAGAGCTGTGCAAGCCCGCAAACGATGGTGCAAAAAACCAGCAGGATTCTAATCTTCATGTTACGCGTTCTATTTTTCATTTTAAGTTATTTACCCCGCAAATAAAGATAACAAAATAGTTAGTTGAAAGTAACTTCCGACCCAAACGTACAGATTTAGCGGCCAAACGTTCAAATTTGAGCCTGTAATTATCGGCTTAGATGGGGTTTATATATATGACCAACTAGCCCCCAGATCACTTTTTATATACATCATAGTACATTTATCTGCAAATAGAGATATCCTATATGGACAGGACTTTGGTTTATTCCTTACCGAATGTGTTTTCGAAAACCTGAAGTCATCTTACGTTTCTTTTGCATTTAAATTTTGATGTCGTTCTTTTGCCCGACTGGACAAATTCCTTTTTATTTTATCATGACACTCTCTCACACAAAAGATGGGAGCTTAACCAGTAGGAGTTGATTCAGGCAAACTGAACCAAAACTTCGACCCTTCACCAACATTGCTTTCTACTCCGATCCTTCCGTTATGTCTCTTGATGATTTCAGCGCAAATATAAAGACCCAGTCCAAGTCCCGAATATTCGGCGCCTGAATGGCTAACCCGAAAATAACGCTCGAAAATATATGGAAGCTTGTCAGGAGCAATCCCCGGCCCGTTATCTTTTACCTCGACGTGTATTTGATCATTATCTTTATAAGCAGATATAAAGATATCAGAAGAAAGCGGTGCGTACTTAATAGCATTATTGACGAAGTTGACAATAACCTGGTCTATCCGATGCTCGTCGGCATAAACATTAAGTCCGTGTTCACATGAAATGTGCAATTTGTACCTGCCTGCTAACCGAACGTGAGAGCAGGTATTATTAAGCCATTCTGATACATCAAACTTTCTGATGTTCAAGACGAGTTTTCCTTCCTTGATATTTCCGGTATTGAGTAGATCATCGACAAGGGTGTTCATCTTTTCTATACTTTTTTTTGACTGCGCCATCAACATCATCAGTTTAGGCTCACCTTGTTGAGTAATCAGCCTGTCCATTAATTGAAGCGAAGCTCTTAAACTGGTAATTGGGGTTTTAAGTTCGTGGCTGGCGACTGAAATAAACTCATCCAGATGCTGGATGGCGGTTATATGCCTGTTGATATCGGTACAAGAGCCCATCCATTTTTCGATCTCGCCATCGTTGCCCTTTGTGGGCAATGCCCGAACCAAATGCCATTGATAAGTACCTTCCTGATTTTGCAATCTTAGCTCAATCTGAGCTTCTTCGCCGATTGCAATGGCACGTTTCCAATATTTAAATAACTTGAAACGATCCTGATGATGTATCTTAGGCAAAATAGCATCGGCAGAAAAAGATCCGTCCAGCAGGCCAAAAAAACTTGTAAAACGCCTGTTTGTATAATTTATCTCCCCAGATGCGTCAGCGGTGAAAATCATCTCCGGAATCAAATCTGACAGCAGCTCAAATCTATTTCGCTCTGCGTCCGCTTGTTTTTTTGCTTCGAGGAGTTCACGCTCATATTTTTTTCGGTCGGTTATATTATAGACAGTCGCATTAATGGCGACCAGCTTGCCATGGCTATCCCTAAAGGCGGTTGAATTGATGAGCGCAGGAAATTTGGAGCCATCAAAGCGCTGAAAATCAAAATTGATCTCATTCACATTGTGTTGCAACTGGAGCAGCGGCATATAAAACATTTCGTAGTAGATTTTGCCACCACGGGAAACCAGGTCAGTATAGAAAAGTTTGTTTACCACTTCGCTTTGATCATATCCAAGCCAGGAAAGTAGTGTCTGGTTGATTTTAACTATTTTTCCATCTGCCGTAAAAGATAGGTATCCACATGGTGCATTTTCATAAAGAATGCCCGGGTCGGTTAACGATTTGAGAAAATCACTTTCAGGGCTTTTTTGCATCGCTTTTAGTTCAGATAATTTTTAATAACCGCAATGGTTTCCTCCGGGGCAGCTTTTTGTATAAATTACCTGTCAGAACCCGATCAAACAGGATGGTAACCACCTTGTCAAACGCAAAGTGGCCACCATTTATCAGAGCATAGCTAGGCTCTTTCCTGCTGAACTTAAGGCAGTGGTTTATTCGTATGTTGATTCTTCTGTATCCGCTTTCTTTGCCTTGATCTTTCTTAGAGACTCACCGCTGGCTTCGATCCGGTGTGCGTCATGTACGATCCGATCCAAGACAGCATCAGCAATTGTCTTTTCTCCGATCATATCAAACCAAGCCTTTACCGGAAGTTGAGACGTAAGGATCAGAGAAGTCTTTTGTTCCCGATCCTCAATGATTTCCATCAGCATTGCCCTGGTTACTGCGTCGAAAGGGTCTATTCCAAAGTCATCCAGGATCAACAGATCACAGCGTTCGATTTTAGCCATTTCCTTGATATAGCTGCCGTCTGCACGTGCGAGTTTCAGCTTGGTAAATAATTTTCTTGAACCCCAGAACAAAACTTTGTACCCGTTCACGCAGGCCTGGTACCCAAGCGCACAAGCCAGGTAACTTTTGCCTATACCTGTTGGCCCGGTAATGATTATATTCTCATGGGCGTCAATGTACTTGCATTCTGCAAGCCTCATGATCTGATTCCGATCAATATTCCGCTCATGATAAAAGTTGATTTGTTCAATAGAAAACTTGTGCCGGAACTTTGCTGCTATTACCGCCTGGGATATTCTTTTGTTCATCCTGTATTCGGTTTCCGCTTGAATAAGCTCTGCAATCAACTGATCAGGGGTGTGACTATTGGTTTTAGCGGTTTCCAGGATGGTTTTAAACGTATGGTACATACCCCATAGTTTTAACTGCCTGAATTTATCTAGTGTATCGTTGTTACTTATCATTTTTTTCAAGTCTATTTGTAATAATCTTCGCCCCTGATGTTGTCGTGATTAGGCATGGGCAGTACCTTATCAAAAAGATTCTCTCTTTGGTTTTCCATGTTATTTTCCAGCATCGACCTTATGGAAGTATAAAGTTTACTTTCGGTATGGAAAGACTGTGCATTTCTGCAAGCATTCGCCAAACGATCAGCACCGAACTTTTTTGCCAGTCCTAAGATGCCTTCGCACAACCTAACGATCTGATCTTCATGCCGCTTTTCATCTGTCACAATGGCCTCAATCAGTATCCTAACATCATCATGGATCGCTGCCGCCCGTTCCAAAAATGTTTGCGGGGAGCGCTCCAAAGAGTATCGGTGAGGGGCGCTTAAGTGGCTGTTATCGGTGGTAAAAGCGTGTGGCACCAAACTCCGGCTGTGGATGGCGATACGTTCAAACTTGGAGAAGATTTCCACAACATCCCTGGTGTATAGCACCTTTACTTTTTTACCGACAAAACGGACTGGAACACTGTAGTAATGTCTATCGGGGCCTAACAGGATATGCCCATCCTTGTTTACTTTCGCATAGAAGTGTTTCTTTAACTCAAAGCGGTCTACCGGAAGGGGCATCAGTTCCTTGCGTTCATGTTCTTCAAACTGCATT
This sequence comes from Pedobacter sp. AK017, assembly GCF_014200825.1. Classification (NCBI taxonomy): domain Bacteria; kingdom Pseudomonadati; phylum Bacteroidota; class Sphingobacteriia; order Sphingobacteriales; family Sphingobacteriaceae; genus Pedobacter; species Pedobacter sp. AK017. The sequence continues at coordinate 136,627 of NZ_JACHCW010000016.1, forward strand.
CTCCTGCTGTAATTCCGATTGCTGCGCATTTGATTATTATGGGCTTCAAGCAGCGCCCTGATAGCTACATTTAGTTCAGCTAAGGAATGATAAGTGATTTTATTTATAGGTACATAAATACGGGTATACATGATTCTTACCGCACCTTCCACTAATGCTTTGTCCCTGGGCCTGTATGCTCTTGCAGGAAGTACACAGGTGCCGTAATGCGCTGCAAAGTCCTCAAATGTCTGATTCAGGGTAGGCTCATAGTTGTGGCTCTTGGTTACTGCCGCCTTCAAATTGTCCGGTACGATAGCCGCCGGGACGCCGCCGATATAGTGAATGGCATTTTCACAAGCGGCTATGAAGTCTTCTTTTTGCTGGCTCGGGACAGCCTCCACATAGGTGAGCTGGCTTGCGCCTAAGATGGCTACGAACACTTCAACATCGATTATTTTTCCGCTTTTTTTGTCTGTGTAGCGTAGTTTCTCACCTGCGTAATCGATAAATAGCTTGTCACCGACTTTATGGGTACGGTGCATGGTTGGGTTAACTTTTTGCTGCCATTCCTTGAAATAACGGCAGAATTGGGTGTATTTGAAGCCTTTTGGAAAGGCGCTGATGTAATCCTGCCAGAGCAGCTGCCGGGTTACTCCAGTGCGCTTTAGTTCCTTTTCTACTTGCGGAAAGCAATTGTATAATGCCTGCATTCGAGGACTAAGCGTCTTAGGCTTGTCATTAATCTTTCCGAACAGTTCTTCCAGTTCTTTGTCTTTGAGCGCATCAACTTCTTTTAGCGGAACCTCACAGGCTTCAAAAGCAGCAATGTACTTTAATACTGTTGTACGGGACAAGCCCGTATATGTTGCTATGGTTTGTTTAGGTGTACACCTATCATACAGTCGTAGGATTTGTCTAATCTTATTCATGCTTATGGTTGTATTAGCCATTAATTGAATGATTATTTAATCCTCCAAGCATGGATATGCTGCTTTAAAGCATGGGCGAAAAGAAGAAACGGGATGTTCAGTTTGGGAGAAATTGCGCTGTTCAGTTTGACCCGTATTGGTTGACCAGTTTAAGTCGTAACGATCTGACCAAATTCAGCGTAATACCCAAACTGTTCACAGAACAATCGTAATACTGTTTTAATCAATTGCTGCTATTCTTTAGATAATTTACTCGGCGGAAAGCCAAAATGCTTTTTGAATACATAGGAAAAGTGAGATAGATCTTCAAAGCCAATTTCTATGTACACCTCTGTAATCTTTTGCCTTTTTTCTTTCAAAAGATAATAGGCTTCATCCAAACGTTTTTGTTGAAGCCATTTTGCAGGTGTCATACTATAAATTTTTTCAAAATCACGTTTAAATCCCGAAAGACTACGACCCGTAAGGTATGCAAAGCGAGAAAGACTTAGATTGAACCTGAAATTCTGCTCCATGAATGCCTTTAAATTTATTTTGTCAGGGTCAGCAAAGTCGAACAAAATGTCTTTCAATTCAGGCTGCACTTTTAACAAAATCAACAGGACTTCTTTGAGTTTCAATTTTATCAGCTCATCATTGTCTGTGTTGGGAAATGGTAAATAGGGTTCTAATGACTGAATGAAATTTGAATAGAGTTTGTGTTTCTTTAGCTGTATAGACGGCGTAGTGTAAACTTTAGCTGTAGCGGTAAAACCGTATAGTTCTGCTACCTCTTTCAGGGTTTCTTCATCGAAAGAAATGGACAATGACCTAAAGGCTTTTTCTTCTTCCGGTTGTTTAACAAACTTGGCTAGCATATTCCGAATATTCAAACGAAAATCTCCGGGTTGGAATATAACAGTTTCCCTGCCATCTCTTACAATAAGCGAACCTGAAATCTGATATGCAAAAGCGTGCTGCATAAATATATTTTCGCCACTTATTGATTTCTTGTAATAACAAGATGTAAAAATCTGTGGTTGTCCGTTGTCATGCCCCATACGAAAACTAAATTTTATTTGCGCCCCTACTGTAAATTCTATTGTTATTGTTCAAATTGAAGATAAACACCTGTCATCTTCCCGCAAATTATCCAAAGGCTATCTGCTGCTTTTCTTTCCAATGCCCAGGGTCTTACTCCGAAAGGTGCCTTACTTCCATTTGGCACAACCTGTGCAATGTTGCAATCTTCTAAATAAAGTCCGCCTTTCCCATTTAATTCGGGGCTTATTGAAGCCCAAACAGTAGTTGCAGCGCCTTGTTGCACCGTTTTGTAAATATCGCCGATATTTTTTGGACTTCTTAGATAATTCAGTATTTCAGTACCCCAAAATTTTCGCAAGGTCTTAGCTTCAAGGTCAGAAAAGAAAATCTTATAAGAAGGTTCAAAACCAACCTTGGAACTTGCAAAAAGATCTGATGTTGGTATAGGACCGGGATGTACCGCAAAGGCCCTGATGTGGTATCGTTGCAACAATTCATCTTCTTTGATTGATAATAGGGATAATGCTGATTTTGTTTGTGCATACGAACGCATACCGTCATAAGGCGTATGTCCAAAATTTATATCATCAAACTGCACCCCATTTAAACGGTGTCCTCTTGAAGAAAGATTTACAATCCTTGCTCCATTGGATTTTTTTAATGCAGGAAGTAACTTTATAGTAAGTTCGTAAGTACCAAGCACATTTGTTGCAAATTGATATTCATAACCTCTTTCATCTTTTTGAAATGGTGTGTTGTAAACTCCAGCACTATTTACCAAAACATCTATCTGCCTGTTTGATTTCAGAAATTTCCACGCAAAGTCGTCAATGGTTTTAGGCTTTAATAAATCAAAATATTCAATTTCCACATTAGGCAGCCCTTTCAGATTTTTCTTTGCACGATCCGTATCAAGAGCAAGAACAATAACCGTAGCACCTGCACTGACAAAAGCTTTTGTTGCTTCTCTTCCTGTGCCTGTATGCCCGCCTGTTATCACAATAACTTTGCCCTTTAAGTCCATTCCTTTTACAACGTCCATTGCTCCTGTGCCGTGTCCAAATTGATTTTTTAGGGGCTGTTGATTTTCATTGACAATAATTTCGCCAGTGTAAAGCGGATCTTTTGATGAGGGGTCATTTTTTATGAGCATAATGATAAGTATTGCATATAAAACGATGAATAGCGATAGAGGGATGCCTAAAATCAAGAGGACTTTTTTTCTGGTTGACATTTTGCGTTTTGCTGTTTTTTTGTTTTCTTGCTCCATTATTTTTGATATTGATGAGTGGCATATTTTTAACGAATAATTTTACTGTCTTGCTGTACAAATCTCGGCTGTCGTGATAGGACATAGCGTGTAAGGCATTGGAATTATGAGCAATACTTTAGGACGGACGGCGGCTTCGTACAATGTATGCACCATTTCCACAGGATTTTAATTATCAGTTGCTGTGGATAAAACGGTTTCGGCGTGTATCGGAGTTTTTGATTTCTTTACTGCTTACAATGCACTTGCTTCTTTAGAAAACTGCAAACTGCTTTTGCCAACACCACCTACTAAAATTGTTTTTATTTCCATTATCTAAGGATTACGTTGCAAACTTCAAAATAAAATCCTTAGTTTATTTTGTTGTGGCGTCCAAATTTTATTTGCTGTTAAGTTCAGGAAAAGGAAACAGTATATTAATGGTATTCTTGTTGATATATACTTTTTGAAAAAGTGTATTTATTAGTCGTTTCCCATTTTATCAAAGATTTCAAACAGTTTACGGGTGACACTCCTGGAAATTTCAAACGCCTCTTGTAGTCAAACGATTTTCTCCAATTATAGGGTTTCATCGCATCGTAATTTTAATTTAAGGTCGAAAGGTGAAATATGACAATTAAATCTGATCAACCTTTCTGCTTGATCCGAGAGTCCAAACATAATCTGTTGGACTCCCGTAACCTTAAAAGCCTTTAGCAGCAGCAACTGACACCAAAGGTCTACCGGAAAATGCCGGAGATTTAAAGAGTTGTCGTTACACCCTTTAATATCAACGTACGTAATCG
>NZ_JACHCW010000017.1:0-131641 GCF_014200825.1 Pedobacter sp. AK017
ATAAGGCTGACCTTTGCCACGTTCTGAGAAAATAAACTCTTTTTCTGTTGTTTCCATACACTAGTTTTTGTGTATAGCTTTTTTAGGAATGGACAGCAGGTGTCTGTTTTAAATGTTTCAGGTTTTTGAGCTATACATGCATGGATGCATTACGTAAGTATGGAAGGGGATGCCGTGAGCACCAGTGTTTATGTTGGGGAACATTTAGTTTGATGCTGAATTAACTGTTAATGTTTTTTTAACGATTTGTTAAACCTTGTAGGTTAAGTTTGAGGAATTCATAAAGCAAATAGATATATTAATGCTAAAAATTAAATTAGAGAGGTTTTAAATGCATTTGCGAGTGAAAATTTACATATTTATGTTAAGCTAAGCATATATGTATTATATTCGTAATGCTGATCATGAAAATCAAATATTTACTGTGGGGGCTCTCTGTTTTCTTTATTTTTTGGTGCAATGCCAGCTTTTCGCAGTCTTATGGCCTTGCTTTTTATAGTCACGAAGTTGTTCAGGATCAAAGAACAGGGCTGGATTTAAGTCCGAGAAAAACCTTATGTTTTGACAATGGTTTTGAGCTTAGTTTTGATTTAACGTTTCTGCCCGCAAGAAAGGATTACTTTGGTTATATTGTAAGGTTTGTTGACAGCAATAATGAAAATATCGACCTCATTTACGATAAAGATCCTCACGAAAAAAATCACTTCCGGCTCATTATGGGAGACAGATTTTCAAAAATTGCATTTAATATTCCACAAAACGTACTTTTTAGCTCCTGGAATACCATTAAATTTAAGTTTGACTACGCCAGAAAAATACTTCGGGTATCTTATGGCAGTTTTTCTTCCGAGACCAGTTTAATGGTGAAAAAAAATGATTGTTTTAAAATCCTGTTTGGTGCCAATGAATACCAGGGTTTTAAAACAACTGATGTGCCACCAATGAAGATCAGGAATATACATATTGCTGAAGATGGGACTGAAAAGTTTAGCTGGCAGCTTGATGAATATGATGGAATTGTTGCCAGGGAAATGTTGCATGGCAAAAATGGAGCGGTGGTAAAACCCAGATGGATAAAAAAGCTGCATTATGAATGGGAACTTCTGCAGTCTGCTGTTGTTGATGGTGCTGCAAGTGTAGCATTTGATGCAAAAAATGAGATTGTGCATGTTGTTGCGGCGGATTCGTTAATGAGCTATGAAGTGAGATCAGGCCGAGTTGACCGCATTGCTTACCTTTCGGGCAAGCAGAATATGTTAAGGGGGAACCAATCCGTTTTTGATCCCCAGCATAACCAGCTGTTAAACTTTTACATGGATCAGAAAATTGTGAGTGCTTTTAATCCGGAAAGCAAAAGCTGGTCCTCAAATTTTGATTTAAATACACCAATTACCGATTTCTGGCAATTCAATAAGTTTTATTCGGTAGGGGATACATCTTTATACATGGTAGGTGGATATGGTCACTTCTTTTACAAAAATGTTATTCAGCGGTATCACTTTCCTGCCAAAAAATGGGAAAAAGTAGATGTTTCTGGTGATGCCATTATACCAAGATATCTGGCTGCGCTGGGTAGCACTGGCAATGGTGCCTACATTTTGGGCGGCTATGGCAGCTCTACCGGACAGCAGCTGTTAAACCCCAGGAATTTATACGACCTGCTATATTTTGATGTTAAGAAAAGAACCATAAAGAAAATTTATGAACTGCCGGTAAAAGAAGAACATTTTGTATTTGCCAATTCACTGGTGATTAACGAAAAAGAGGGAACCTATTATGGACTGATATTTCCAAAACATAAGTTTAAGTCTCATCTGCAGCTGATTGAAGGATCTTTGACCAAGCCGGAATTTAAGCTGATGGGAAGCCTGATTCCTTACACGTTTCATGACATCAATTCATTTGCCGACCTTTTTTATTGTGCTGAAAGCAAAAGGTTTATAGCTGTTACTTTGTTCTGGGACGAAAACAACCGGACAAAGGTGGAGATTTATGCGTTAAATAGTCCGCCAATTGGGGTAAATGCCGAAGTTGTACCTCCATCGGAGATGAATTATGGTTATATGATTGTTGGGCTATTGCTTTTATTGGGAATAGCCGGATTCTTTATTTACAGCAGGAAGCAACAGCAGAAGCCGGCAGAACAGCCTGTATTGCCAGTGGTTTTGAAAGATCTAAGCCCTGAATCCAAATCGGGTATATTTCTTTTTGGGGATATGCAGGTATTTGATAAAGACGGTCAGGAAATAACCAGGCAATTTACACCATTGATTAAGGAGCTTTTTTTGGTTATTTTGCTGTATACCATTAGGTGGGAGCGGGGTATAAGCTCCGAAAAATTAAAAGAATTGCTTTGGTTCGATAAATCGGAAGAAAGTGCGCGGAACAACAGGTCTGTTAACATTGCGAAACTCAAAAACATATTGGAGAAGATAGACAACTGTTCGGTGTCCAAAGAAACGGGATATTGGAGGTTTAATTGTGATTTCGAAAATACTTATGTTGATTATTATCACTATTTCAGCATCATCAAAGAGAAAAAGAAGTTAAATAAAGAGAAAATTTTAGCATTGGCGGCACTTATAAAGCGAGGTTCGTTTTTACCAAATGCCAATTATGAATGGATGGACCATTTTAAAGCTGAGATATCTAATGAGATTATCGATACTTACCTGCATTTTACCCATTCTGTTTCGATTGCCGATGATCCGGAATTGTTAATTGAATTGGCCAACTATATTTTTTACTTTGATTCGGTAAACGAAGAGGCCATGACGATTAAGTGCAAGGCTTTGGCTTATATGGGTAAACATTCCCAATCTAAAAATACCTACGAAAGTTTTTGCAAAGAGTACCGGTTATTGTACAATGACGACTTTGATAAAAGCTTTAATACGGTATTGAGTACAGAACCTTCTGTATAGGCCAAGCTATTAATCATTTATTAAGGTTTTGTTAAGTTCAAAAATGAACTTTATCCCCCGGTCATTTGATCGATGAACCAATAACCTTACAAACCAAATATGAACCAATTAAAAACCAAAGCTCCTTTTACGGAGCGGAAATTTCTTGTTACCCTGGTATTCGTTACATCTCTGTTTATGTTCTGGGGTATTGCCATTACCATGGCCGATGTGCTGAATAAACATTTCCAACTTACGATGAACCTTTCCAGGTCCCAATCTGCCTTTGTACAATTTGCTGTTTTTGGTGCCTATGCAGTAATGGGCATACCTGCCGGATTATTTATGAAACGTTTTGGTTATAAAAAGGGGGTACTTTTAGGACTTTCCCTTTTTTCTTTAGGCGCTTTTCTGTTTATACCTGCCGCTAACATCTCTTCTTTTGCTTTTTTTGGTATTGCCTTGTTTATTGTTGGTTGTGGCCTGTCTACCCTGGAAACGGTTGCACATCCTTTTGTTGCTTCGCTGGGAGATCAGCGTACCAGCGACCAGCGCATTAATTTTGCACAGTCTTTTAATGCGGTAGGTGCCATGCTTGGACCTGCAATTGGCAGTTACTTTTTATTTGGCAAGCACATTGAAGGAAGTACTGACTTAACCTCCGTTAAGCTATTGTATGCGATTATAGGAATGGTGATCTTGCTTGTGGCAGTATTTTTTTCATTTGTTAAAGTTCCGCCTACAACCGATCCACATGTGATTTCTGAAGCTGATGCTGACGCCGTGAATGTTGACGTGGCGCCTGATAGAAAACTAATTGACCATAAACATTTTGTATGGGCTGTTGCTGCACAGTTTTTTAATGTTGCTGCACAAGCCGGAACCTGGGCCTTTTTTATCAATTACGGACATAAAAAAATGGGCTTTAGTGACGAAAAAGCCGGACATTTTATGGTAGTTTTTATGGGGATGATGCTTGCCGGGCGTTTTATCGGGACCTTTTTAAAGCGCATCATTGCACCTCATAAATTATTGGCAGCATTTGCATTGGGCAATATCCTGATGTGCATCATAGTAGCGCAAAATTTTGGATTGGTATCGTTCATTGCTTTGCTCATGATCAACTTCTTTTTTAGCATCATGTTTCCAACCATATTTAGCCTGGGGCTGAAGAATTTAGGTGCCCGTACTCAACAGGCAGCTTCGTTTTTTATCGATGGGGGTTGTAGGCGGTGCATTTTTTCCTTTTGTAATGGGAGTTATTGCTGACAATGCAGGGATTGCAAATGCTTATTATGCACCCATTATCTGCTATGTGATAATTTTCCTTTTTGCTTATAAATTTTATAAAGTAAAGCATTAATATTGATTGCAACAGGCTTATTAATGCTTTATTAATCATCTGTTAATCCTTTTGCCTTTCCTTCGCCCTCACTAAGCCTAACCTTCCAAATAACCAAAATTAAACTAAATTGTATGAAAGCAAGAGCGTACTTATTACTGGTATTTTTTCTTTTTCCAATGTGGGTCTGTGCACAGCAGCAGATTGTGGGAAAAGTTGTGGATGTAAGGGGAGAACCTTTACCTGGAGTTAGTGTCACTGCAAAAGCAGATGACGGACAAAAATTTAATGCAATTACCAATTCAAATGGTGATTATGATTTACGTGTTTCTGGTGGCACCAAAGAATTAACCTATACGTATATGGGTATGATGCCAGTTACGGAGCTCATAAAGGGCCGTAACACGATAAACGTACAGCTGGCTGAAGACAGCAAGGAACTGCAAAATGTAGTAGTAACAGCCCTAGGTATCAAACGTGAAATAAAAGCCTTGAGCTATAGCAGGCAAGGGGTAGATGTAAACACGATGACGGAAGCTAAAAGCCCGAACTTGTTGAGTACCTTATCTGGAAAAATTGCAGGCTTACAGATTGTACCACCTGGTTTTAATACAGGTTCGGCCAGGGTTGTTATCAGGGGTAACAGTTCACTGACCGGAAACAACCAGCCACTTTTTGTGGTAGACGGGATGCCGATGGACAATACGGCAGGGGATGGCAACATCGATTATGGAAATAATGCTGCTGATATCAATACTGAAGATATTGAAAATATAGAAGTGCTTAAAGGTCCGAATGCTTCGGCACTTTATGGCTCAAGGGCAGCTAATGGGGTAATTTTGATTACTACAAAAAAAGGCACTACTAAATTTAAGGTATCGCTTAATTCGAGTTTAATGATGCAGAGATTAACCGAATTTCCAGAATACCAAAATGCTTACGGAGTAGGGACTTCATTTTACATTGACAATACACATCGCTTGCCTGAAGCCATGGTTAATTATCGCAGTTGGGGGTCGCCTATGATGGGGCAGCCTTATGTTGCTTTAAATGGTGAAATCAAACCCTACCTGCCACAGCCGGATAACATTCGGGATTTTTATCAGTCTGCTTCATTGCTGACCAATAATATCGCCGTAGAAGGTGGGAATACAAGTAGTATTTACAGGATTTCCTATACCAATTATGCCGGATCCAGTGTAGTGGATGGATTTAACCTGAGCAATAAGCAAACCGGAGACGTACGCCTGCAAAATACTTTTAGTAAAAAGGTGAGCCTGGACAGTAAGATCAGTTACGTAAGAGATGCGGTTGACAACAGACAGTATTCGAATGCGAATGGCCGGAATCCAACAAACCTGTATACGCATATGGGCAGGAGTACTGATCTTGCCGAACTCATGCCCTATAAAGACCCACTAACCGGAATGGAAATAGGGACGCATCGTAATTTCAGCAATCCTTTTTGGGTAATTAATGAGAACCCCAACCGGGACGTTAAAGACCGTATAATTGCATCTTTGAACCCTAAAGTGAATTTCACCAATTGGCTGGTTTTTAATGGACGCTTAGGTGCCGACGTGCTGTGGTGGGATGGTTTTGAATTTAATAATATTGGTTCTATTGTGGCCAGCAACCCTGATGGTTTTATGCGTACCTTTAATACCAAGCAGCAAAATTTTAACCTGGAAGGTACGCTTGTAGCCAATAAGACCTTTAATAGATTTTCGGTGAGTACCATGCTGGGTGCCAGTAGTTTTAGCTCTTGGTTTGAAAGAAGGGAACAAAGGATCAATTCGTTATTGCAGCCTGGCTTAATTAATTTATCCAACGCCAAAGAGTTTCCAACGGTTACGCAACAGCAACGTGATAAACGTTTAAACTCTGTTTTTGGTTCTGTTTCTTTAGGTTACAGAGGGTATGCTTTTGTTGATGTAACAGGTAGAAACGATTGGTCATCTACATTGCCGAGGGCTAATAATTCTTACTTCTATCCCTCCGTTGGCGGCTCATTGATTGTGAATGAAATATTAGGTTTGAAGAGCGACATCCTTAGTTTTGCCAAATTGCGCGCATCTTATGCCATCGTAGGAAATGATACCGATCCGTATAGATTAGACCAGACTTACTCATTTAATGGTTTTTTAAATGGGGCCACCCTGGCTTCACTGGCCACTACAATGAACAACGCAGATCTTAAGCCCGAAAGGACAACGTCTTTTGAGTTAGGAATGGATGTAAGGTTGTTTAAAAATAGGGTTTCAATCGATGGCACCTATTACAATGCTGCTACTACTAACCAGATTGTAACAGCTCAGCTTCCATCTTCAAGCGGTTATTTAAAACGGATTTATAATGCCGGAAAAATAAAGAACTGGGGTTATGAACTGAGCGGAAATGCAAAGGTTATTGCCGGGAAGAACTTTTCATGGACAACCCAGCTTAATTATGCGGCGAACAATTCGAAGGTAGTAGAGCTGATAGAGGGGATTGATCGTTTCCAGCTGAATAACAATTCGAGTTACCTGTATGTATATGCTGAAGTGGGAAAACCATATGCCTATTTGCGGGGTTTGGGAGTGGCCCGCGATGCCCAGGGCAGGATGTTGATCGAGGATGGGGGATCCTTATTGGTTAAGGATAATGACATGGCCTTTGGAACGGCTTCACCGGATTGGATTGGTGGCATTTACAATACTTTTAAGTTTAAAAATCTGGACCTCGGTTTCCTGGTAGATGTTAAAATGGGTGGGGTAATGTATTCTGGTAGTATTTCGCGAATGCTGACGAACGGTGTTTTAGCGGAAACCTTATACGGACGCGATGATTATTATAAACATACTGTGATTTTTGGGGAGAACAATACAGAGTTAAGTGGTGGTGCAATATGGGATGCCTATTTTGCGGATGGGACTAAAAATACGAAGTTCGTTACCCCTCAGAACTACGAATATGCAAGGCCGAATTATGCAGAATTTGTGATCTATGATGCGTCTTATGTAAAGCTAAGAGAAGTTACGGTCGGTTATACATTACCTGTTAAGCTGTTGTCGAAAATGCCGGTTAAAACGGCAAGGTTCTCTTTATCCGGCAGGAACCTGGCTATTCTTTATAGAAGAACCCCACGTGGCCTGGATCCTGAAGCAATGTCTACCTCTGGTAACGGACAGGGAATTGAGAATGGTGCGTTGCCTCCGAATGCAATTTATGGATTGAATATCAGACTTACTTTTTAACTGCAGATCATGAAACAACAAATTATAATTATAGCGCTTATTGCGTTTGGCTTATTGTCTTGTACCAAAAATTTTGAAGAAATCAATACAGATCCGAACAAACCTGTGAAAGTGCAACCGGATTTTTTACTGACCACTTCCATTTTTGAAACAATGAACCTGTTTGGCGGCAATATGAACCGTGTGGTATTTTTTAACTATACACACCATTTCTCTGGCTTTCAGGGTAATTTTCAGCGCTACAACTACGACCTGAACGAGGACAATACTTATTGGCGCGCAGTTTATGTACAAGCCGCCCAACCTGTAAACCAGATTATTGTAAATTATAGAAATGATCCTGCTTATACCAACAGGGTGATGATTGCGCGCATATGGAAAAATTATATCCTATCCAATGCAGTGGCGATATGGGGAAGTGTTCCTACGGAAGGTGCCTTGCTGGGTACGCCAAGTGTTCCTTATACCAAAGAACAGGATGTATATGTGAACGTATTGGCTGATCTTAAAAATTTAACGGATTCATTAAGCCTTACCGGTGATAAATATACTGTAAATGCAGATAAGATTTTTGGCGGTGACCTTTTAAAATGGAAGAAATTTGCAAATACACTGAGGTTAAGACTGGCCATCCGGATTTCTAACGATGCGCCCAATGGCGATCCTGTGTTAGCCAAAAGGGTAGTAGAAGAAGTTTTTCAAACGGAACAGTATACGATGAAGGCCCAGACTGAAACGGCTGCGGCAAACTGGGGCACAACCAGTGATACCTGGAGTCCGCTTTACGACAGGGCGGTATACAATTATACTGCCAACAAGGCCACTATTCCGGTTACCAATGAGTCGCTGGTTTACCACATGGCGCCTTACAACGATGCACGGTTAACTATATATGCACAGCCGGCGAAACAAGGCCCGCAAACCGGAACTTACTTTGGACAGAACATCTCTTATGGAGGGGGATCAACTTATGCTAACGGTTTAACCAATCCGCATACCGGCTTAAAACAAGATGACTATTCGGCTATAGGTGAGCGGTTTTTAAAGCCCGATGCGGAATATGTGTTCCTTTCATATGCTGAAGCTTGTTTTTTAAAGGCGGAAGCTGCGTTAAAGGGATGGTGGGGCAACCCAAATGCTTCGCAGTATTATTATGAAGGTATAGATGCTTCTTTTAACAGGTATGGCCTTACTGTAACACAGGCAAGCAATTATAAAAATACACCCGGCATTAAGTGGAGTACGGCATCTGATACCGTTGGCAGGAGCGCCCAATTTAAAGACTGGTTGCAGATCTGTTCCAGTTATATTCCTGCAGGTGATAATTTGCGTCAGATTGTGATGCAACATTGGCTGGCCATCCCGGGGCAGGGCGTAGATGCCTGGACACTGATCAGAAGGACCAGGTTGCTTGAATTTCAGCCGCAATTTGCTACCTATGATGGTACTTACGACTATGTGCCTAACCGTTTGCCATATCCCTCAGATGAATTGCAGACCAATATTGGAGAAGTAAATAAAGCCATTGGCTGGCTGGGCGGTGCCGATAACCTTAACACGAAGTTATGGTTTGCGTTGCCCGTTAAGAAAAATCCTTTTTTACCATTTTAAACCAGATTGTGATGAAATCATATCTTTATATACTTATACTTTTAACAGCTTTCGTTTCCTGTAAAAAGAACAATGAGCACCTGCCCCCAAACTTTAATTATAAAATTGATCCGGTACCTCTTACTGAAAATGTAGTGGTTGGTGCTTATTACTCCAATTACACTACGGCAGACTGGGCTAAAAAATATACTTTCAAACCAGTGAAAGGTGAATATAATGCACTGGACCCTTTGATTATGGACCAGCACCGCAAATGGGCCGATGAGGCCGGACTTGACTTTTTTATCTTTAACTGGAATGGTGCTGCGGGAAACCCGATCTTGAATGCATTTTTGCAGGGCCGGAACAATAATGTGAAAATGGTGATCAATTTTAATACTGCGCACTTAAGCGCCACCAATGCTTCACCTTTAACCGGGGCCAAGCTGACCACCATGATTAACGAATTTAAGACGCTGGCCAGTAGTCATTTTGATAAAGATTACTACTATAAGGTAGATGGCAGGCCTGTGGTTATGATTACGCCGTTGAATTTGTCTTCTTCTGCAGGATCAAGTATCAATTATGCAACTGTGATTCCGGCTTTAAAACAAGCGATGACTGATGCAGGCCTGAATTTATATGTCATCGGAGAAATTACCCTGGGCTGGTTACCTCCGGTACGCTATGCACCTGCTATAAAAGCAATGGATGGTGTAAATGCAAATAACTGGACAACGGATGTTTATGACAGATCGGTGTTTTTTAATTCGTTTGTTGATATGAACTGGAAAAACTGGACTGATTCTACCAAAACCTGGAAGGTTGATTTTGTGCCATGTATTGCTCCGGGATATAACGATAAGGCAATGACACCTGCCAGCAAAATGTATGACATTGGCTATACGCCGGAATTTTATACTGATTTTACGAATGTTGCCAAGCGCAATATGAGCAGTAAACGCATTGTATTGATCAATTCCTGGAATAATTTCCAGTTGGGCACCGCCATTGAACCAACTGAAACCTATGGCAATATTTTTTTGCAAATGACCAGAAAACAATTTAAGATTAATTAACACCATTAAAAAATAAGCTCATGAAAACTACTGTTAACAGAAGAAAATTTATTGCTTCCTTAAGTATGGTTGCTGCGGCACTGCCGTTGGGAGCATCAGCATTTAATTTTATCCCGAGCAGGGGCAATGGTTTTAACTTTATGTTGCTGGGTGACATCCATTTCGATAAACTGGAACACCATGACATGGATTATCTGAAACTAAAATATCCAAATGATATTGTTCAGATCCAAAATTATTCGCGTATTACAAGGGATAATTTTCCTTTGTTGATGCGTGTGGCAAAGGATAAGGCAAAAACGGTAAATGCCGATTTGTGGTTGCAGCTAGGCGATTTTGTAGAGGGTTTGTGCGGGTCTGAAAAACTTGCACAACAACAAACACAGGAGTTTATTTCGTATGTAGCAGATATGGATTTGAAGCGCCCATTTTTTGTGGTGAAGGGCAATCATGACATTACTGGCGAAGGTGCGAGAGAAGTTTATAAAAAAACTGTGCTGGACTGGCAACAAAAGGAATTAAAGCAGGCTCTGAGTACTGCGAATTATACGTTTGTACATAAAAATACACGTTTTATTATTTTTGATTGTTATACCGCAGATGAAAGCCTGGAATGGCTTAAAAAAATACTCCCGGAATGTAAAGAAGAACGTTTATTTTTTAGTGTCCATCAACCCGTGGTTCCTTATAGTGCACGCGCCAACTGGCATATTTTTGCGAAACCAAACCAGAAAGATAAAAGAGAAGAACTGCTTAATTTACTCGGCGAGCATCGTGCTATAGTGCTTACCGCACACTTACATAAAACCAGTATTTTGAGCCGTAAAACCACTAAGGGTAAGTTTGTTCAGGTGGCTATCGGAAGCGTGATAGATGCACCAAATGCAATGGTTAAAAATCACCTAAAAGGCTTGGATGCTTATAATGCTAGTCTTTTGGGCCTGGAGCCAAAATTTTCACCGGATACCATTCAGGAACGAAAAGATAACATTGAAAATGAACGTCCTTTTATCGAACATTTCGAGTTTGCAGATTTTTGTGGATACGCTACTATGCATATATCTGAGAAAAACGAGGTGGAGATGATGATCTATAAAAATGTGGATAGTAATGCCTGGGCAACTGTGAGCCTAACGGCGTTGCTTGATGCAAAATCGTAGATTAATAAAGCCTTAACATGGCATCGGATGCCATATTAAGGCTTTATTAATGTTTTATTAATGATTTAATCCTTTCTTCGCTCTAACCAACAAACCTAACCTTCCAAATAACCAATTAAACGAAATTGTATGAAAGCAAACAAGTACTTATTAATGCTATTTTTTCTTTTTCCTATGTATGTATGCGCCCAGCAGCAGATTACGGGAAAAGTTACGGATGTAAGAGGGGAACCCATACCTGGAGTTGGGGTAAGCGCAATGACAGATGGGCAAAGATTTAATGCGGTAACCACTTCAACTGGTGATTATTCCATAAAAGTTGCTAACAATACTAAGCAATTGACTTTCTCTTATATTGGAATGACGTCCCAGACGGAGACAATAAACGGACGTACGGTTGTAAATGTTCAGCTCTCTGAAGAAAGCAGGGAACTGCAAAGTGTGGTGGTGACGGCTTTAGGCATAAAAAGGGAAGCCAAAGCTTTGAGTTATTCCAGACAAAGTATGGATGTATCTACATTGACCAGGCACCCACTACAAATATTGTTTCTTCACTTTCGGGGAGGATTGCAGGAGTTCAGGTTACACCTGCTTCCAGTAATACAGGGTCTGCAAGAATAATTATCCGGGGTAACAACTCGATCACTGGGAATAATCAGCCTTTATTTGTTATTGATGGGATACCGGTGGATAACGAGACCGGAGATAGCAAGGTAACCACATCTGGA
Organism: Pedobacter sp. AK017; assembly: GCF_014200825.1. Lineage (NCBI taxonomy): Bacteria > Pseudomonadati > Bacteroidota > Sphingobacteriia > Sphingobacteriales > Sphingobacteriaceae > Pedobacter > Pedobacter sp. AK017. The sequence goes on from NZ_JACHCW010000017.1 coordinate 12,039, forward strand.
AATAACAATTTGGATTATGGCAATATTGCAGGGAACATTAACCCTGAGGATATTGAAAATATAGAAGTGCTGAAAGGACCAAATGCTGCTGCATTGTATGGGTCGAGGGCGGCTAACGGGGCAATTCTGATCACCACTAAAAAATCTGCCGGAACAAAGTTTAAGGTAACGTTTAACTCCAATTCAACATTTCAGCGGATCACTGAATTTCCTGACTATCAGAATATGTTTGGTGCAGGAAATAGTTTTAAACTGGATGGCTCCGGATCTACCAGTAACCCGGATAGAATACCCAGCTTAAATGTATTTAACAGGAGTTGGGGAGCACCATTTTTGGGTCAGCCGGTTATCAGTGTAAATGGTTCGCCAAAGGCATATCTGGCGCAACCAGATAACGTAAGGGATTTTTATAGCACTGCGGCAATGCTTACCAATTCTTTGGCCATAGATGGGGGCAATGCAGAAAATAATTACAGGTTTTCTTATACCAATTATACCGGTGGAAGTGTAGTAAAGAACATCAACGATAACATCAGACACAATGCCAATATCAGGGTGCTCAATAAATTTACAAAATGGCTTGATATGGATTCTAAGGTTACTTTTATTAATAATAAAGTAACGAACAGACAATATATGAACGGAAGTTCCAAAAACCCGGTTTATCAATATGCCTATATGGTTCGTGATGACCAGTTGTCGGAATTTAAAAATTATAAAGACCAGTACGGTAATGAGATCAATACCCATACGGATTTCCTTAATCCCTATTGGGCCATCAATGAAAATCCCAATGAAGACACCAAAAATCAACTTTTAGGCGCGTTTAATGTGAATGCCAGAATAAACGGATGGTTAAGGCTAACCGCAAAGGTGGGAACCGAAATGTATTGGGTGGATGGTTATACCTTTAACAATAAAGGGGCGCAAAGCAGTCCTAATGGTAGTATGAGTACCATAAACAATAGCCTGCAAAGTACAAATGCCGACCTGGTTTTGTTTGCAAATAATAAGTTTGGAAAGCTTTCTGTAAATTCATTTGTAGGGACCGGACGTTTTCAAACCTCAAATAAAAAGAATGAACAGCGCATCAATTCGCTTATCCAGGCAGGATTGATCAATCTTTCCAACACGGGAGAATTTCCTGCCGTAACGCAGTTTGCCTCAAAAAAGATCATCAATTCGGTATATGGTTCTATGTCTTTTGGATATAACAGCTATCTTTTTATGGATGTAACGGCAAGAAATGACTGGTCGTCAACGTTGCCTAAGGCGAATAATTCTTATTTCTATCCATCAATTGGGGGTTCCTTTGTTTTTACTGATGCATTTAAAGATATTCCAAAAAGTATATTGTCATTTGGAAAAGTAAGGGCTTCGTATGCCATTGTGGGTAATGATACCAGTCCTTACCAACTTGCCCCTACTTATTCTTTTAATGGGATTTATAATGGTCAGGCCTATGCTTCACTGGCCTCAACGTTTTTTAACCCAGATTTGAAACCTGAAAAGACAGCCTCTTTGGAATTTGGTATAGATCTTAGATTTTTAAAAGACAGGTTGACGTTTGGAGCAACCCATTATAAAACATCAACTACCAATCAGATCCTGACAGCTCAGATAACTCCAACAAGCGGCTACAATAGAAAATATTATAATGCCGGTGAAATTCAGAATTGGGGAACTGAGTTTACCTTGTCTGGAACCCCATTAAAAAGCAAAAAACTGGAGTGGAACATGTTTGCAAATTATGGACAGAACAATTCGAAGGTAAAAAGCTTAGTTGATGGTGTGAATAGTTTTCAGCTAAACTCCTGGTTTGGCAGATTACTGGTTTTTGCGGAGGTAGACCAACCTTATAGTGTAATAAGAGGAGCTGGCTGGCAGCGTGATGAACAGGGTCGCAAACTGGTGGCAGCAAGTGGACTTCCGATAGCACAAGGTAATTTGGTTTTAGGTAATGCTATGCCAGACTGGACCGGAGGATTTGGGAATTCCCTGCGTTATCAAAATTTTGGTTTGAGCTTTTTGATAGATATACGTAAAGGTGGTAGTTTTTATTCTGGTACGTATAGGCGGTCATATATTTCAGGTGCTATCAGCAACACACTTGAAGGGCGTGAGGATTATTATTTACACAGCTATATTTACGGTGAAAGTGCAGCTAACTTAACGGCTGGTTTTATTTATAAGGATGCTTATTTTGAAGACGGTACTCCCAACAATAAGTATATTACCCCCCAGTCAAACGGGTTTTCTAATCTGGATGAGCTCCAAATCTTTGATGCTTCTTTTGTGAAATTAAGAGAGACCGTAATCAGTTATAACCTTACCAGCCCATTCTTTAAAAAACTAAAAGTTTCTAATGCCCGGATTTCTTTGTCAGGCAGAAATTTATGGACTATTTATAAAAAGGCACCTAAAGGCATTGACCCTGAATCAAGTGTAACCTCGGGGAATGGACAAGGTATAGAATATGGTTCTTTACCACCTTTTACTACTTATGGATTAGATCTAAGGTTGACTTTTTAAACTATACTCATGAAATATATATATAAATTATTATGCATACTATCTTTTGCGATAGTACTTATATCCTGCAAAAAGGAGTTGGAAAAAGCCAATATCAATACCAACAATCCTGAAAATGTAGATCCGGAATACCTACTGAATACTTCGGTGCTGAATACGATGAACCTTTTTGGTGGACAGATGCGTCGTGAGGCCCTGTCACATTATTCCAATTATGTATCTGTTGGAGGTGGCCAACTTCAAAGGTATTATACTTTCGCCTCGGCTGTAAATAGTTACTGGAGTAGTGCTTATATTTCCTGTCTTCAGCCTGTACACCAGATCCAGGTTAATTATGCGGATGATCCGGGGTATCAAAACCGGGTGGCCATTGCCAAAATTTTTGAGGCCTATATCTATTCTAATATTGTAGCTGTATGGGGTAGTGTTCCTAAAACGAAAGCACTAAATGGAGATGCTTACGTTGCTTACGACAAAGAGGAAGATATTTATATAGCACTGCTGAATGACTTAAAAGATGCTTCGGCTGCTATAGACCTTCAGGGAGATACCTATAAGGGGAATGCTGATGCGGTGTTTGGTGGTGATTTGTTGAAATGGAAGAAATTTGCAAACGCGTTGAGGCTGCGACTTGCGATACAAATATCGAATGTATCAGAATCCAGGGCGAAAGAGGTGATTGCCGAGCTGCTGTCTAACGAATCGAATACCATTGTCGCTGCTACAGAAACCGCGAGGGCTTTCTGGGGTACAACCTCCGGAATCTGGAGTTATTTATATGAGTATAATGTTTTGCAGGCTGGCGCGAATGCTTCAAGTTTAAATGTGATCAGTGAATCTTTGGTTCAATACATGCTGCCTTATCAGGACCCAAGACTACCGGTATATGCCAAACCAGCAGCCCAGGGCCCTTATTCGGGTAGATATTGGGGGCAGCCAAAAAGCACTCAATTGCCATTAGGGGTTAATATACCCGGGGGTAATCCGCATTCTCCGTTGGGACAGCTGGATTATTCGCAGATTGGGAGTTACTTTACCAAGCCTGATGCCGAATATGTATTTCTTTCTTATGAAGAAACCTGCTTTTTAAAAGCTGAAGCCAAATTAAAAGGCTGGGGAGGGATTAAAACCGCCGAACAGTATTATAATGAAGGGGTTACAGCTTCGATGACCAAGTATGGTATTCCACTGCAGGCCATTACCAATTATTTAAACCAACCAGGTATTAAACTGAATTCGGTAGTAGATACTACAGGGAGGAAGGCAGAATTTGCAGATTACCTTGGGCTGACTACCAGTGCAATTACCAGGATAGATCCGTACAAACAAATTGTGATGCAGAATTGGCTGGCGGGTTTTTACAATGCAATGGATGCATGGACACTGATCAGAAGAAGCCAGGTTTTAGAGTTTCCTCCGCATTTTAACCCTGATGGTGGCGAAGGGGGAACTGTAGGCTATGCCTATATCCCGCAACGGTTAAATTACCCTGGTATTGAATACCAGGTGAATACTGCTGAAATTAATAGAGCCATACCTTGGTTAGGTGCTGCAGATGCATTAAAAACTAAATTGTGGTTTGCCCTTCCAGTTAAGAAAAATCCATTTTTGCCCCAATAATTAAATAGAAGATTATGAAAAAAATTATAAATATTGCATTATGCATAATTGTATTGGCATCATGTAAAAAAGATCCTGTGTTAATAGATAAGGATAAGTATATCTATGACATTCCGGCAATTAAACTTACATCAGATGCTAAGGTAGGTGCATATTATTTTAATTATACAGCAACGGATTGGAATAAAGCGCATTCAGATACCTCATTGGTGGTGCCGGCTGGGGGCAAATCTTATAATGCAGTTACAGATGCTGCTGTATTCCCTCAGCAACTTAACTGGGCAGACGAGGCAGGCGTAGATTACCTGATCTTTAAATGGAATGCAGCGGCTACAGATAATTCGCTGTTAAGTGCATTTGCATCAAGAAGAACGAATCAGAACGTAAAGATGGTTATTGGTTTCAATACTGCACATCTTAATGCTACAAATGCCGCCCCATTAACAGGTACAAAGCTGCAGACTATGGTTAATGAGTTTAAAACCCTGGTTACGCAGCATATCAGCAAGGATTACTATTATAAAATTGGTGGACGTCCTGTAATCTTAATTACCCCACTTAATCTTTCATCATCAGCCCTGACCAGTATAGATTATAAAATGGTCATGGCATCGTTAAGAACAGAATTTACTGCATTGGGCATTAATCCTTATTTTATCGGAGAATTATCGACAGGATGGACGGCCCCGGTTAATTTTGATCAGACTGCCCTTGCAGCTATGGATGCAATTGTTTTGAATACCTGGAATACGCCAGATTATGACAGGTGGTATGGATTTTACAGTTATGTTGACCTGAGCTGGCAAAACTGGAAAACTTCACTGGATAAACTAAATGTGGAATATGTGCCCTGCATATTTCCGGGTTATAATGAACCTAGTGCTGCAACACAGCGGATTATAGAGAGAACAGAAAAAAATTATGTGGATTATACCAATGTGGCCAAACGTAATATGGGCACAAATCAGATGGTAATTATCAATTCCTGGAATGATTTTTCTAAAGGGACAGCGCTTGAACCTTCTAAAAAGTTTACCAAACAGTTTCTGGGGATTACCAGAAGAGAATTCAAGGTGCAGTAATGCACCTTGAACAACTAAACATTTCAACTAAATTTTTTACTTAACCAAATCACATGCGAATCAGGAAATTATTATTGTGGATACTTTTTGTCAGTTCCTTATCCAGTATAGCTCAAAATAAAAGTTCAAATAAATTGCCCCGCCCTAAGCTGGTAGTGGGGCTGGTAGTAGACCAGATGCGTTGGGATTATTTGTATAGATATTACGAGCGCTATCAGCAAAATGGGTTCAAGCGCTTGCTTAACGAAGGGTTTTCATGTGAAAATACTTTTATCGACTATGTACCTACCGTAACTGGTATAGGCCATAGTACCATTTATACTGGCTCGGTTCCTGCAATACATGGTATTGCGGGTAATGACTTTATCATCAATGCTACAGGTAAAACCGTTTACTGCGCAGGCGATTCAACGGTCGAAACCGTGGGTAGTAAATCTAAGTCCGGCAAGATGTCGCCAAGAAATTTACTGGCCAATACCATTGGAGATGAATTGAAACTGGCTACAAATTTTAAATCTAAAGTAATTGGTATTGCATTGAAAGACAGGGGCGGTATTTTACCTGCTGGCCACAGTGCCGATGCAGCCTATTGGTTTGATTCAGGATCAGGAAACTGGATTACAAGCACTTATTATATGAATGATCTGCCTGCCTGGCTGAAAAAGTTTAATGAAAAGAAACTACCTGCAAAATACCTAAGCCAGGATTGGAATACCTTGTATGACATTAAAACTTATACACAGAGTACTAAAGATGACACCCCTTATGAAGGTTTATTTGATGGACAAAATACACCTACATTTCCTATAAAAACTTCTCAGATGATGAGTAAAGGGTATGACATACTCCGTTCTACCCCTTATGGAAGCACATTTACCCTGGACCTGGCAAAAGCAACTATAGACAATGAGCATTTGGGACAGGGTGAATTTACCGATATGCTGGCCATAAGCATTTCGCCACCTGATTATGTAGGGCATAAATTTGGCGTAAATGCCATAGAGACTGAAGATACCTATTTAAGATTGGACAAAGACATTGCTGAATTTTTGACGTATTTGGATGCTAAGGTTGGGAAAGGGAATTATACCTTGTTTTTAAGTGCTGATCATGGGGCTGCCCATAATGTTAAGTTTAGTAACGATAATAAATTACCTTCTTCCAACTGGTCTGGCAGTAAGGTGCAACGCGAAATGAACCAGGCCCTGGAAGATGTTTTTAAAGTGAAAGACATTGTATTGAGTATGATGAATGCCCAGGTCCATTTTAACTATAATGTGATCAAATCCAATAAGCTTAATGAAGAGGCCATCAGAAAAGTGTGCGTTGCCTATTTAAAAACTCAGAAAGAAATCGCTTTTGTTGTAGATCTGGATAAAGTGGGGGATGCCAGCGTGCCTGAGGAAATAAAAAGAAGGATTATAAATGGGCATAATGCACATCGCTCAGGGGGGATACAGCTTATCCTGGATCCCGCAGTTTTTTCAACAGGACGTACCGGTACCTCGCACAGTGCGTGGAACCCTTATGACTCCCACATTCCCCTGGTTTGGATGGGCTGGGGCATCAGTCAGGGACGTACAAACAGACAAACAAATATGACAGATATTTCTGCTACACTGGCTGCATTGCTTAGGATCCAAATGCCGAACGGCTGTATTGGTTATGCCATTAACGAAGTATTGAAAAAAGACAATTGAGTTTGCCTGATGAAATAGCAATGCGCTTTGATTTAAAATAAAACCACATCATAGTTTATGAAGAATAGTATAAAGTTAATGCTCTTATGTCTGTTGCTTTCACAAAGCAGGCTGAAAGCGCAGGAAGTAACCAGTAATCTGCAATACGTTGATCCGACCATTGGGGCGGTAGGGCATATCCTTGAGCCTACAAGGCCAACAATGCACCTGCCCAATAGCATGGTCAGGGTTTATCCGGTACGCAAAGATCAGCTTGATGATCAGATCAGTTATTTCCCCCTCAATATGTATTCTCACCGGATTGGGAATGTATTTGCCGTTATGCCATATAATGGAGTAGTGAATGAGAAAAGCTGGAAGCAGCGTTTTACTTACGATCTGGAAAAAACAGCACCACATTACTATACGGCTGTTTTAGAAGAATCGGGTATAAAGGTAGAATTTTCTCCTTCGGAAAGGAGCGGATATTACAGGTTTAAATTTCCATCATCATCTGCCAATTGGCTAAGATTGGGTGTTGTAAATGAAACAGGAGAATTGAAAGTTTCCGGTAAACGGATCCTTAGTGGCTCAGAAGATTTTCAGGGCATGAAAGCTTATTTCTATGGGGAGTTAAATGCAGATGTTACTGAATCAAAATATAAAGATGGAACCGGGAATAAGAACCTTTTTCTTAAAGTGGGCAATTCTCATGGTGTTGAGTTTCGCTATGGCATTTCATATATCAGCGTAGAACAGGCAAAGATTAATTTAGAGAAAGAAATCCCAAACTGGGGTTTTGAAAAAGTTAAATCAACAGCTAAACAGGTATGGGAAGAGGCTTTAAACCAGATTACGGTAGAAGGAGGGACACTTGCCAACAAACGCTCTTTTTATACGGCCTTGTACCGTACTTATGAACGTATGGTCAACATCAATGAGTATGGCCGTTATTATAGTGCATATGATCACAAAGTCCATTCAGATTCGAGACCTTTTTATGTAGACAACTGGATATGGGATTCTTACCTGGCCCATCAGCCTTTGCATATGATCCTGAATCCGGATAGGCAGGCTGATATGATTTCATCCTATGTGAATATGTACGAACAATCTGGTTGGATGCCTTCTTTTGCATTGGTTTTTGGCGACAATCCATGTATGACCGGAAATCATGCAGCAGCATGGATTACCGATGCCTGGTTTAAGGGAATACGTAATTTTAATGTGGAAAAAGCTTATGCAGGTTTGAAGAAAAATTCTTTAGAAGCAACACTTTTACCCTGGAGAAATGGTCCGGCAATAGGCCTTGATTCTTTTTATGCCGAAAAAGGGTATTTCCCAGCTTTAAGACCGGGCGAAAAAGAAAGCGTAAATGAAGTTCATGATTTTGAAAAAAGACAATCTGTTGCGGTTACTTTACAGCAAAGCTATGATGACTGGTGCATTTCAAAGCTGGCAGGTACGCTTGGTAAAGCTGCAGATAGTAAACTGTTTTTGGCCAAGGCTGAGAACTATAAAAATGTTTTTCGTGAAAGTAAAGGTTTTATGTGGCCCAAGGACGATAAAGGGCAATGGATAGAACCATTTGATCCTAAATTTTCAGGCGGTCAGGGTGGAAGAGAATATTTTACTGAAAATAATGCTTATACCTATAACTGGGACGTAAAGCATGATCTGGAGGGTTTGTTTAAATTGATGGGCGGCAAACAGGCTGCAGAAAATAAATTAGATAATCTTTTTAGAGAAGATCTTGGCAGAAGTAAATACGTACTTTGGAATACGTTTCCTGATGCAACTGGTTTAGTTGGCCAGTTTGTAATGGGAAATGAACCAAGCTTCCATATCCCTTATCTTTATAATGACCTGGGCTCTCCCTGGAAAACCCAGAAACGTATACGCATGTTAATGGATACCTGGTTCACAGATAATTTATTTAGTATTCCGGGGGACGAAGACGGGGGAGGAATGAGTGCCTTTGTGGTGTTTTCTATGATGGGCTTTTATCCGGTTACACCTGGTATACCTGTTTACCATATTGGTAGCCCTGTGTTTAATAAAATAAGTTTGAAGCTTAAAAATGGTAAAACATTTACCGTTGTAGCCAGGAACAATTCATCTACAGCAAAATATATTCAAAGTGCAAAGTTAAATGGTGTAAATTGGGATAAGCACTCGTTTAATCATTCTGATATCCTGAAAGGTGGGAATTTAGAATTGGTAATGGGGGAAACACCAAATAAACAATGGGGTAAAACAAAGTAAGAACTTAATAAGAAGATATGAAACCATCTGGATTGATCTTAATTATGGTGAGCGTATTTTTTTCTGCCGGTGCTTTTGCACAGCCTAAAAATATACACCTGAGCTGGACAGGGCAACACGAAACAAATACCAGCCATACCATGGCCATTACCTGGAACAGCAAAATGCCAAATAATAAAATGGTTAGATATGGGCTTAAAAGTGATAAGCTGAACAACCTGGCCACTGCTTTGGTAAATGCAAAAAGTGGTTTAAAAGGCGCCTATATTTATAAGGCTGAGTTAAGTAATTTACGGGACGGGACGACTTATTACTACCAGTGTGGTTCTGATTTGGAGGGCTGGAGTGCTGTTTATTCTTTTAAAACCGCACCTAAAATCGGTAAAAGAGGTAAATATGTAGTTGGGGTTTGGGGCGATACCCAAAATAACAAGGGTAACCTTGATTTTGAAGAAACCAGCAAAATAGTTCAGAAAATGGCGCAACATAAATTCAATTTAATTGCGCACATGGGTGATGTTGTAGAAAATGGATCTGTAGTTAAAAGTTGGGATGCTTTTCTAAATACTACACAGCCACTTAATGCACAGATACCGTTTATGCCTGTAACCGGTAATCATGACGTGGTAAACGCAAACCAGGACACCTCTTTCCAAAAACCTTTTCCGATCTATTATGATTTATTTAATCTTCCGGGAGATTATATCAATTATTCTTATGACTATGGGAACATCCATTTTGTAGCTATCAATTCTGGATATGCACAAGGAGCGGCCAAAGTAGATAAGTTGTTATATGAAAAGGGTTCTCCGGAATATAACTGGCTAAATGATGACCTTACAAAGGCCAGAAAAAATAAAAGAATTGAATGGATTATTCTGTATGCACATTATCCCATGTACGCCTATGGGGTGAGTTTAGTACCACAATGGCAAAAAAATGTGACCCCTCTTATTGATAAATATAGCATAGACCTTTGCTTAACCGGACATCGTCATGTGTACGAACGCCATACTGCCATTAAGAACGACCAGATTTTTAAATCGGCAGATAAACATATCTATCAAAAGCCTGAGGGGACAGTTTACATTACCAATGGATCGGCCGGAGGTTCTTTGCAGGGGATTGGTGGTACAGATATGCCTTCTATGGTATTTACACCCAATGAAAAGATGTATACCTATGCCGTAATGACCATAGAAAATAATCAGCTCAGTTATGAGGTGTTTAATACCGAAGGGTTAATGATTGATCACTTTAAAATCATAAAATAAGTTTTATTTATTAGAAAGTTAGTATGAAGAAAATATTATTGGCGTTTTTATGCCCTGCATTGTTATTGAGTATGAATTGCCGTTCTGTTGGTAAACAAAACCAATCTAAAACCCGTAAATACATGAGCTATAAAGGTTTGGTGATGGCAGGTTATCAGGGTTGGTTTAATGCCGATGGTGACGGAGCAGACAGGGGTTGGAACCATTATAAAAACAGGGACAACAGGTTTGAACCGGGTAACTGTAAAATTGATATGTGGCCAGATGTTACAGATTACACTGCAAAGTATAAAACATCTTTTACATATGCCAACGGGGGAGCTGCGTATGTTTTTAGTTCATATGATGAGAGTACTGTGGACCTGCATTTTAGATGGATGAGGGACTATGGTATAGATGGGGTTTTCATGCAGCGCTTTGTGACAACGTTAAAAGATGAAAAAGGAAACAAACATTATCAGAAAGTATTTCAATCTGCAGTAAATGCAGCTAAAAAATACGACAGGGCTTTAGCTGTAATGTATGATTTATCCGGGATGAATGCATCAGATTATACAAAGGTGATTGCCGATTGGAAAAGTTTAGTGGATACGTATAAATTAAACAATAAAGATTTAAATGAGAATTATTTATTTCACAATAATAAGCCTTTAGTGGCCATATGGGGTGTTGGCTTTAATGATGGAAGAAAATATGGACTGTCTGAAATAGATAAGTTAATTACATTTTTTAAGAGCGACCCGGTATATGGAAGTTGTTCCTTACTTCTTGGTGTACCTACCTGGTGGAGAGAACTAAAGTTTGATACGCAAAGTGATCCCCAACTCCACCAGACGATAAAAAGAGCAGATATTGTGCATCCCTGGTTTGTAGGCAGGTATAATGAAGAGACCTATCCGCAATTTCAGGAACGTATTAAAACAGATATGGCCTGGTGTAAGCAAAATAAACTGGACTATGTACCTGTAGTTTATCCAGGTTTCAGCTGGAAAAATATGCGCCCCAATGATCCCTTTGATGCCATTCCAAGGAATAAAGGGAGTTTTTTTTGGAAGCAATTATCGGGTGCTTTAGAAATTGGATGTGAGATGATTTATGTGGCCATGTTTGATGAAATAGATGAGGCAACTGCTATTTTTAAAGTTGGGCACGATACCCCTGTTGGAGCCAGTAAATTTGTCCCTTACGAAAAAGAGATACCGTCGGATCATTATTTATGGTTAACGGGGCAGGCTGCCGGTATGTTGAAAAAGGAAATTCCCTTTCAAAAACCTATGCCATATAGAACCTATTGATAGCGGAACTTTCCTAAATTTACAGGTATGGAACATACTGTATTAATTGGCAATCATGTTAAGCTGGAACCCCTGGCATATACCCATGCCGCAGGCCTTGCTGAAGCTGCGGCATACAACCCATCCTTGTTTAAGTGGACATTTGTTCCGCAGGGCATAGCAGCAATGCACAAATATATTGAAGTTGCACTTGCCGGAAAGGAAGCAGGCACGATGTTGCCCTATGCTATTGTAGGTATAGCAGATGGAAAAGTAAAAGGATCGACAAGGTACTGGAACATACAACATTGGGCATGGCCCGAAAATGCTGTGTTTTATGGAAAAGAAACGCCCGACGTTTGTGAAATCGGGCATACCTGGTTAACCGAAGCTGCGATAAGAACACCGGTAAATACAGAATGTAAACTGTTGTTGCTGACCAATGCCTTTGAAAACTGGAAAGCATTGCGGGTCTGTTTTCAAACAGATGTACGTAACGAACGGTCGAGCGCAGCAATTGAGCGCATCGGTGGGAAATTTGAAGGTGTTTTACGTGCAGAACGGCTTGGTGTGGACCATACGATAAGGGATACGGCACGTTTCTCTATCATTTCGGCTGAATGGCCTGCAGTTAAAAATAAACTGGTAAGCAGGTTAAAATCATGACCTGACCGTTATACAGATTTCTTCTTTATCATTTACATTTGTATAGACAATTATAAATTTTATAAAGATGATAGAGACTAAAGGATACGCAGCACAGGATGAAAATACACCATTGGCACCCTGGACTTTTAACCGTCGTGAGGTAGGCGCCCATGATGTGCAGTTTGATATATTGTATTGTGGCGTTTGCCATTCTGATCTGCACCAGATTAAAAACGACTGGTTTCCGGGAATATTTCCAATGGTACCCGGACATGAGATTGTAGGCCGTGTAGTTAAGGTAGGCGATCATGTAACTAAATTTAAGGTAGGCGACCTGGCCGGTACAGGCTGTATGGTTGATTCTTGTCAGGTTTGCGAGAATTGCAAGCAGGACCTGGAGCAGTATTGCCTGGAGGGTAATACCCAGACCTATAACGGAATGGAGCGTGATGGCTCTATGCCTACCTATGGTGGATATTCCAATACGATTGTAGTTAGAGAAGAATTTGTACTGCATATTTCTGATAAACTGGATCTGGCTGCGGTAGCACCGCTGCTTTGTGCAGGCATTACCACCTATTCACCGTTACGGTACTGGAAAGTAGGCAAAGGTCATAAACTTGCCGTATTGGGCCTGGGTGGTTTGGGGCACATGGCTGTTAAATTTGGTGTAGCCTTTGGTGCAGAAGTAACTGTATTGAGTACATCACCTGCAAAAGAAGCTGATGCAAAAAAACTGGGCGCCCACAATTTTGTGGTTACTACAGATGCAGCTCAGTTAAAAGTAGCGAGAGGTTCGTTCGACTTCATTCTGGATACGGTATCTGCACCACATGATTTTAACCTTTACCTTTCTTTGCTGAGAACAAATGGCACAATGATCTGTGTTGGCGTTCCGCCGGAGCCGGCACAAGTAGCAGCATTTAGTTTACTTGGTGGACGTAAAAGCTTAGCAGGATCAGGTATTGGAGGTATTGCCGAAACTCAGGAAATGCTGGATTTCTGTGCTGAACACAATATTGTTTCCGATATTGAAATGATTGATATAAAAGACATTCAATCCGCCTACGACCGTATGGTAAAAGGTGACGTGCGTTATCGTTTTGTAATTGATATGGCCACCTTATAAAGCCGGTAAAAGAAAACGCTTAAAACAAATATCATTAAAAATTTTATCCAAATAATTTGGAGGTCTCATTGTTACCTTATACTTTAGTGTATTATTTAACTAATACAGTAGTATATGATAAAGATTACCGATCTGGATTTTGGATATAACAAACAACAGCTGCTCTTCAAAAAACTGAGCATGCAGCTAAGTGCCGGTCATATTTACGGATTGCTGGGCAAAAATGGTGCAGGCAAATCCAGTTTATTGAAAAATATGGCCGGCCTGGTCTATGCCCTGAGCGGAAAAATTGATGTGATGGGTTTTGACCCTGCTAAACGGCAACCGGCTTTGCTGAAGCAGGTCTGTTTTATCCCTGAAGAGTTTGATCTGCCATCGGTAAAGATTGATGCTTATGTAAAAGCGAATGCAGCCTTTTATCCCAATTTTAACCATAGCTATTTTAAAGAACTGCTGGCCGAATTTGACATTCCTGTAGCCCAGAAACTCGTTAATATGAGTTACGGACAAAAGAAAAAGCTGATCATTGCTTTTGGCCTGGCTACACAGGCACAACTGATCATTATGGATGAACCCACCAATGGTCTCGACATCCCCTCTAAAGCGCAGTTTCGTAAAATTATGGCCGCCGCACTTACGGAAGACCGCTGCATTATTATTTCTACGCATCAGGTTAGGGATCTGGACAACCTGATCGATACAGTGATCATGCTTGATGAAAGCAGTATTGCTTTAAAGGCATCGGTAGAAGAAATTACTGATAAACTTTGTTTTAAACGGATCAAAGAACTGGATGAAACGGTGATCTATGCCGAACCTTCGCTTTCGGGGTACAATGCCCTGATGCCAAATTACCATAAAGAAGAGAGTAAGCTGGATATGGAGCTCCTTTTTAATGCAGTACTGGCAGAGAAAACTAAAATAAAAATAGCTTTTAACTAAATCAGATAAACATGAACAATACATTTAATATAGAGCGTTTTGGGCTATTGCTTAAAAGAAAATGGCTGGAATTCGGGAAAATCTACCTCGTTACGCTGTCCGTTGCTTTTGGGGTGATCCTGCTGGGCTATCTGATTGCTTTCTGGAGGGTGTTTATGGGGCTCAGTCCGGTGTCGTCCAGAAATCTTGTTTTCAGGGAGCCGCTATTTATGATCTTCGGATTTTTGTTTATTACTGCTGTAGCCAGCAATTATTTTGCGCACCTGGGGCAAAAATCCAAAACCATTATCGATCTGCTGATTCCTGCTTCTACCTTTGAAAAATTTGTTGCCGGAGTATTTTTTACAGGAGTACTTACTACAATTAGTTTTACTGTGCTTTTTTGCCTTACGGATTTGATCTTTATTACAAAATTGCGAAATATATCCCATTCTGTTGAAACTTCATCCTATACGGACGCCCATGGTACAGTAACCGTTGTAAAGGACAACCTGGCTTATTTCTTTGCGCACAATAAGATAAATCGATTTCTGCCTTTATATGTTTTTCCATTTTTCTTTACCAGCATATTTTTATTGGGTTCAGTTTATTTTAACAAGTTCCATTACATCAAGACAGCCCTTTCGGTAATGGTTTTTGCAGGTATATGGACATTTATCATTGTAAATACGGGCGAATATTTAAC
The DNA here is from genome assembly GCF_014200825.1 of Pedobacter sp. AK017. Taxonomy (NCBI): domain Bacteria; kingdom Pseudomonadati; phylum Bacteroidota; class Sphingobacteriia; order Sphingobacteriales; family Sphingobacteriaceae; genus Pedobacter; species Pedobacter sp. AK017. The sequence goes on from NZ_JACHCW010000017.1 coordinate 27,169, forward strand.
CAGGAACAGAAGGCATGTTGGGGATTCCGGATCTTTTTTTAATAACCCAGGTAAAGACACGATTGAATGGATGCTTTTATTATTGCTGCTGGTATTTACGTTTATATTTTGGGGAATAGCCTATGTGCGCCTTAAAGAAAAAGAGGTTTAATTTTAATTGGTATCGATATGGAATTTAGAGACAATAAGGCGATATACCTTCAAATAGCAGAATACGTTTGTGAACACATTTTATTGCAAAAGTGGAATACTGACCAGAAGCTCCCTTCGGTAAGGGAGCTGGCCGTAGAACTCGAGGTGAACCCCAACACGGTAATGCGGACCTATGAATTGCTGCAAAGTAAAAATATCATCAGTAACAAAAGAGGCATTGGTTTTTTTGTGGCGGAGGATGCCCTTGCCCATGTGAAAAACTATCGTAAAACCCAGTTTGTTGATGATGAACTACCCATTTTTTTTAGAAATATTTATCTGTTGAATATAGATTTTGATGAATTGCAGACACGATATATCACTTTTATCAAAGAAACTTTTAATCCTTAAAAAATGAAGACAAGTAATAAATTATTGATCGCTTTTGCATTGGCACTCTTGCTGATCCCTATATTAGGTATAGCCATTGTATCTGAGGTATATTATGAAAAAGATGACCAGTCGGCAATGCAAAAAGGAGCAATGGATACTTTTGGTGTTATTCCTGAAAATGTTGCTTCTATACCAGTGAATAGTCCTTTTAAATCGGTTACCATTGATGGTGGAAACCAGCTGCACCTGGTGGTTAAACTGGTAAAGGATGAAAAATCGGGGGTTAAGTTTCCTGACGATATGAAAGGATTGATTACGGCTCTGGTTGACGGAAATGGCCAGTTGCAGATTGTGGTAAAAGCTACGGGTAAGAAGCATGACAATTATACCCGGATTGCTGTTTACGGTCCTGATATTAAAGAACTAAATGTACTGAACGGGAAAGGGATGAACTTAAATGCAAATACAGACTCTTTAGCCTTGAACCTGAGCCATACCGGCTCAGCCCATTTTGATCCGGATACAAAGATCGGAAAGCTTAACATCCGTACTGCCGATGTTCAGCAGATCAGCTTCAGGGAGACGGGTACTAAATCAGTTATTTTAAACCTTAAAAATACCAATGTTAAAAGTGATATGAGTTCATTTGATCAGCTTTCCATTTATGCTGCAGGAACTTCCGAAATTGAACTGAACGGAGGATATGGCGAAAAAACGGATAAGGTGATTAAACACCTGACATTGAACACACTTGGAAAAGCGAAAGTTAAAGTATACAATATGAAGATTGACCAATGTGCCGGCAGGTTTTCTGATTCGACCAGCGTTGAGATGCCGGCTGTCAATATCAACCAGATGTACCGATAGCCCTTATTGTTCTACAAATTTTTTCAGATTTATGCCAATGATCTGCGTCCAGCCGGCGGCAAAGCTTTCCTTTGAAAATGCCGGGTCATCTTTAGGGAAGCTGTCGAGACCGGTATGGGTTAGTTTTATGCGCGTACCTGTACCGGCACCAAACAATTCAAAGCAAACCCATGACTGTCCCTGATAATTATCATAGCTCCAGGAATAGGTTAATTTTTTGCCTTCCTCTACTTCTGTCACTTTACATATATGCAGGTACTTTTTCTTATCGTCGCCAGCCAGAAACTGAAATTTAAAACCTGGTTCGGGTTTAAAGGCCTCAATATCAAAATACCATTGTTTCATTTTTTGCGTATCTGTTATGGCTTCCCATACTTTGCCTACCGGAGCATTAAAAGTTCGTTCTATTAAAAATGGATCAGCTTTCATGTATATATGATTTTTGTTTATCAGGAGTTATTTACAATAAAACCAATGTTTTACAAAACTGTTTTTATTTTTTAGCATTCATTTATCAGGGTTGTTGCCTGTAAGTTTGTGTTAGGGGATTTCGCGGCCGCAATGTGAGATTGTGGTAGTTTTGCCGGACTGTTTTTCGTATCTTTGGGGAGGTTTAAATACTCAGTTGAATTGCATTTTTCTTCCCGGATAGCCGTGGTTATGGGTTAAGATAAGGATAGGTTAAACCTGATATAACCCCTGAATGAATAAAGATATTTCCGTAGTCAAACCATCTTTTAAAGAAGCCCTAAAATTCTGGTTTAAACTGGGCTGGATCAGTTTTGGCGGTACGCTTGGGCATGTGCACATTATGCATGATTTCCTGGTTGAGAAGAAGAAATGGATTTCTGGCAGCAGGTTTTTCCATGCATTGAGTTTGTGTATGCTTTTACCCGGACCTGAAGCGCAGCAATTGGCCATTTATATTGGCTGGCAGTTACATGGAAAAAAGGGCGGAATACTGGCCGGTATCTTTTTTATTCTTCCATCGATGTTTATCTTATTGGGGCTAAGCCTGGTTTATGTAACTTATGGTAACCAGTTATGGATGAATGCTATTTTTGCTGGTTTAAAACCGGCTGTTGTGGCCATTATCCTTCATGCGGTATGGAATGTTGGCCGAAAGGCCCTGCACATTTCTCTGCATTATATTTTGGCGGCATTGGCTTTTGCCTGTATTTTCTTTTTTAATGTGCCTATGCCCTATATTATTCTGGGTGCCATTATTTTTGCTTTGTTGTTCAGAGCAATATGGCCAGGTTTAATGTACAAGGCTGCTGCTGAACAGGTTGATGATCATCTGGATGAGGGCGACTATTATATCAATAAGAATTCGCCGGGCTTGGGAAAAGATTTTAGCGCCAAATTGCTGATTAAACAAACCGGGCTGTTTGTGCTGTTCTGGATAGTGCCGCTAACTGCTTTTTACATATGGAGTCCTGATTTTTCTTTCTGGAGGGGATTGGTATTGTTCTTTACCCAGACGGCGCTGTTTACAATTGGCGGATCATATACCGTTTTACCTTATGTAGCACAGTTTAGTGTTTCGAGGTTCAACTGGTTAAGCAAATCGCAGATGGTAGATGGTTTTGCACTGGCCGAAACTACACCCGGGCCGTTGATTATTGTAGTGTGTTATGTGGGCTTTATGGCTGGATACAATCATTTTTCTGGATCTTTGCTAATGGGAAGTATTGGGCTTGTAGCCACTGCTTTCTATACCTTCCTGCCTTCGTTCCTTTTTATTTTTGTAGGGGGGGCTGTGCTGGAAAGAAGCAGGGGTAATGCAGTTGTTAAGGATGTACTAGGTTTTGTAACAGCAGCTGTTGTAGGAGTGATTCTTAATCTGACGCTTTTTTTGGGTAAGGAAGTGCTGTTTCCTGATGGCTTTGTATTAGATAAATTGGATTTGGTTGCACTGGCCTGGATGTTGGTATCAGTGGCTTTGCTGTTCAGGTTTAGGCTTAACGTAGTATATCTGATATTAATGAGTATGTGTTACGGCTTGTGTTATTATTGGCTTGCTTAGTTTATTTTTATGGCATTCTGTAGACCAAAAGAACAGAAGTTATAGCCAGATTTGTATGCTTATATTTTAAATTTGAGTTTATGGACTTTCAACAATATCAGGATTATTTTCAGGAGATTTTATCAGATCCAAACGCCGCTGCACCCTACAACAATATAGACTATCTGGATTATACCAAATTGAACTGGACACGCCAGCAACGCTGGTTAAAGACAGGAGTAGTGGATGCTGTTCTGGCAGAAACGATAGCTGCCATAAGGAATGCCCGGCAATGGATTGTTATTACTGAACCTTGGTGCGGGGACGCCGCTCATACAGTTCCGTTTATTCATAAACTAACACAACTCAACAATTTAATCAGTGTTTCTTATCAGTTGAGAGATAGTGAACCTTTCTTAATTGAGCAATACCTGACAAATGGTAGTAAGGCCATTCCTAAACTGATCATCAGGGACGAAGCGGGAAATGATTTGCTGACCTGGGGCCCAAGACCCCTGAAGTGCCAGGCTATATACAATAATTTAACAGCAGCGCATGCCGATTTTGGAACGATTAAAACAGAACTCCAAAAGTGGTACAACCAGGATAAAGGTAAAAGTTTTCAGCGGGAATTGCTGGAGGTTCTGGGTAAGGTAACCGGATAACATTAAAGCTGAAAAAAGGAATGCCCCGCGTTTGCAGGGCATAGAGGTAATTTAAGGGTTTTGTGTATACAAGGAATGCTTGAAATACATGAGGTGCTTGAAAAAGTCCATTGTCAAGTCTTTATAGGAGGGGAAATGAATCCTATTCTGTAAACGTATTTAAAAGGAAGGGTTAAGCCAATTCTATTACGCTAACCTGTGTATATATTACGCCAACTGCCGGAATTTTTATGTGAATGGTTATTCTTCGTCATAATTGAAACAATTCTCAGTTTTTAACCAACAATTGTGGCATTTGTAGTTTCCAGAGATTAGCATATGCAGAATCTGCTTTGTACAACAATTCCTTATGTGTACCTTCCTCGAGTACTTTACCTTTGTCGAGCACTATAATCTTATCGGCGTGGTTTAAGGTACTCAAACGGTGGGCAATTACAATTACAGTTTTATTACAGGTCTTTAACAGGTTGATTGCCTTCTGAACATATTGTTCGGAAGCAGAATCGAGGGATGAGGTGGCCTCGTCGAGGATCAGGATTTCAGGTTGCCGGTATAAGGCCCTGGCAATGGCAATGCGTTGCCTTTGTCCGCCTGAAAGAGTGGTGCCGTTCTCGCCCAGATAGGTTTGAAATCCCCTGGGCAGGGTTTCTATAAAATCGAGGATACCCAATTGCTCTGCAATATCAAGGATACGCTGCATATCGGGTTCATGATCACCTATGGCAATATTATCGACCACATTACCTGCAAAAAGATCTATTTTTTGCGGTACTACAGCTATGATTTGTCGTAATGATGCTGTGCGGATATACTTCAAATCATATTTCCCGATGCTGATGTTACCTTTTTGTATGGGGTAAATATTTTGAAGGATGGCCATTAGCGTGGATTTGCCCGAACCACTTTCGCCAACAATGGCTGTAAACTTACCTTTTGGGATGCTTAAATTGAGATCTTCAAATACATTTATCCTGGTTCCATAACGGAAAGATACCTGCTCAAAGCGGATGTCACCTATTTGTTCCGGGCTCAGTTCAATCTGGTTTTCATCGTTTTCGCGTTCCAGATCCATGATCTCGAATAACCTGTCTGATGCAATAATGGCATCCTGTAAGGTTTTGTTCATGCCTATGAGCGCAGATATAGGGCCTGTAAAATAACCGATCAGTGTGTAAAAGGAGAGCAGTTCGCCAGGAGTAAGCATGTTGTCGAGTACAAAACCGGCACCTATCCAGAGTAGCACGATGGTAAGCAGGCGGGAGATGAGTTCAGCAGAGGTGCCTGAAAATACGGAGTTGAGGTTGGAACTGTAACCTGTATGCAACAGTTTTACAAACCGGCTTTCTGTTTTTTCATTGGCGTGGTTCTCCAGTCCGAAGCGTTTGATGGTGCCTATGGCATTTAAACTTTCTACCAATTGTGATTCCAGCTCGGCGGAGTCTTCCATCAGTTTCCTTTGTGCTTTTTTATTAAGCTTATTGGTTAGTACATAGACCACCAGGTATACCGGGATTACGGAAAGCATGATAAGGGCCAGTTTCCAATAATACGTGAACATCATCACAAAAGAGAAAAAAACGATGAACAGGTTGACCAGAAAATTGATGCTGACATCATTTAAAAAGGTCCTGATCTTTACCGCATCATTGATGCGCGAAATGATCTCGCCTACACGCATGGTATCAAAAAACTGCTGGGGAAGTTTAAGCAGGTGTTTATAATAGCTAAGGATGAGCTGGGCATCAATCATTTGTCCGGTTTTTAACGTAAAAATGGTTTTTGCAGTGCCGATAAAGAGTTGTACCAGCAGGATGAGGAGCATGGCTATACCCATCATGTTCAGTAGGTTCCGGTTACTGTCTACCAGGACAAAATCGACAAGTTTTTGTACAAAGACCGAGGTAGAAAGCCCCAGTATGGTATATACAATAGCGCCAAACAGGGCTTGTATCAAAATGTTCTTATGTGGCTTGATGAGGTTCCAGAAGCGACCCTGTATGGATATTTTTTCATTTCCTGCCTGGAATTCTTCTGCAGGTAGCAGCAGTACAAGCGCACCTGTCCATTCGCCTTTAAATTCTTCATGGCTTTTGCGCTGCAGCTGCCCGTCTATTGGGTCCATCACCTCAATAAATTTTTTGTTTACCTTATAAATGACTACATAGTGCTGCAGTATGGTACCTACAAGGATATGGGCAATAGCGGGTGTGGGTATTTTGAAGAGGCTTTCGAAAGGTCCTTTAACACCCTTGGCTTCAAATCCCAGCTTTTGGGCTGCTTCTACTATGCCCAAAACGGTAGTGCCTTTTTTATCAGTTCCGGCCAGCTGCCGGATGCGTGCAACGGGCAGGTCTAATTTGTAATGTGCCGCAACAGAGGCCAGGCAGGCTGCGCCGCAATCTGTGATGTCGCGTTGTTTTACTTTGATGCTCATGACCTATGTTTCTCTTTATAGCTTAGCATTCAGGTTGGGGTTTACCCAGTCATCTATTTTATCATACAGCAACTGGTACAAGCTGCGTTCTGTTACTGTGAAACGTGCGGTAAAGCTCATTCCCTTTTTTAAATACCCTTTATAGCCATTTTTTAGCAGCAGGTGGTTTTGGCTGAGCGCGCATTTTACTTTAAATACCGGCTGATCGTTGTTGATGACTATGATATCATCCGAGATGTCGAGTACTGTACCTTTGGCCAGTCCCCATTGATTATAATTGTAAGCATCAATCTGGAAGCGTACCTCCTGGCCCACTTTAATCAGGCCTATATCTGATGGTTTAACGTAACAAAACGCTGTAAGATCTGCATTGGGAGAGATTTCACCTATTTTTTGGTTCGCAAACACATAAGCTCCTTCTTTTATACCCGTCAGGTTCTGAACGGAGCCATCTACCGGGGCTTTTAAAGTGTATAATTTTTTTTGTTCGTTCAGTTCTACCTGCTGGCCGCTTAGCTGTTGCAGTTCGTTGCGCAGGGAACTGGCTTCTATTTGCCATTGCGATCTGTATTTGCTGCAGATCATTTTAAAGGCCGATTCGGCTTGTTGCAGTTCAAATTTATAATGTTCGTATTCAGATTCGGTGATGGCTTTGTTCTGAAAGAGCCTGTTGTATCGGCTAAAAGTGTTTTCGGCTTGTGTTTTGGCTATTCTGGCACTTTCCAGTTCCTGGGCAAACTGTTGCCAGGAAGCCGTGTATTGCCCCGTTTGCAGGGGTGGGTAACTGTAGCCGTTTCTGTTGATGTAAACGAGCAGCAGATGGATGTCCTGCAGAAAGGCTGATAACTGGGCCTGGCGGTTTTGTACAATATTGCCCTGTTGTTTGGCCAGTGCGGCATCAATGACCAATAAAGTTTCGCCCTGTTTAATTTTTTGGTTGTCCTGTAATTTAAGGGTGATCACACGTCCGTTGGCAGGTACAGTAAGTTCTGTTTTTTCAATTGATGATTGTAGTATTCCGGCACTTTTTACACTGATGGATGTTTTGATGAAAGGGAGGAGCGCAAGGGTAATCAGGATAGTAAGAACGGTAATCAGGTAAATGATTTGGGTTGATCTGTTGATCCTGGAACGGTAAGCTAATGCGGTATTGGAAATGGCTTCTGTGGTGTAAGTGGATATGGACATATATTGGCTGATAAGCGTAACCGTTATCCCTGACAAGGATAACGGTTATGATTAAGTTCTTACAGACCGTTAACTAAGCCCAGAACAGTGCCTAATTGTTTGGTAAGGAAAGAAAAAGTGTCGTTTAGCACACTTTTAACTGCTCCTGTTACTGGTGCCAGGCCACCGGTTAAATTGCCTAAACCTAAGCCATTAAGCAGGCCCAGGCCGTCTAATAAACCGCCGCCTTCAACTTTTGTCATTTCCACTGTGTTCATTTCCTGAACACCAAGGTTGTTCAATTCTAATTTTTTCATAATAGGGAATATGTTTTAGATTTCAATCCTTACTCATCTAAGGCTTTTCAGGATACGCCTATGTTTGGCCAAACATGGTAACGAAATTAATAAAAGCACGCTTTGCTGGGGCTGTTCAGTTTGTTCATTTCATGTGCTAAGGGGGTATGCTGGGGTTTTATCAGGTTTGACCTGTCTGAGTTGGTTTTATCTCTGTCATAAACTGCTTTAAAATGAGAATCCCAAATTTTGAAAAGGATATACAGGGTGTGAATCCGGCAATATAAGGGGTTGATTGCGACAGTATTAAGGTTTAACTTTGGGTATGAAACACATTTCGATTCTTGTACCCAGAGGGCAGGCCGTTTTAAGCAGCATAGTTGGTCCTTATAAAGTGTTTAGCCATGTAAACGAGCACCTGACCAATATGGGTAAGCCCCCTTTGTTTAAAATCCAGCTGGTAGGTATTAGTACCGAGACTGAATTGTATGATGGCTTATTTACAGTTAAACCTCATGTTCTGCTTAAGGAAGTGGATAAGACTGATCTGGTGATTATTCCGGCCCCTAACGGCGATATGATGAAGGCGCTGGTATTGAACCAGGAGTTTTTACCCTGGATTACTGCGCAGTACAAGGCTGGCGCTGAAGTGGCCAGTTTATGTGTTGGTGCATTTTTACTGGCCTCTACTGGCTTGCTGAAAGGAAAAAAATGTGCCACACACTGGATGGCTGCCAATGCTTTCAGGAAGATGTTTCCGGATGTGAACCTGGTAGCAGATAAGATCATTACAGACGAAAACGGCATTTATTCAAGCGGGGGCGCTTATTCTTTTCTGAACCTGATGCTGTACCTGGTAGAAAAGTATGCAGGCAGGGATATAGCTATTTTGTGTTCAAAAATACTGGAAATAGAATTTGACAGAGGGAGCCAGTCGCCCTTTATCATTTTTGAAGGCCAGAAGGAGCATGATGATGAGCCTGTAAGGAGGGCACAAACCTATATTGAAAAGAATTTCCAGGAAAAGATTACGGTAGATCAGCTGGCGATGATGTTTGCATTGGGCAGGCGTAACCTGGAACGGCGGTTTAAAAAGGCTACATCAAATACCATTGCGGAGTACATGCAAAGGGTTAAAATTGAAGCCGCAAAAATGAGTCTGGAAAGCTCCAGAGAGAACGTGAATGAAGTAATGTATAAGGTAGGCTATACAGATACAAAGGCTTTTCGTACCACTTTTAGAAAAGTTACCGGACTATCGCCGGTGCAGTACAGGAACAAATATAGTCGCGAAGTGGTACAGTTTTAAGTGTGTAATTTAGATGTAAACGATAAAATTTCAATAAGATAATACACAAAATTGTGACTTTTTAATGGTTTCTTTGTTTGAAAATTGAGCATGTTGAAAACAGGTAGATAAGCCTGGATAAAATATTGGTATTTTTAAATGGATATAGGGAGACTTTTAAGAGGTATTTTACCTGAAGAGCGCATTAAAGTACGTTTGATAGATCTGGTTGCTTATGCATCGGACGCAGGTTTTTACTATTTACGGCCTAAAGCTGTTGTACAACCGGTTGCCGAATCGGAGATCATTTCACTGTTTAAGTTTTCTCATCAGCACCAGATCCCGATAACTTTCCGGACAGGGGGAACGAGTTTGTCCGGCCAGGCCATTACTGATGGGATCCTGGTAGATCTGAGCCAGTACTGGAATAAAATGGGTATTGAGGCATCGGGCGAACTGGTAAGGGTTCAACCAGGGATTACTGGCAGTATGGTGAATGCTTATCTGAAAAAACACAAACGGAAGATAGGTCCTGACCCTTCCAGCATTGACGCAGCTATGATTGGTGGTATCCTTTCCAACAATTCCAGTGGCATGTGCTGCGGGGTAAAACTGAACTCTTACCATACCACCAGGCATATCCGCTTTATTTTGCCTGATGGAAATACCTTTACCACTGAAAAAGAAACCGATTATATTCGTTTTGAGCAGGAATGTAGCCAAATCTATACCGCTATAAAAGAACTGCAGGAAGAAATTGCAGGTAATGAAGTGCTGTACGACCTGATCCGAAGGAAATACCAGACCAAAAATACGGTTGGTTATTCACTGAATGCGTTCATTGATCATCAGCATCCACTGGATGTGTTTGCACACCTTTTAATTGGTGCAGAAGGTACCTTGGGTTTTATTGCGGAAGCTGTAATGGAGACGGTTCCGGACTATCCTTATAAAACAACTGCCTTTTTATATTTTCCGGATATTTATGCAGCCTGTCAGGCCATTATTCCTTTAACGGTTGCAGGTGCTGAAGCGGTAGAGCTGATGGACAGGGCCTCACTACGGTCGATAGACAACTTAAAGGGTGTTCCTGAACGGTTAAAGACCTTAACGGAAACAGCTGCCGCCTTACTGGTAGAATTTCAGGCCAACAGTATGGATGAGCTCCATGCCAAGACCAATGTATTTTTAGCTTCGGCTACTTCTTTGTCTATGCTGGAAACCCCTTTGTTTACAGAGGATATGAAACAGCAGGCCTTTTACTGGAAGCTGCGCAAAGGGATGTTCCCTGCGGTTGGTGCAGTAAGAGCCAGTGGTACAACCGTGATTTTAGAAGATATCGCCTTTCCTGTCGCCCAACTGGGGGATGCGATTTTAGACTTGCAGCAGCTGTTTAAAAAGTATAGCTATCATGAGGCGATCATCTTTGGTCATGCCAAGGATGGGAACATCCACTTTGTGGTTACCCAGGCCTTTCACACTGCGGCTGAAATTGAACGTTACGACCTGTTTATGCAGGATGTGGTGAAGCTGGTGGTGGAGACTTATAATGGTACCTTAAAAGCAGAACATGGGACGGGCCGTAACATGGCTCCCTTTATTGAAACCGAATGGGGTACACAGGCTTACCAGATCATGAAAAGGCTGAAACAGGTGATCGATCCGGCAAACCTGCTGAATCCTGGAGTGATCATCAACGAAAATAAAAAGGCACATATTGAGCATTTGAAGCCTCTGCCTTCGGTAGAAGAGGAGGTAGACCGTTGTATTGAATGTGGGTACTGTGAACATAAATGTCCGAGCCGTAACATTACGCTCACCCCAAGGCAAAGGATTGTAGTGAGACGCGAGCTGGCCGGTTTAAAGGCTAAAGGTGATAAAAACACTTTTGATAAACTGGTAAAGGAATACCAGTATGACGGACTGGATACCTGTGCTGTGGACGGTTTATGTGCCACAGCCTGTCCTGTTGATATCAATACTGGCGATCTGGTTAAAAGATTGAGACGTGAAAACCATAGCGATACGGCCAATAAACTGGCATTAACAGTTGCGAAAAATTTTGGGGCCACTGCTTTTACAGTGGGACTGGCAGTAAAGGCGGGCAACGGCATGAACAGCATTTTTGGCCCGTCGACCATGCATAATATTACAAGTGGTGTGAAAAAAATCATTCCTGCAATGCCCCTATGGAGTAACCAGGTACAGGCACCTGCAGGAAAGATTGAAGGAGATAGGGAAGGGTCTATTGTTTATTTTCCTACCTGTATCAACAGGATGATGGGTGGTGCAAAGGATAACAAAAAAAGTGTAGCAAAAACCTTTATGGGTGTATCTGCAAAGGCTGGTATTAAGGTATTGCTACCTGATGACATTAATGGAATGTGCTGCGGACAGTTATTCTCTTCAAAAGGATACAGTGATGCCTATAAGTATACGGTTAATGAAACAATTGAGAAGTTATGGAAATGGACTGCCGGGGGCAAATTTCCGGTGGTGCTGGATGTAAGTTCCTGTACACATACATTGCAACATTGCCGTGAGGTACTTACTGAAAAGCATAAAGCTTATTTTGATCAGCTGAATATTATCGACAGTATCGATTACCTGCATGATTTTGTAATGGCAAAACTACCAGAGGTACGCAAAAAGGACAGGATTGTTCTGCACCCGGTATGTACCTTGAAAAAGATGGGTCTTGAAGGCAAGTTGTTTAAACTGGCCGATCATTTTGCAGAGCAGGTTGATGTTCCCTTAAATGTGGGTTGCTGTGGGATGGCTGGCGACAGGGGCTTTTTGTTTCCTGAACTTACGGCTTCGGCAACGGCTCCAGAAGCAGGGGAGGTAAAGAAAAGAGACTATTCAGGTTATTATTCCACGGCTAAAACCTGTGAAATGGCCATGTCGGATGCTGTGGGAAAAAACTATGAATCGATTTTATATCTGGTGGATGAGTGTAGCTGATCTGCTGAAAATATTTGTGGATGCCTTACTTTAAGAAACTGCTTGATCTGCTTAAAACGGAGCGTGAAGAGGACTTACAAGCATATATCAAACAGAAGGAAACCCTTTCTGTTGCAGAACGCAGAGCACTTGGGTTAACCTGGTATCCTATTGCTATCCGAGGTTCGGAAATGAGCAGGGGTGACTATTTAACTGTTGAGGTTGAACGGACTACGCACCATGATTTGCAACATCAGCTTCGGTTTGGCATGCCAGCGGTACTGTTTTCTAATCACGATCCTAAAAATGATAAGGTTGAGGGGCTGATTGCTTATCAGGGAGGAAGTCGTTTAAAGATCACTTTGTGTACGGATGAACTGCCAGATTGGGCAAGGAACGGTAAATTAGGCATTGATGTACTGTTTGATGATCACAGTTATGATGAAATGCAGGCAGCTGTTAAACGTGCTTCAGTACAGAATGAGCAGGCTGACAATCACCATTTAATAAAGATATTGACGGGGACAGATAAGCCTTCGTTTGCAGAAGATGTTGTTCATTATCCAGTCGCTAAATTAAATAAAGTGCAGCAACTTGCTGTGTACCATATTGTTGCTGCACGGCAACTCGCTATTGTACATGGCCCGCCGGGAACAGGTAAGACCACTACACTTGTGCAGGCTGTTAAGACAATGATTAAACAGCATGGAAGGCAGATTTTGGTAGTTGCACCGAGTAATACAGCGGTAGATTTATTAAGTGAAAAGTTAGCTGACGAGGGATTGAATGTTTTACGGATTGGTAATCCGGTAAGGGTATCAGAAAAATTGTTCTCTTTAACTTTGGATAGTAAAATGGCAGCTCATGCCAGCATAAAAGAGGTTAAGGATTTGAAAAAGCAGGCTGCGGAGTACAAAAAGATGGCCCATAAATACAAAAGAAATTTTGGGAGGGCAGAAAAGGAACAGCGTAAGGCACTTTTTGACGAGGCGCATAAGCTGATGAAAGCTGTAGCCGGTGCCGAACAATATATAATAGAAGATCTGATAGGGAAAGCGCAGGTAGTTACAGCAACTTTAGTAGGCGCAAATCATTATACTATTAAAGATAGGAAATTTGATACCGTAGTAATTGATGAAGCCGGACAGGCATTGGAACCTGCATGCTGGATACCAATATTGAAGGCGCAAAAGGTGATTCTGGCAGGCGACCATTGTCAATTGCCGCCCACCATTAAGTCTAATGACGCTGCGAAAGCAGGTTTAAGCACCACTTTGCTTGAAAAATGTATTGCTTTGCATCCAAATGCAGTTGTTTTGCTGGAAGAACAGTACAGGATGCATACGCAGATTATGGCCTATTCTTCGAAGGTCTTTTACGAAGGAAAATTAAAGGCGCATGCGGCTGTTGCCGGGCATTTGCTATTTCCGGGAGATACTGCATTAAACTTTATTGATACTGCCGGCCGTGGATTTGAAGAACAAAGGGAAGGAACAAGTATTTATAATTCTGAAGAAGCTGTATTTTTACTGAAACACTTAACACAGTTGGTGCTGAAGCTGGCTGAGGTGTATGTTGCTGAAAATTTTCCTTCAATAGGAGTGATTTCGCCCTATAAACAACAAATCTATATATTAAAGGATCTGTTGTTGAACCATCCCGTTTTGCAGCTGTATATTGAAAAAATTTCAGTCAATACAATAGACAGCTTTCAAGGCCAGGAGCGGGACATTGTCTACATCGGGATGACCAGAAGTAACAATGAGGGAGTGATTGGCTTTTTATCGGATATCCGCAGGATGAATGTAGCTATGACCAGGGCCCGTAAAAAGCTGGTGGTTATAGGAGACAGTGCAACTTTATCCAGATTGCCTTTTTATTCGGATTTTATTGCTTATGCAGAAAGCATTGATGCTTACCGGAGTGCATGGGAATTTGCTGATGCAGACTAAGCTTCTTTAGTCTCGTCAGATTGGTCTCCGCTACCATATTTTTCTGAGTAATCCCGGGCTTGTTCATCAGCGGTTTCATCACCTTCATGTTCGGTTTCGAGGTTATGGTCCAGACGGTCATTCCATTTATCCAATCCGTCTGGATGGTTGTGTTTTTTTATGATCGTTGCATTTTCGGGATTTGTTTTCGGTTTTTTCATTGGTATATATTTGTGTTTAATTTTAATGATTTGTCATGAACAAAGATTAATGTTGAAACACTTGCCGGTCACAATTGTTTTGGTATTCCGGATAAAGAGTTAAAAGGTCAAACTACTGTAACAATTCAAATGTAATCCTGTAAATCTAAAATAATGCCCTTTGATTTTCGTTGTAAGGCAAGCCAGGACTGTGAAAAAGCGGAAAACAAAAAAGATAATTATGAAGAATATATTGATTGTTGAAAATGACAGTGGTTTAGTAGAGATGCTCGAAGAATTGTTTGGTTATGAAGGTTATCAGGTAAGTTGTCATCAGCAGGTTGAAGATATATTTCCACTGATTGAAAGCTTTAAGCCTGATGTGGTTTTGCTGGATTATTTGTTGCCAGGGATAAACGGCGGAGAGGTTTGTGCACAAATGAAAAGGAACCCTGAAACGCGTAAAATTCCGGTAATTATTTTTTCTGCCTATCCGCAGGTTATGCTGTCACTTGGCAGCTATGGATGTAACGCTTTTATCTCAAAGCCCTTTGAACTTGATGCCTTACTGGATCAGATTAACGATTGTCTGGAAAACCCCGATAGGGTTTTTGAATTGAGCTCGCCCCTGGCTTAATTTTTTATTTCATAAAACAGTATTTGCAGTCTTTATTCAAATTTATGGTTACAATGATTTTGGACCATGATAAATTATTATCTTTCCAAACTTAATGTATACCAATGAAGAAATATTTAACTCTTGTACTTATCATTTTCAGTTCTGTTGTATTTGCACAGGAAAAATACTGGCAACAGCATGTAAATTACAATATTGACGTGACCCTGAATGATCAGGAAAAATCACTTAAAGGTTTTGAAACCATTGTATACAAAAATAATTCGCCTTCCAGTCTTGATTTTATCTGGTTTCACATCTGGCCAAATGCTTATAAAAATGAAAATACAGCTTTGTTTGAGCAATTGAAAAGCGATACGGCAAGAGCTGGAAAATTAGATAAATACACTTATGGGAGCATAGAGGGTTTGAATTTTAAAGTGAATGGCAAGGTTGCTGCTACAGCGGCACATCCAAATCCGAAATATATAGACATTATTAAGGTAAAACTGGCTTCGCCCTTAAAGCCCGGGGATTCCGTGAAGATCACTACAGATTTTAAAGTAAAGCTGCCATCGTATTTCTCCAGATCGGGTTTTGCAGACGGAGAGTTTATGGTTTGTCAGTGGTACCCCAAGCCTGCTGTTTTTGATAAAAATGGCTGGCATGAGTTTCCTTATCTTGATATGGGAGAGTACTACAGTGACTATGCATCATTTAATGTAAACATTACCGTTCCGGCCGAATATGTAGTAGGTGCTACGGGAGTTTTGCAAAATGCGGATGAGCTTGCAGCCTATAAAAGTGTGGGCGCAAAGAATGTGGCCAACAGAACGGCGAAGCCAGTGTTATATATTCCGAAGAATAGCAAGGGGCTTAAAAAGCTGAATTATAAGATGAACAATGTGCCGGATTTTGCCTGGTTTGCCGATAAAGATTTTGTGATACAGTACGATACAGCGCGCCTGGCTTCGGGTAAAGTAGTTGATGCGTTTACTTATTACCACAATAAGGACAGTACACTTTGGAATTACAGTATTGAATATGCAAAGGATGCGGTAAAGCGTTACAGCAAATGGATAGGGGAGTATGAATACCCGGTGGTGCAGGTAGTGGAAGGGCCAAAAAACAATTCGAGTGGCGGTATGGAATATCCGACCATTACATTGATCACCAGTCCGGATGCCAAAAAAGAATCGCTTGACGCGGTGATTGCACATGAAGTTGGGCACAACTGGTTTATGAGTATGCTGGGAAGTAACGAACGGCAGCATGCCTGGCAGGATGAAGGCCTGAATACTTATTTCCAGTTCAGGTATGAAGCGGAAAAATACCGGTCTAATTCTATTTTTGGTAATGCGATACCTATAGAGGTGCAGGCCTTACCTGTTGATAAGTTTTTAAATGCGATTTATGGCGCATTGAGTGGTATACCCATGCAATCTGCCATCGACTTGCCATCAGATCAGTTTAAGTCTTCCGATGAATACAGTACAGCTTCATACCTGAAGACTGCTTTATGGTTGTATATACTGGAAAATGCAGTAGGCAGGGAAAAACTGGATGCTGCTTTTCAACATTATTTTAAATTATGGACTGGCAAACATCCACAACCTGCTGATCTGAAAGCTGCCTTTGAAGAATCATTAGGCACAAATTTAGACCGGTACTTTCAACTGCTGAACAAAGAAGGAAAGTTTGAATAAATTAAATGGGGTTATGCCCCTGCTTGTTGCCTGTATTGAGCCAGCAGTATATCATTACTAAAAGCAGACTGTATAAGGTGTAATTGAAAATATCATGATGATCGGCAAAGAACAATACGGGCTTTGGTTTATAGAATAAAGCGATGAAGATGAATCTTAGTGTATTTAAGAGTTGAATTGCGATAAGGCCGGTAAACAAAAAAATAAGTCTGGAACGGAGTGGTTTGGGGAAAGCGAGTGTGAACGCAGCAAAGAAACTCATTATGCCGTAACCCAGACAGGAATAGACAAGTCTGAAACCTGCATGGCCCTGTACTTTTAAAGTGGTTTCTGTTGTATAGGTCATATATCCGGTTAGTTCGAGCACTTTGGCTGTTGAAAATAAACATAGATGTCGCCAGGCTTTAATGTAATTAAGATGCTGATCTAATAACGGGCTGTACAATCCGCCGGGGGTAGTGAGGCCGATATAACCTAAATTGAAGCCGTAAAAAATACAGAACAAGAGGGCTAAATTGATAAGAAAGCGGAATGAAGGTGTAGTATGCTGACTGATGTTGAACATAAGCTGTTGCCCTGGTCATCAAATGTATAAATAAGTTTATGATTTGATCACATTATGACCGTTTGTACTACCATTACCTTAAAGAATATAGGTACTTTTGCCCCAATATTTATACGGGCAAAATGAAATTAGCAATTAATGGTTTTGGAAGAATAGGGCGTGTTTTTTTACGTAAGGCATTGGAGCGAAATGTAAATGTAGTTGCCATTAACGATCTTGGTGACCCTGCCACCCTGGCGCACCTTTTTAAGTATGATACGGTTCACCGGGGGTTTAAAGGTGAAGTAAGTTATGAAGAAGATGCCTTGATCATTAATGGCAGGAAAATTAAGGTATATGGTAAAGTGAAACCTGAAGAGCTGCCCTGGGCAGAACTGGAGATAGATCTGGTATTGGAAGCTACCGGTAAGTTTACAGACAGGCTTGGTGCCGAACTGCATTTAAAAGCAGGTGCAAAGCAGGTATTGATATCCGCACCGTCTGCGGATAAGGATGTACCTATGGTTGTGCTGGGGGTAAATGATAATGACATAGATCTGAATTCACCTGTACTGTCCAATGCTTCCTGTACGACAAACAATGTTGCGCCTATGGTAAAAATACTAGACGACAACTGGGGTATCCTGGATGGTTATATAACTACTGTACATTCTATGACGGGTGATCAGAACCTGCACGATTCGCCACATAAAGATTTACGCAGGGCAAGGGCTGCTTCTGCATCTATTATACCTACCAGTACTGGTGCAGCAAAAGCCATTACCAATATTTTTCCTCAACTGGAGGGAAAGCTTGGTGGTGCCGGCATCAGGGTACCGGTGTTGAATGGCTCGTTAACAGATTTTACCTGTATCTTAAAAACTGATGCGACCAGGGAAGCCATTAATGCTGCTTTTAAAAAGGCTTCGGAAAATGAAATGCATGCAATTTTAGAATACACAGAAGATCCGATTGTATCGGTTGATATACTTGATAACCCGCATTCCTGTATTTTTGACGCACAGCTGACCTCTATAGTGGGCGACCTGGTAAAAGTAGTAGGCTGGTACGACAATGAGTCTGGCTATTCGGCCCGTTTGGTTGATCTGGTAGAAAAGATAGCTGTGCACAATGATTAAGTATATTGCAGCAACGGATACACTTCCCTTAAGAAGTAAGGTGTTGAGAAAGGATGCCCCGTTGGAGCAATGTGTTTTTCCTGCAGATGAAGTAAAAGGTGGTTTTCACCTTGGGTATTTTGCTGGGACAAGCCTGGTATGTATCGCAACTTTTTATCCTGAAGACTGTGCTGAACAGGGTATAGGAGGTTTCAGGTTGCGTGGTATGGCTACAGATCCAGCATTTATGGGTAAAGGGTACGGTGCTGAACTGATAAAATTTGCAATTAATAAGTTAAGATCTGTTAATGCTTCTTATATTTGGTGCGATGCAAGGAGTTTGGCAGTGGGATTTTATAAGAAGCTGGGTTTTGAGTTTATTTCTGAAGAATTTGAAGTTACAGGAATAGGTCCGCATTTTAAAATGATTAAAATTATTCAGTAATAATAAGCACGTAATCAAACCATTAGAATAAAACAAAATTTAAAGATGAGAACAATAGATCAATGCAATTTCAATGATAAAAAGGCTTTAATCAGGGTAGATTTTAATGTGCCACTGGATAGTGATTTTAACATTACCGATGATAAAAGAATGCGTGCTGCATTGCCGACTATTAATAAGATATTGAATGATGGTGGAGCAGTAATTCTGATGTCGCACCTGGGCAGGCCAAAAGGCGGGCCGGAAGATAAGTACTCTTTAAAACATATTTTAGGTGACCTTTCGAGGATGCTTGATCTGGAAGTAAAATTTGCCGATGATTGTATTGGCCCAGATGCAGTTGAAAAGGCTAAAAATCTGGTGCCAGGACAGGTTTTGTTGTTAGAGAACTTACGTTTTTATAAAGAAGAGGAAAAAGGTGACAGGGCTTTTGCGGAAAAATTGTCCAAATTGGGCGACGTATATGTAAATGATGCTTTTGGTACAGCCCATCGCGCACATGCATCTACTGCTATCGTAGCTGAGTTTTTCCCTAAAGATAAGTACTTTGGTTATTTGATGGCGGAGGAGTTGAAAAATGCAGAAAAGGTAAATCATGGTGCCGAGAAGCCTTTTACAGCCATTATGGGCGGGGCTAAGGTGTCGGATAAGATTTTATTGATAGAGAGTTTACTGGAGAAGGTCGATAACCTGATTATTGGTGGCGGAATGGCTTATACCTTTGCAAAGGCCAAGGGTGGTGAGATCGGAACTTCGTTACTGGAAGAAGATAGAATGGCGCTATGCCTGGAACTAATGGAAAAAGCTAAGGCTAAAGGTGTTAATTTATATTTACCTCTGGATACTGTTATTGCAGATAAGTTTGACAATGAGGCCAGTAAAGGAACGGTAGATACAGGTAAAATTCCGGCCGACTGGATGGGACTGGACATAGGCCCAAAAACCGTTAAATTGTTTTCTGATGTAATTGCCAATTCTAAAACGTTATTGTGGAATGGGCCAATGGGGGTATTTGAAATGGCTAATTTTGAGCAGGGAACGCGTGCCATTGCTGATGCAGTAGTTGCTGCAACGCAAAATAACGGTGCTTTCTCTTTAATTGGCGGGGGTGATTCTGCCGCTGCAATTGCAAAATTCAATTTGGAAGATAAGGTAAGTTATGTTTCTACCGGTGGTGGGGCTTTGCTGGAATATATGGAAGGTAAGGAGCTGCCTGGTGTTAAGGCAATTAACGATTAGCCTATAGCATGATTTTCAGGACAGGCGTTTCGTTTTTTCGAAACGCCTGTTTTTGTTTACCACCGTATTTTCTGCGTTTTTAATGATTTAAAGGCCGAAAAATGTTGGTATGAAATATGTTGATAATTTTTTGTGGTAGAATGTGGTAAAAAGTGGTAGAAATATCTATTTTTACACTACATAAAAAGTATACATATAAAAATGGTTCAACTATTAGGAGAATTTGATTGTAAATTGGATGCGAAAGGCCGCTTGATGGTCCCTTCGAATCTGAAAAAACAATTGCCTAATGTTGAGGCTGAGGGGCTTGTCATTAACCGTGGTTTTGAGAAGCATCTGGTGCTTTATCCAAAAAATGTGTGGGAAGGCATGGTCGAAGAGCTGAGTAAGTTGAACCAATATGAGCCAAAAACGAGAGAATTTATCAGATATTTTACCCGCGGTGCGACGTCTTTGACGCTTGATGCTGCCGGAAGGGTGAATTTACCAAAATCTTTATTGGAATCTGTGGGGATTGAAATTAGTGATGACCTGGTTTTGGCCTGTCAGTTTGATAAGGTTGAGGTGTGGTCTAAAAAAACCTATGAAGCTTTATTTGATAAAGAGCCTGAGAATTTTGCATTTCTTGCTCAGGAAGTAATGGGCAATAAAAACAGGGGGGAAGATGGAAAATAATTATCACGTTCCTGTTTTGTTGGCAGCATGTATAGATGGTTTAAATATCAGACCTGAAGGGGTGTATGTTGATGTTACTTTTGGTGGTGGAGGGCATTCAAGAGAGATACTTAAAAAATTGGGTGATAAAGGTGTGCTGATCGCATTTGATCAGGATCCCGATGCGCGGAGAAATGAAATTGATGATCCCCGTTTTCACTTTGTGGATCAGAATTTTGCCTTCCTTAAAAATAACCTGAGGTTGCTGGGCTTTAAAGCTGTGGATGGCATTCTGGCTGATCTTGGTGTTTCTTCGCATCAGTTTAATGAACCGGAACGTGGTTTTTCGACCAGGTTTGATGCTGCGCTGGATATGCGGATGGATAAACAGGGAAAGCTGACTGCTGCGGAAGTTTTGAATACTTATACAGAAGATCAATTGCATAAAATTTTTGGTATTTATGGTGAGGTAAAAAATGCGAAATCATTGGCCAGGGCCATTGTGACGGGTAGGGTGGAAAGACCTGTTTTAACGCTTGCTGATTTTAAGGCGGTTGCTGCTGCTCATATCCCTAAAGGTAAAGAGCATAAATATATGGCGCAGGTTTTTCAGGCCCTGCGTATTGAGGTGAATGCAGAGATGGAGGTGCTGGAGAATTTTTTGAGCCAGACTGCTGATGTGATTAAGCCTGGGGGGCGTTTGGTGGTAATGTCATATCATTCGCTGGAGGACAGGCCGGTAAAGAACTTTATTGCAAAAGGTAAGTTTCGGGGAGAGGTGGATAAAGATTTTTTTGGCAATGAGCAAAAGCCTTTTAAGGCGGTTACCAGGAAGGCGATTGTTGCAGATGCGGAAGAGCTGGAAAGAAATAGCCGGGCGCGAAGTGCTAAATTAAGAGTGGGGGAAAGGCTATGAATAACCAGTTTAGAACAAGGATAGAGGAAGAGCCGGAAGAGGAGGATCTTGAACGGGAGGAACAGCCCCGGCTCAAGAGAAAAGAGCCTGAAAACAGCAATGCCTTTTTCAGGAAATTATTTACTGAGGGGGTGGTGAGTAAGGAAGCTGCAACGGAGATGTTGCCGTTTTTAATATTTCTATCGGTTTTGTGTATGCTGTATATCGCGAACAGCCATACAGCAGTTAAGAATGTAAGGAATATTGATAAGTTAAATAAGGAAGTGAAAGAGCTGAGCTGGGAGTATAAGTCGCTCAAGGCCGACCTGATGTTTAAAAGTAAGTTAACTGAAGTAGCGAAAAAAGTGGATACACTGGGAATTAAAGAATTAACGGAACCACCTAAAAAAATTGTAATAAACAGTAATGAATATTAGAGACAACATATTACTACGTGTTTATCTGGCTTTCGGGCTGATTGTACTGCTTGCCGTGGCAGTACTGGTCAGACTATGCGATGTACAATTTGTGGAGGGACATAAATGGCGTGCCATGGCCGATAGTCTCTCTACAAAGTATATCAATATTGAGGCTGCACGCGGCAATATTTATTCTGTGGATGGAAGTTTGCTGGCAACCTCAATTCCTGAATATGAGTTGAGGATGGATATGCTTGCCGGCGGAATACAGGATAATGATCTATTTAATGAGAAAGTGGATTCACTTGGGCTCAGGCTGTCGCAATTTTTTAAAGATAAAACACCTAAAGAATATTCCCGTTACCTGCGTTCTGCCAGACGTGATAGTGCACGTTATCTGTTGATCAAGCGAAAAGTTGGCTATCAGGAATTGAAGGTGGTAAGAACTTTTCCTTTATATAATGTAGGTAAATATACCGGTGGGTTAATTGCTGTACAGCAAAATAAAAGGATCAGGCCGTTTAAATTTCTTGCAGCAAGGACCATTGGTTATAAAAATGAGAATGTAGCGAATGGTGTGGGGCTAGAGGGTGCTTATAAAGAATATATTAACGGCGAGAGCGGTAAAAGATTGGTGCAGCGTATTGCCGGGGGTGTTTGGATGCCTGTTAATGATGAGGCTGAAGTGGCACCTAAAGAAGGTGCTGATATCATATCGACCATTGACATCAATATGCAGGATCTTGTTCAGAGTGCATTGGAAAAACAGTTGAAATTAAGTGATGCAGATCATGGAACAGTAATTCTGATGGAAGTAGGTTCTGGTGAAGTACGCGCGGTTGCCAATTATACAAGGGTTAGCAAAGGCGTATATGAGGAAAAATTTAATTATGCCATTGGTGGAAGTCAGGATCCCGGTTCTACATTTAAACTGGCTTCTTATATGGCTTTGCTGGAAGATAAAAAAGTAGATACCAATACATTGGTGGCAACGGGTGACGGAACTTACAGGATTCCGGGACATACCATTAAAGATTCACATGGTGGCATAGGAACGGTTACAGTAATGAAAGCTTTTGAGCAATCAGCAAATACCGCGGTTGCCAAACTGGTTAATGCGCACTATCAGGATAATCCCTCGCAGTTTACAGACCATCTGTATAAAATTCACATGAATGAAAAGCTGGACTTACAGATACCAGGAGAGGCCAGGCCGGTGATAAAAAATCCTTCATTTAAAAGCTGGAACAAGAACATGACCCTGCCGCAAATGGCGTATGGTTATGAGATGCAGATTACACCGTTGCAGATGCTGGCATTTTACAATGCTGTAGCCAATGATGGGAAATATATTGCACCGATTTTTGTGAAAGAGATCAGGCGTTTGGGAAATCCAATCGAACAATTCCATGCCAGGGTAATTGCTGATCGTATATGCTCTGAAAAAACCATTAAAAAATTACAGGCTATGTTGGAATCGGTGGTAACAAAGGGTACAGGTAAGTTGATGGGTTCGCCATTATACAGGGTAGCCGGTAAGACTGGTACGGCACAGGTGGCGGATGGCAATGGTGGATATAAGCGGAATAAGAGCTATCAGGCCTCTTTTTGTGGGTATTTTCCGGCAGATAAACCGAAATATTCAATTATAGTATCTATTAACGGACCAAAGAACGGCTATTATGGGGCAACGGTTGCCGGACCGGTATTTAAAGAAATTGCCGACCGTATTTATGCCAGCGATATGGAGATGTATAACAACATTCCGGAGCGTTTGGTGGGTAATACCACCAATCCGGAAGCTAAAGCAGGAGAGAGTAAATCGGTTAAGCGGGTTTACAATGCTTTAGGTGTTAAAGCGCTATATGCGGCCAGATCCAATGGTATCGATACCAATAATGGGGTAGCTTATGAGGAATACAACACGATTAAAGGGCTGATGCCAAATGTGAACGGAATGGGCTTAAAAAATGCCTTATACCTTTTGGGAAATGCAGGGTTAAAAGCCAGGGTAAAGGGAAGCGGAAAGGTGATTAGCCAATCTATTCCTGCCGGGAATAAAATAGGAAAAGGATTGTTGGTACAAATTGATTTACAATAACATGCAGCTGCAGGATATTTTATATGGTGTAACTATAACTGACCAGATTGGTATAACCAACAGGAAGGTAAGTGCTTTGGTATTTGATTCCCGACAGGTTATAAAAGATGCTGCATTTTTTGCCATAAAGGGTACATTAGCTGATGGACATACCTATATTGCTGCTACAGTTAGCGCAGGTGCCGGGGTAGTTATTTGCGAGGTATTACCAGCTGAAATTGCTCCTGATGTTACCTATATCCAGGTAGCGAACAGTGCTGTAGCATTGGGTAGGATGGCTGCTAATTTTTATGGAAACCCTTCTGAAAAACTGCAGCTGACTGGCATTACAGGTACAAATGGTAAAACAACTATTGCCACATTGCTTTTTAAACTTTTCAGGGCATTGGGCTATAAAGTTGGTCTGATCTCAACTGTTGAAAACCACATCAATGATGAGGTTATTCCTGCAACACATACCACACCTGATCCGCTGGCTTTAAATGCGCTTTTACAGGATATGGTGGATGCAGGTTGTGATTATTGTTTTATGGAAGTGAGTTCCCATGCTGTCGTTCAACATAGAATAGAAGGTTTGAGCTTTGCTGGTGGGGTATTTTCTAATATCACCCATGATCATCTGGATTTTCACAAAACCTTTGATCAGTATATAAAAGCCAAGAAAGCATTTTTTGATGCCTTGCCGGCATCGGCTTTTGCACTGACCAATCTGGACGATAAGAATGGTATGGTCATGCTGCAGAATACAAGAGCTGCTAAAAAGACCTATGCCCTGAAGCAGCTTGCTGATTTTAAGGCCAAGGTGATCGAGAATAGTTTTAAAGGTTTGCACCTGGATATAGATGATGCAGATGTTTTCTTTAAACTGGTAGGATCTTTTAATGCCTATAACTTATTGGCTGTTTATGGTACAGCGGTATTGCTTGGTCAGGAGAAGCTGGATGTGCTGACTTTATTGAGTAATTTAACCGGGGCAGAAGGCCGTTTTGATTACATTACTTCCAGTCAGCATATTATTGGAATAGTTGATTATGCACATACGCCTGATGCAGTTCAGAATGTGCTGAGTACAATACAGGATATCAGAAAAGGAACGGAGCAGGTAATTACCATTATAGGTTGTGGTGGCGACAGGGATAAGACCAAGCGTCCCATTATGGCCCAGGTAGCCTGCGACTGGAGTGATAAGGTGATCCTCACTTCTGACAATCCAAGAACGGAAAACCCGCAAACGATAGTGGAGGAAATGGAAAAAGGTGTTTCGCCAACAAACAAGCGTAAAACTTTAAGCATAGTAGACAGAAAAGAGGCGATTAAAACAGCATGTCATTTGGCCAGACCAGGTGACATTATATTGCTGGCGGGAAAAGGACATGAGAAATACCAGGAAATAAATGGGGTGAGGTATCATTTTGATGATAAGGAAATATTAACCGAACAACTAAACTTAATCAGCTAATGTTATACTATTTATTTGAATATCTGAATCAACATTATGATTTTCCCGGACTGAGGTTGTTTCAGTACATCACTTTCCGCACATCATTAGCCATCATTATATCCCTTATCATTACCACAGTTTACGGCCGGAGACTGATCAATTACCTGCAAAAAATGCAGGTTGGCGAAACTGTCAGGAACCTGGGGCTGGAAGGGCAGATGCAAAAACAAGGTACCCCAACAATGGGTGGGATCATCATCCTGCTGGGTATTCTGGTGCCAACATTACTATTGGCTAACTTAACCAATGTTTATGTGATACTGATGATCGTGACTACAATATGGATGGGGGTAATTGGTTTTGTTGATGATTACATTAAGGTTTTTAAAAAGAACAAAGAAGGTTTAGCAGGCAGGTTTAAGATAGTTGGTCAGGTAGGCCTGGCGCTGATCATAGGCTGGACAATGTATTTCAACCCCAATATTGTGGTACGGCAAACAGTGGATGAAACCAATGTTTCTAAAGCGGCAGCCCCTATGGTATTGAGGCAAAAAGGAGAGAACTTTTATTATACACAGGATGTGAAATCAACCTTAACGAATGTTCCTTTTTATAAGAACAATGAGTTTGATTATGCCAAAGTGCTTAAGTTTTTAGGTCCGGGGTATGAGAAATATGCATTTATGGTATTCCTTGCCTTTACTGTATTTATCATTACTGCGGTTTCAAATGGGGCTAATATTACCGATGGTATAGATGGGCTGGCAACAGGTACGTCCGCTATTATTGGTATTACACTGGGTTTATTGGCCTATGTTTCTGGTAATACAGTGATTGCTGATTACCTCAATATCATGTACATCCCCAATTCGGGAGAGCTCATGATCTTTGCAGGTGCGTTTGTTGGGGCCTGTGTTGGCTTCCTTTGGTACAACTCCTATCCTGCGCAGGTGTTTATGGGCGATACCGGAAGTTTAGCCATTGGAGGCATCATTGCTTCTTTTGCCATTATGATCCGTAAGGAGCTTTTGATCCCGATCTTATGTGGTTTGTTCCTGATTGAGCTGGTATCGGTAATTATGCAGGTATCTTATTTCAAGTATACCAGGAAAAAATTTGGTGAAGGACGAAGGATATTCTTAATGTCGCCCTTACATCACCACTATCAGAAAAAGGGATATCACGAAGCTAAAATTGTTACGCGCTTCTGGATTATCGGGATTTTGCTGGCCATTATAACCATTATCACTTTAAAACTACGCTAATGGAAAAGAAAAGGATAGCAATTCTGGGAGCGGGAGAAAGCGGGGTAGGTGCGGCAATGCTGGCCCAGAAGTATGGTTATGATGTATTCGTATCAGATTTTGGCACAATTCCTTCACAATACAAGGAAAAGCTTCAGGCGCTGAACATTGTATTTGAAGAAAACACGCATACGGCAGCCGAGATCCTGAAAGCGGTTGAAGTGATTAAAAGTCCCGGTATACCTGATACAGCCGGTATCATTAAAGAGATAAGATCCCGGAATATTCCGGTGCTTTCTGAAATTGAATTTGCAAAACGGTATACGAAAGCAAAAACTATATGCATTACGGGGTCTAATGGTAAGACCACTACTACCATGTTAACTTACCATATTCTGAAAAATGCAGGTTTAAACGTAGGGCTTGCAGGGAATATCGGGCATAGCTTTGCCGCGCAGGTGGCTAGTGCTGATTTTGACTGGTATGTACTGGAGATATCTAGCTTTATGCTGGATGATATGTATGATTTCAAAGCGGATATAGCTGTGCTGTTAAACATAACACCCGATCATTTAGACAGGTACGACTATAAATTGGGTAATTATGCTGCATCAAAAATGCGCATTACGCAAAATCAGACCGGTGAAGATATTTTTATTTACTGTGCTGATGACGAAGAAACTTTAAAAGTGTTAAAAAATGTTAAGGTGGATTCAAAAACATATCCTTTTTCCATCCGGGAAAAAATCGAAAAGGGAGCCTATCTGGAAAGCAACAACATACACATCAATATAAACCTAAACGATCAATTAACCATGTCTATTACAGAATTAGCCCTGCAGGGAAAGCACAATATTTATAACTCTATGGCATCGGGCATAGTAGCTAAGGTATTAGATATCAGAAATACCGCTATACGCGAGAGTATGGGGGATTTTAAGAACATTGAACACAGACTGGAGCATGTTGCGAGGATTTCCGGTGTTGATTATATCAACGATTCAAAGGCAACAAACGTAAATTCTACCTGGTATGCGCTGGAAAGTGTAGGAACCGATGTGATCCTGATTATGGGTGGGGTAGATAAAGGGAATGATTATGATATGTTGAAGGATATGGTCCGTCAGAAGGTTAAGGCAATTGTATGTTTAGGTAAAGACAATAAGCGGATCCATGAGGCTTTTGAAGATGATGTAGAAATTATTGTAAACACGTTTTCTGCTCATGAGGCAGTTCAGGTGGCCTATCATCTGGCCAAAAAAGGGAATACAGTGCTGTTGTCGCCTGCTTGTGCAAGTTTTGACCTGTTTAAGAATTATGAGGACAGGGGCAACCAGTTTAAGGCGGCAGTTAAAGAATTATAGGTTATGATTGCAATAAATACAATTTTAGATAAAACAAAAGGAGACCGCTGGATCTGGCTGATCATTATCCTCTTGTCCATGATCTCCATCCTTACAGTGTACAGTGCTACTGGTGCTATTGCCTATAAAAAAGGGGTTACGGTAGAGCGGTATTTATTGTATAAACATGTTATTTTCGTTATTCTGGGTATTGGTATGATCTACATTGCCCATTTGCTGGATTATAAATATTATGCCGGGATTTCAAAGATCCTGATGATTATTACCATTCCGCTGCTGTTTTATACTGCGGCGTTTGGAGAGCACATTAACGACGCCTCACGCTGGGTGAAAATTCCGGTTATAGGATTGACTTTTCAAACATCCGATTTGGCTAAACTGGCCTTGATTACTTTTCTAGCCAGGATGCTGACCAGGAAGCAGGAAAATATTAAAGATGTAAAAAAAGCTTTTATCCCTATAATGGGTTCGGTATGTGTAGTGTTTGCACTCATTGCATGGGCAAACCTGTCTACCGCACTGATGCTTTTTGGAGTAAGTATTTTGCTGCTGATCATTGGAAGGATCAGTATTAAGCAGATCCTGATGGTTTGTGCAGGTGGTTCTGTCTTGTTATTGTTCATTGTGTTTCTGGGCCCAAGGGCTGCCACTTACGAATCAAGGATCAAATCGTTTTTACATCCGGAGCAGCAACATTCAGACAAGACCTACCAGGCCGATCAATCCAAAATTGCACTGGCAACAGGTGGTTTTTTTGGAAAAGGTCCCGGAAACAGTACACAGAGGAACTTTCTTCCGCACCCTTATTCGGATTTTATTTTTTCCATTATTGTGGAAGAGTACGGTGTAATTGGTGCAGTAATGATGATTGTTCTGTACCTGGTGCTATTGTACCGTTGTGTAAGGATTGTGACCCAAAGCCCGAAAGCCTTTGGGGCATTGCTTGCGGCAGGGCTGAGCTTTAGTTTAACCATTCAGGCATTTGCCAATATGGCTGTTGCTGTTGGTTTAGGTCCGGTTACAGGTGTTCCGTTGCCCCTGGTAAGTATGGGTGGAACATCAATATTGTTTACCAGTATTGCATTTGGCATTATATTAAGTGTAAGCAGGGATGTGGAGGAGAAAGGAAGTAAAAAAGTGATTGTAGGTGAAATACCTGCAATGGCATAAATATAAAATAATGAGACCAGCAAGGATAATTATTTCAGGTGGTGGTACCGGCGGGCACATATTCCCGGCCATATCTATAGCCAATGCGCTAAAGCGCATGGAGCCTGGATGTGAAATTTTATTTGTTGGTGCTGCAGGCAGGATGGAAATGGAAAAGGTTCCGGCTGCCGGTTATAAAATTATCGGTTTAAATATCAGTGGTATACAAAGAGGCTCTATTACCAAAAATTTAAGTCTGCCATTTAAATTAATGGGTAGTATACGTAAAGCCCTGCAGTTGATCGCTGATTTTAAACCCGATGTAGTAGTTGGTGTTGGTGGATATGCATCAGGGCCAATTTTATTTGCTGCATCGGTAAAAAAAATCCCTTACCTGATACAGGAGCAAAACTCCTATGCCGGCATGACCAATAAGTGGCTTGGTAAAAATGCAGCTAAGGTTTGTGTGGCATTTGACGGAATGGAACAATTTTTTCCTGCGGCAAACCTGCTGAAAACAGGTAACCCTGTACGGAAGGATGTGGTGGACATTTTAAACAAGCACTATGCCGGTGCGGAGCTGCTGAAACTGGATCCTTTGAAGAAAACGATACTGGTTACAGGTGGTAGCCTAGGCGCCGGAACTTTAAACAAGAGCATTGAAAAACATATTCTTGAAATATTGGATGCAGATGTTCAGCTGATCTGGCAGACTGGTAAATCTTATTACAAAGGTATTGCAGAACGACTGGGTTTAGATTTTCATCCTAATGTCCGCATACTTGAATTTTTGAACAAAATGGACCTGGCTTACGCTGCTGCTGATGTAATTGTTTCAAGGGCGGGAGCCGGGACTATCGCAGAATTGTGTCTGATCAAAAAGCCGGTTATACTGGTGCCATCACCTAATGTGGCCGAAGACCATCAGACAAAAAATGCAATGGCACTGGTAAAAAACAATGCTGCACTTTTAATTGCCGACCGGTCGGCCGAGGATACGCTGGTAACGGAAGCCTTGAATTTGCTTAATGATAAAGAGCGGAGTAAAATGTATGCAGAAAATATTGGCAAAATGGCCCTGCCAGATGCTGATGACAGGATTGCAAAGCAAGTGATGTTACTTGCCGGAAAGGAGGGGAAGAACTGATGGAACTGAATCATATACAGCGCGTTTATTTTGTGGGAATTGGTGGGATTGGCATGAGTGCCATTGCCAGGTATTTTGCAAAAAGAGGGTGTGTAGTTTGTGGTTACGACAAAACACGTACAAATTTGACTGTTGCTTTGGAACAGGAAGGCATTTTGGTGTCTTATCTTGATGATGCTGCTGTATTGCCCGTGTGCTTTTTAGCAAATAACAGCGATACACTGATTGTTTATACACCAGCAATACCAAAGAATTCCGAAATATTAAATCACTTTAAAGACAATGGCTTTATTTTAAAGAAGCGTTCTGAGGTTTTAGGTATCATCAGTAAAGGACAGTTTTGTATAGCTGTGGCAGGTACACATGGAAAAACCACTACTTCATCTATTGTAGCCCATGTTTTAATAGATAGCGGATATGGATGTACAGCTTTTTTGGGTGGGATTGCCAGTAATTATAACAGCAATTTTATTATCGGAAACAATAACGTCGTTGTAGTTGAGGCTGATGAATACGACCGTTCTTTCCTGACACTTCACCCTGATCTGGCTGTGATAACTTCAATGGATGCAGATCACCTGGATATTTATGGCGATGCTGCTCATCTGCATGAATCTTTTGGTCTATTTGCAAAACAGTTGAAGCCACATGGCACATTGCTTGTGCGTAAGGGGCTTCCTTTGACAGCCGGGCTCAGTTACAGTGTTGGACAGGATTCACAGATTAAGGGACAAAACATCAGGGTAGAAGGTTCGAAGTTTGTGTTTGATTATGTTGATACTGATCTGATAATCAGCGATATACAACTCATGCTGCCAGGCAAACATAATGTTGAGAATGCAGTAGCCGCAATTGCTGTAGCGCTTAAACTGGGTATTGACCACCATAAGATAAAAGCGGCAATAGCTTCTTTTACAGGGGTTAAAAGAAGATTTGAGTACATAGTGAATACGCCGGATCACATTTATATTGATGATTATGCCCATCATCCAGAAGAATTAAGGGCTTGCTTTGATGCGGTACGACAATTGTATCCTGATAAAAAGTTAACGGTCATCTTTCAGCCGCATCTTTTTACGCGCACACGCGACTTTGCAGCTGAATTTGCAAAAGTTTTAAGCACTGTAGATGAACTGCTGCTACTGGAAATATATCCGGCCAGGGAATTGCCTTTATCAGGGATAAATTCGCAGTTTTTGCTGGATAAGATGTCCTTGAAAAGCAAGAGGATATGTGGAAAAGATTTAGTGATAGAACAGATAAAAAATACAAAACCTGAATTACTTTTAACAGTAGGTGCAGGAGATATAGACACATTGATACAACCACTTAAAGCCATTTTGAGAGATGTTTAAAAGGATTAACTGGAAATCGGTTTTTAAATGTTTTGCCTGGATAATTTGTCTGGCCGGTCTTGTTGTGCTCATGAGTTTTGTGGATGGAAAAAAGAAAACAGTAGTTTGTACTGATGTTAAAATACTAATTCCCGGTGCGGATAACTTTATAGAACGTGAAGAAATCGATGCCATTTTAAAACAAAGTCAAGGCAAATTGGTAGGTCGGCACCTGAGCAATATTAACCTGCAACAAATTGAAAAAGATATCATTGCAAACCCATATATTGCTTATGCAACGGTTTATGCCGATATGAATGGTGTGATCCAAATTAAGGTTAGGCAACGCCAACCTGTTTTAAGGCTGATCAACACAAATGGTCAGGATTATTATGTGGATAAATACGGCCTTAAAATGCCGGTTTCTCCAAATTTTACAGCAAATGTGCTGGTGGCCAATGGCAATATCCCTGAACATTTTAGTGGTAAGGTAGATACATTGGTTACGAAACTGGCCGGTGATTTGTATAAAGTGGCTTTGTTCATTAAACAGGATACACTTTGGGACGCACAGATTGAACAGTTGTATGTAAATGACAAACAGGATATAGAGCTGGTGCCGAGGGTAGGAAATCAGCGCATTATTCTGGGTAGTGCCGATTCGCTGGAGACCAAGATGAGAAACTTATTGGTTTTTTATAAGAAAGCGATGCCAAAAGTTGGCTGGGATACTTATAAGACCATTAATGTAAAATATACGAACCAGATTGTGTGCGAAAAGAATAAAATAGATTCTTTAACAGGTAAGGTGATCAAAGATCGTATAGATACAGCTAAGCAATATCAGGTAGCCATTGATTCGGCAGTGCGCAGGCAAATTGCCCAGGAAATGCAGGATGAAGGAAATACGGAAGGTAAAAAAGAAAAGATTAAAACAGATACCAGGAAAAACAATTAATAATAAACTCAACAAATCGATATAGTTATGGGCAAAGAAAAATCTACCATTCAGTCTCCAATAGTAGTCGGATTAGACATCGGTACTACTAAGATCTGCGTGATCGTTGGTCGCAGAACACAGCACGCAAAAATAGAAGTATTAGGAATAGGGAAAGCAGAATCGGCAGGGGTTACCCGTGGGGTTGTTTCTAATATTCAGAAAACAGTACAGGGCATAGCGCAAGCGGTTGAACTGGCAAGCGGACAATCTAATGTCGAAATCCGCGTTGTGAATGTAGGTATTGCCGGACAGCATATCAAGAGTTTGCAGCACAGAGGGATCCTTACCCGCCGGGAGTTGAATACGGAGATCAGCAAAAAGGATATCGATAAATTAATTGACGATATGTTTAAACTGGTGATGTCACCGGGAGAAGAGATTATCCATGTATTGCCGCAGGAATTCACAATTGACAACGAACCGGGAGTAAAAGATCCTATTGGTATGGCTGGAGTACGTCTGGAAGCAAATTTCCACATCATCTCCGGTCAGGTTACGGCGGTAAAAAATATCATGAGGTGTGTAACCAATGCGGGGTTACAAACTCAGGAATTGATATTAGAGCCACTGGCTTCTTCAGAATCGGTGTTGAGCGACGAAGAAAAAGAAGCCGGAATAGCGCTGGTTGATATTGGTGGTGGTACCACTGATATTGCTATTTTCCATGAAGGTATCATCCGTCATACTGCAGTTATTCCTTTTGGTGGGAATAGTGTTACAGAAGACATCAGGGAAGGCTGTTCTGTGATGAGAAACCAGGCCGAACTGTTGAAAACCCGTTTTGGATCGGCGCTGGCTGAAGAGAACAAAGAGAATGAAATTATCTGTGTTCCTGGTCTAAGAGGCCGGGAGCCTAAAGAGATTTCGGTTAAAAACCTTGCTTATGTCATCCAGGCCCGTATGGAAGAGATCATTGAGCATGTGTATTATGAAATCAAATCGTCAGGTTATGAGAAAAAACTGATTGGTGGTGTGGTGATTACCGGAGGTGGTGCTTTATTGAAACACTTGTCGCAGTTGGTGGAGTATGTAACAGGGCTAGACTGCCGTGTAGGATATCCGAACGAGCACCTGTCTAAATATGATGACATGCCAAAAACCATTTATGACGATCTGAAAAGTCCGATGTATGCCACCAGTATTGGCTTGCTGATCAAAGGGATACAAAAAGCTGAAGAACTGCTGGAAGAAATGAAGCAGCCAGGGGTTTTTGTAGAAAAACCAAGGGATGCCAAAGAGAAAACGAAACGTTCTGGTGGTGGTTTGTTTGATAAACTTCTTGCAAAAACAAAAGATTTTATCAAAGACGATATGAATGTTAGTGACGAAGATTATATAAAACCCTGATATTTTTCCACAATGAATGATTTTTCCACATTCTCAACATTTGTGGAAAACGCCTGTTAAAAAAGTGTTAATATTACATAGAGAGATGAACAGGTAAAACGAATTTTTAAATAACTGATTCATAAAGATATGCAGTTCGAAATGTTAAAAGATAAGTCATCAATCATCAAGGTAATTGGTGTTGGTGGCGGTGGTGGTAATGCGGTAAACCATATGTACCGTCAAGGAATTACTGGTGTAGACTTTATTATTTGTAATACAGATGCCCAGGCTTTGGAATTTAGTCCTATTCCTAATAAGGTACAATTGGGTGCAAGCCTTACCGAAGGAATGGGTGCGGGCTCGATACCCGAAGTAGGAAAGAATTCTGCGATTGAAAATATAGATGACATCAAGCAAATGCTTGGCAGCACTACAAAAATGTTGTTCATCACTGCTGGTATGGGTGGTGGTACCGGAACAGGTGCCAGCCCGATTATTGCCAAAGCAGCTAAGGAACTTGACATTTTAACAGTTGCTATTGTAACTACCCCATTTGCTTTTGAGGGTAAAAGGCGTAAGATGCAGGCCAATGATGGTTTGGATGAACTGAAAAAATATGTAGACTCTTACCTCGTTATTTCTAACGACCGGTTACGTGAGATTTTTGGTAACCTTACTTTGGGCTCTGCTTTTTCACAGGCAGATGACATTTTAACCACTGCAGCAAAAGGTATAGCCGAGATCATCACTGTGCCAGGATACATCAACGTGGATTTTAAAGATGTACGTACAGTAATGAAAGACAGTGGGGTATCTATCATGGGCAGTTTTGCCTGCGATGGAGAGAACAGGGCTTTAAATGCTGTTGAAGGAGCGCTGGCATCTCCACTGTTAAAAGATAGTGAGATTGAGGGGGCCAGATATATTTTATTAAATATCAGTTCGGGTTTACGTGAGGTAACGATGGATGAAGTGACCATCATTACAGACTATATCCAGGACAAGGCGGGGCTTTCTGCAGATCTGATCTGGGGTAACTGTATTGATGAAAGTCTGGAAGATAAATTATCGGTTACGATCATTGCTACCGGTTTCCAAACTACTGAACAGCGTGATGAAGAGAAAAAGAATATTAAAAAGATTTCTTTGCTTACACCTGAGGAAGCCCCTTTGGTTAGACCGGTTGAACCAGTTAATTCTTTTATTGAGCCTAAAGTACCTGCTTTTTCCAGTGAGCCTGTATTAAAAGCTAAGGAAGGAACCAAACAATCAGACCTTTTTGGCGATCTGTTCAATGTGAACAGGAACCGCAGTGTTGAAGAGCCGGAAAATGTAATTGTAAAACATGCGCTGATCCAGGAAGAAACTCCTTTGGATGAAACACAACAGGATGCCGGTTTTGAATTCGAGATTAAGGTTGCGGAAACAGATTTTGTATTTGAAACACCTGCAACGGTATTTAACAATGATACCGTTCCACAAAAAGAAGATATCATTGAGGCAGGTGCTGATGATGATAAAAGCGATGAATCGATAGAAGATCAGTTAAAAAAATCAAAAGAAAGAATTTTAAGGTTGAAAGACCTGAGCATGAAGCTGCGAACCAGTAATGGTTTACAGGAGTTAGAGAATGAACCTGCTTATAAACGTAAGCAAATGCAGTTACAGCAGGTTCAGCATTCATCTGAATCACAGGTTTCCCGATTCACTTTAAGTAACGATGAAGATGGGGCAACCGAGATCAGACCAAATAACTCTTTCCTGCACGATAATGTTGATTAATTTGTCATCATTATAAAATAAAAAGCCTTAACAATAACCTGTTAAGGCTTTTTGGTGTCAATATACCAGCTTTACAACTACTGGTCAGCAATCGCTGATTATTGTATATCAGGTATATTAAAACTAACTTTGCAAAAAAATAATAACTTAAAATACATATAACATTGGATATTTTTGAAAAGATAGCAAAACACATGGGGCCGATAGGACAACATCATAAA
The DNA here is from genome assembly GCF_014200825.1 of Pedobacter sp. AK017. Taxonomy (NCBI): domain Bacteria; kingdom Pseudomonadati; phylum Bacteroidota; class Sphingobacteriia; order Sphingobacteriales; family Sphingobacteriaceae; genus Pedobacter; species Pedobacter sp. AK017. Next base: position 63,241 of record NZ_JACHCW010000017.1, read on the forward strand.
TGGTCTCATGGATATTTCTCATTTCCTAAATTAGAAGGCGATATAGCTCCCCACATGAACTTTCGTGGCAAGGAGCACCTGGTATGGAGTTTGAACAATTATTTAGGTTTAGCAAACCATCCAGAGGTTAGAAAAGCAGATGCCCAGGGCGCTGCCGATTTTGGTATGGCCTATCCTATGGGAGCCAGAATGATGTCGGGGAACTCTAAGTACCACGAACAACTGGAACAGGAGCTTGCTGCATTTGTAGGTAAGCCGGATGCATTTTTATTAAATTATGGCTACCAGGGTATGGTTTCCATCATTGATAGCCTGGTTGACAGAAATGATGTTATTGTATATGATGCGGAATCTCATGCCTGCATTATAGATGGTTTGCGTTTGCATATGGGCAAGCGTTTTGTGTATAAGCACAATGATATTGACAGTGCCCGTAAACAGCTGGAAAGAGCTACGAAACTTGTTGAACAAAGTGGTGGCGGAATATTAGTGATTACCGAAGGTGTATTTGGTATGTCTGGAGCACAGGGTAGGTTAAAAGAACTGGTTGATTTAAAGCAGGAATTTAATTTTCGTTTATTGATCGATGATGCGCATGGATTTGGTACGATGGGACATACAGGTGCCGGTACACATGAAGCTCAGAATTGTATTGATGGGGTTGACGTTTATTTCGGCACTTTTGCGAAGTCAATGGCCGGTATTGGTGCCTTTGTAGCCTCTACAGAAGAAATGACTAATTTTTTCAGGTATAACATGCGTTCTCAGACCTTTGCCAAGGCATTGCCAATGCCTATGGTTATAGGATTGTTAAAACGTCTGGAGCTGCTTAAAAACAATCCTGAGTTGAGAGAGAAATTATGGAATGTGGCTACTACGCTTCAAAAAGGATTAAGAGCACGTGGTTTTGATCTTGGGGTTACCAATACTATGGTTACTCCGGTTTTTCTGAAAGGTGAATTGCTGGAGGCTACAGCTTTAACTATGGATCTTCGTGAAAACTACGGGATATTCTGTTCTATTGTGGTGTATCCGGTTATTCCTAAAGGTTTGATTGAATTGAGGTTGATTCCAACTGCCGTTCATACACTGGAAGATGTTCAGCGTACGCTGGATGCGTTTAGCGAGGTTTCAGATAAACTGAAAAGCGGCTATTATAAAGAAAATCAATTCTCTATAGCATAATATTTATAAAAACAAAAAATGCCCTTTATAGCTTTTAAAGGGCGTTTTTTGTTTTTGTTGTTTTTTAATCTACTGTAAATCAGTAAGATGTGATATTAAAATTAAGGTTGAGTGTTTATAAACCCGCATAATGTGGAAAAAAACACGGTTTTTGCCTATTTATTTGTTAATGTAAAAATTCTTTTATTAAAATAAACATCTTACTTTAGTAACAGAGTATTAATCAAAACCTTAAAAAACTAAAAGGAGTAAATTAACGATGAAAAAATTTAATGAAGTAAAGGAACTTGTTGCTGCTTTGGAAGCAGATGCAGACAAATTCTACAACAAGGCAAACAGTGCCGCAGGAACCCGTGTACGTAAAGGTATGCAAGACCTTAAAAACCTTGCCCAATCTATCCGTCTGGAGATTCAGGACACGAAAAACAAAGGCTAACCGGCTAAATTGTTTTGATGAAAAAACGCCCCGGTAACCCGGAGCGTTTTTTTTATGCTGTAATTCTGGTTGTTTCTGCTGTAATGGCTTTTCTAAGTCCATCAGAAACCCCTACCAGGGGCAGTCGTACATAATCGTCACACACGCCCAACTGTTTTAATGCAGCTTTTACACCTGCCGGATTCCCTTCTGCAAACATCATTCTTGTAAATTCAATTAAATCCAGATGCTTAGGTAATGCGGCAGTGTAATCACCTTTAAGCGATAGCCTGATCATGTCGGATAACTGTTTTGGCAAAGCATTTCCGATAACAGAAATTACACCAACAGCACCCAACGAGATCATAGGCATGGCTACAGGATCATCACCGGAGATCAATAAAAAATCAGCAGGTTTGTCGCGCATGATCTGGTTAAACTGATCAAAACTACCTGAAGCCTCTTTAGTGCCAATGATATTTTTACAGTCTGCTGCCAGTCTGCATGTCGTTTCCGGACTTACATTGCTGGCTGTGCGTCCTGGTACGTTATACAATAGTACAGGTAGCTGGCTGCTTTCACTTATTGCTTTATAATGTTGATATATGCCTTCCTGGGTAGGTTTATTGTAATATGGACTGGCTGATAAAATGGCATCATAGCCATTTGTTTCAAAGATTTTAATACTGTTTATCACTTCTGTGGTATCATTTCCACCTATCCCTGCAACAAGGGGAAGCCTTCCGTTATTCACTTCAGCAGTAAATTCCCATATCTTCTTCTTTTCTTCTTTATTCAAAGTTGAGGCTTCTCCTGTAGTACCTAATGATACCAGATACTCTACCTTTCCGTCAATTAAATGATTGATGAGCCTGTTTAGCCCATCATAGTCTACCGTTCCATCTGCGTTAAAAGGCGTAACCAATGCTACTCCCGTTCCGTGAAATTTGTTCATTTTTTATTCTTTACTTCAATAGCTCTAATAAATCCTCCTGCGAAATAAGCGGGACATTTAACTTTTTCGCTTTTTCGAGTTTAGATGGCCCCATGTTATCTCCGGCAACAAGATAATTAAGTTTTGCAGAGATCCCGCTTAAAATCTTACCACCATTACTTTCAATCATGTCTTTGAGTTCTTCTCTGCTATAATTCTCAAAAACGCCCGAAATTACGAATGTTTTTCCAGTTAATTTATCACTTTGCAGTGTAATTTCATTTTCTGCGACTTCAAATTTTAAATTGTATGATTTTAGAAGGTTTATTTGATGTAAATGTTCTGCTTTGCCAAAATATTCAATAATACTTTCCGCTATACGCTGGCCAATTTCATCTATTGCTGTCAATTCTTCCAGGCTTGCTGCAGCAAGCTTGTCAACATTTTTTACACCATAAGCTAGTTTTTTAGCCACTGTTTCACCTACATACCTTATTCCAAGGCCAAATAATACTTTCTCAAAGGGCATTTGCTTAGAAAGCTCAATTCCATGCAGCATATTTTCAATAGATTTCTCACCAAAACGTTCCAGCGTTTTCAGTTCCTCTGCTTTTTCATGTAAGGTATAGAGGTCACTGATGTGGGCAATTAATCCGCGCTGATAAAAGGTTTCGATGGTCTCGTCGCCGAGGCCATCAATGTTCATGGCCTTTCTGCTGATAAAGTGCTGGATTTTTCCAATGATCTGTGGCGGACAGGCCTCATCATTCGGACAGTAAAAAGCCACTTCACCTTCTTTTCTGATCAGGGGCGTAGCGCATTCCGGACATACGGTAGGATATATAATCTTAAGTGCCCCGGCCTTGCGTTTATCCAGGTTTACGTTCATGATTTTTGGGATGATCTCTCCGCCTTTTTCAACAAAGACGCTGTCCCCCTCGTGTAAGTCCAGCCTTTCTATTTCATTGGCATTGTGCAATGTTGCCCTTTTTACGGTTGTTCCGGCAAGTTGTACAGGTTTCAGGTTGGCAACAGGGGTAACGGCACCAGTCCGGCCCACCTGGTAGGTTACCTTATCCAAAATGGTTTCGACTTCCTGTGCTTTGTATTTATAGGAAATGGCCCAGCGTGGAGATTTGGCCGTAAAGCCCAGTTCCTGTTGCTGTGCATAGCTGTTTACCTTAATTACAATTCCGTCTATGTCATAAGATAATTTGAAACGTTCGTTCTCCCAGTGTTTTATAAATGAGCGTACATCTTCAATGCTATTGGTCAGTTTGGTATGTTCACAAACATTAAATCCCCACCTCTTTAGTGCCTGTAAGCTTTCCCAATGAGTTTTAAAATAATTTTTGTCTGTATTTAGTGAATAAAGGAAACAATCCAGGGGACGTTTGGCCACTTCCTTAGAGTCCTGCATCTTAACGGTTCCGGCCGCAAAGTTCCTGGGATTGGCATATTGGACCTCGCCAAGTTCCTCGCGTTCCTTATTTAACCTTTCAAAGGCAGCACGGTGCATAAAAATTTCACCCCTGATTTCAAATAGAGGGGGTACATCTCCTTCTTTTAACTGATGTGGAATAGTATTTATGGTTTTTACATTGGCGGTCACATCGTCGCCTTTGGCACCATCTCCGCGTGTTACTGCTCTAACCAGTTTTGATCCATCGTAGGTAAGGCTGATGGAAAGTCCGTCGAACTTAAGTTCACAAACATATTCGAAACTTTCACCTATGGCTTTTTTGATGCGTTCATCAAAGTCGCGGAGGTCCTGTTCATTGTAAGTATTGCCAAGTGATAGCATTGGCCATTTGTGCGGAACCGTGGTGAAAATTTTCGTAATGTCGCCGCCAACTTTCCGGGTAGGCGAATTGGGATCTGCAAACTCGGGGTATGCAAGCTCCAGTTGTGCAAGTTCTTCCAGTTTTTTATCAAAAGTGTAATCTGCAATGGTGGGCATTGCCAAAACATAATAATTGTAACTGTGCTGGTTAAGCTCCTTAACCAAGGCATCCATATTGGTTTTTACTTCAGATCCTGACATATTGCGAAGATACAAATTAGCTGAGCAGCTGATTTAGATTTAGGGGAATTTTTTAGGATAATTCCTTTTCAATATCACTATAAACAGAAAGGTAATCGGTCTGAATACTTTGTTTAAATATTTCCAGCTGCTGGGTTAACCGGGCCAGCTGTGCCTCAGTAAATGGGTTATTCCACAGGCGCATGCAGATCCGGTTTAGTGCATAAGAAATGTTTTCAATTTTTTGGTAACTGAATAAATATCTGCTGGAGATGAAATTATTCAGGAACTTAAAAAATACTGTTGTATCATCTAAAGAACAGGCACGAAGAAAGTCATCCAAAGCAGATTGGTCGGCTTTGCCCAGCTGCTCATAAAAACTATTAATGCTGATGACCCCATTTACAGTTAACAGATGATCTAAAATCAGTTCAAGACCTATATGTGCCAAAAAGAAGGGTTTAACAGGGCTATCTTCGCAGATTGGAACAATCAGCTGTTTGAGGCTATTGGTATAGTACTGAAAAAAATGTGAGGAATGAAAAATCCGGTCTACCTCAATATGTCTTTCCCAGCCTTTTAGCATAGAAATTTGCTGTGCCTGCGCATTAAAAAGATGTTTAACCTTGAGCGGATATAGATTGTAATCTTTTTGTGCATTTTTTATGAAATCTGGCAGTACAACTCCCAATACCATATTTTCATCTGGATTATTTCGCTCAAAATAAAAATGGGATAGGAAGTTCATAAGGCTAAATTAGCGAATTTTTGTTCGAAAAGCCATTTTTAACCACCGCTCAAATTTAAGGATAGCCCAGCTTTTCCTATATTTGCGCACAAATTAGATTAAGATGACCAATTTTGTAGAAGAGCTACGCTGGAGAGGCATGTTGCAGGATATGATGCCTGGTACTGAAGAAAAATTGAATGAAGGAATGACTGCGGGGTATATTGGTTTCGATCCTACTGCCGACTCATTGCATGTAGGGCATCTTACGCAGATCATGACACTTATCCATTTTCAGCGTGCGGGGCATAAGCCTTATGCACTGGTGGGAGGGGCAACAGGAATGGTAGGCGATCCCTCAGGTAAATCGGCCGAAAGGAACCTGCAAACAGAAGATATGGTTGAACATAACCTGGCAGGCATGAAACGTCAGCTTTCAAGATTTTTGAAATTTGAAGCTGTCGGCAACGGAGCTGTAATGATCAATAATGCCGATTGGTTTAAAGATATGGGCCTGTTTGATTTTATCCGGGATATCGGCAAACACATTACGGTAAACTATATGATGGCAAAGGATAGTGTTAAAAGGCGTCTTGAGGGAGATTCAGGTTTGTCATTTACAGAGTTTTGCTACCAATTGATCCAGGGTTATGACTTTTATTATTTATGGAAACATCACAATTGTCTGGTCCAGATGGGTGGTTCCGACCAGTGGGGCAATATCGTTACCGGAACTGAACTGATCAGAAGAAAAGATGCCGGAACAGCTTATGCCATTACCACCCACCTGATTAAAAAAGCAGATGGGACAAAATTTGGTAAAACCGAGAGTGGTGCAGTATGGCTGGATGCAAAAAAAACATCACCCTATAAGTTTTACCAATTCTGGTTAAACGCATCAGATGATGATACAAAAAAATGGATCAGGATTTTTACGTTAAAAACAAAAGAGGAGATAGAGGCGCTGGAAAATGAGCACAATGCTGCTCCACATCTGCGCATACTGCAAAAGGCGCTTGCCGAAGATATCACCATCAGAACGCATTCTGAAGAAGCACTGGAAACAGCATTGAAAACCTCAGATTTTTTGTTTGGCAATGGCTCACTGGAGTTTTTTAAAACCCTATCTGTTGCACAGGTATTTGAGATATTTGAAGGGATTCCCCAATTTGCCATTTCAAAGGATGAACTGGAGCAAGGTATAGATGCAGCTACACTACTGGCTGAAAAATCAAGTGTATTTGCCTCTAAAGGAGAAGCCAAGAAACTGATACAGGGTGGTGGCGTATCCATAAATAAGGAAAAATTAAAAGACCCGACGGATCAGTTGAGTGCAACTGATCTTTTAAACGGACAGTTCATTGTTGTTCAGAAGGGTAAGAAGAATTATTACCTGTTGACTGCAAATTAAAGTGCGCTTAACCATTTTCGGTTGCTGCTGGGTAAAAGAGCAGGATAACTTTGATTATCGGACAAAAAGTATTATATTTGTATATAATGTCTGATGGGTATGAAAAAGAAAGCAGAAACACGTACTGAACTTGCCGAACCGGCAGTAGCTTATGGGGCTTTGAACCCAACCTCACTGGTGGGTTTATTGGGCAGCAGCTATGCCACATCAACAGATTTTGATTTGCTAAACCTTGCACGTAAAGGCGTTTCTAAAAAAGCGTTGTTAAGTTTAGCAAAGCAAATATCGCTTACCATACAGGAGGTAGCGGGTATCATGCACATTTCAGAACGAACTTTACAACGTTATACCCCTGCTACTTTAATCAAAACAGAACATGCAGAAAAGGCCATAGAGCTGGCCAGGTTATACCAGCGTGGTACTGAAGTTTTTGGTACCATTGATAACTTTAATGACTGGATGAAAACCCCTAATTATACCTTAAACGGTGAGGCTCCCTTAAACCTGCTGGATACTTCTATAGGCTTTGAACTGATTTTGCAAACCCTTGGCCGTATAGAGTACGGTGTTTTTAGCTAATGTTGCTTTACCGTATTTCGCTTTGTAAAAGAGCTTTGGATGTAAGTGGCACCGGAGCAAAATTATTTGGTGGCCGCTGGAACAGTGTAGGTATTCCGGTGTTGTACCTTGCCAGCAGCAGGGCATTGGCTGCACTGGAAGTACTGGCCCATTTAACTACAGTACAGGACCCAGAAACTTTTTGTGTTACCATTTTTGATGTTCCGGCAAGCAGTATTCAAACCATAGAAAAAGAGTTGTTGCCTAAAAACTGGAACAGTTACCCCTCCCCATCCTTATTGAAAAAGCGGGGCGATGCTTTTGCTAAGGCAAATGAGGCTTTGTTGTTAAAAGTTCCCTCTGCAATTGTAGAAGATGAATACAATTATATTTTAAATGTTAACCATCCGCTCTCCCTCAAAGTTAAGATCATCGATAGTAAACCCTTTTTATTCGATAAACGTTTACACTAGCTAACCAGTGGGTTATGTGCTAATTAACAAGCAGGTTACAACCTCTGATGTCGGCGTCGTCAAAACGGCCCAGGACCTCAAATGAACCATCAGTAAGCAAACGTCCGAGGTCCTGAGTCGCGATAAATGAGCAGGAGTGGAGATTGGCCAGATCTATTATATTGATGCCGCCTGTTTTGTTATTGCTAACTAAACTCAATGGATCGTTGGTGTCGCGCAGGTAGATTTTCATCCATGGGGGGCAGTTAAAGATACCCTTTCCATAGGAGTAAGCCTGAGAAAGGAGCTCCGTCATACCGTATTCGCTATGAATAGCATTAACACCAAAACCCTTTTGCAGGAACTGATGTAATTCTTTACGCACCATTTCCTTTCTTTTCCCTTTCATGCCACCTGTTTCCATAACAATCAATTCTGGAAAATCAACCTTGTATTCTTCAACAAAATCGAGCAGGGCGTAGGTAACCCCTATAAGTATTGTTTTTTGATGACTTGATTTTAATTCCTGAAGCTTATGGTACAGTTCAGAATGATTGTGCAGGAAATAACCACTGTCGCCGTGCATGCTTTGTTTTAACAGAGCATCAACCATATATATGAGCGATGAACCATCCCGCTCAAGGTAGGAGGGCAAAAGGGCAAGGAGGCAGGTGTTGTCAATATCGCCATAAAACTGTTTAAAAGCTTTATTGAAGCTTTGTTCGTAAAGATTGACTTGGGTTACCAGGTGCTTGCTTTGAACCATCCCTGTAGTGCCCGAGCTGCTGAATGTAATTTCGGGCTGATCGGTTGAACTCAGTACTTCGTGTGTTTTGAAAAAGCTGATGGGCAGGTAAGGTATTTGTGCAGTTGTGCTAACTCCTGAGGGATCTATTCTCAGGTTTCCAATATACGCTTTGTATACCTGACAGTTTTCGGCCTGGTGCTTAAATACGGCAAGGCTGGCTTTTTCAAACTCCTGCGTATTGCTGATAGAAAAAATTTGTTGGGTCAGATCAGTCACGCCACAAAAATACGCAACAATTTTTAATTAAGAATTCGTTTTCTTTATCAGTACGGCTTTCCTGAAATGGTAGCCGCAATAGCCACTGACTCCGGCAGTAAAAGCACCAAGTAGTGAACTAAGGAGCAGGATGAGAAGCCAGGACTGTACACCGAACATTTCGGCAATACGGCCTGCAAGCAGATTGTTGTTGGGCAGGCTTTTAAAAAGTGCCATCCCTGTCCACAGTAACAAAATGGCAAAAAATGGTGCCCATAAGGATATTTTACCTGTTTTGCCTATTAAACCGCAGGTAGCAAACGAGATGACAACAATGACCCACCAGGGTAAGACCATTTGGAGCAAAAAAGAAAGTATAACGATTACTATAAAAACCATGTCGCTATTTTTTTGATATTTTTAACTGAGAAATTATTTTGGCAGTAGGGTCGTCGGGCGACTGCATAAAGAATAGGTCGTACAATTTTCCGTTTGCCCAGGTATCGATCATGTTATCATAGAAAGGGCTGCCAGGGTTGCCTGATTGTCCACCTGGAAATACACCATGTCCTTTTGGGGTTTTACCCAATTCAATTACCATTCTCCATGAGGGGCCATTGCTTTCACTTAATGCATTAATGGTCATTTTTCCACCCCCTGTTACCAAAACTTTTGATCCGAAACCCGGTATTTTGGCCAGATGCGGTACATTGGTATGCTTAAAGTTACCCCACTCCCAGGATTTGCCTATTGGACCATATTTTCTTTCCAGGCTGTCGCAGCTGTATCTGAAGGCTTCGTTAACTAAGTCTGACAAGGTTTCTTTTACAGGAGTATTGATGTTATCGATCCATTTAGAATTGGGCTCGTTCAGGATGAGCTGTACGGTCCTGTCGCGTGATGGGTACCGCATTGGGATATTGCTGACGCTAAACTCATCATCCCAGATATTGAACTGCAGACGTTTGGTCCACAGATCGAACACACTTGCTGCCAGTGACTTTGCATCGTAAAATTTATTCCAGGAGGTAACTATGCTAAGTGCTTCTTTTTGTGTAGCGTTGAGTTTGTTCTTGTCAACCATGACCAGGATTGCAGGCAGGATATTCTGGGCATGAATGCTGTAACTATCCGTTTGCATATTGATGATACTGTCGGCCGTAGCTTTATTCATGGCTGTTAAACGGTCGTTAATGCGTTTGCCGCGTTCATACGGACTAAACTCCCAGTTGATGTAATAAGGATAGCTTGGGTCTGTAGAACTCTGGTTGGCCGAGCTTACAAAATTTCTCGGCGGGTTTTTAACGGTAGGGTTCTGTGAAGAAGGAATCCATCCCTGCCAGTCGTTTTTAGGGTCTGAGCCATCCAGTATAAACTTACCCTGGTCTTTCCATTTAAGCGGAAATTTGCCATTTGCAGTAATGGCAATATCATTTTCGGCCGAAGCAAAGATAAAATTCTGTGCCGGTGCAGTATAAAAGGTAAGTGCTTTGCGGTAATCGGCATAATTTTTCCCCCTGTTCAGCAAGTAAAAAGTTTTGAGTTCATTTGATTTTTCATGGGCAATCCAGCGAAGTGCGTTGCCTACAGGAATATTTTTTGCTTTGGGGAAATCTGTTTTCTGTAAATATACTACCGGACCATGGTGCGTATAAATTACCGTATCAATAATATTTTTATCGTTCCTGACTACAATTTTTTCGAGTCGGCTGCTGGTATTCTTCCATTGGTTGTTGTACCAGTAATTTTTATGCGTATCGTCTTTGAATTTAACCTGGTAAAAATCCAGCACATCAGCGGCTACATTGGTTACCCCCCAGGCGATATCCTTATTAAAGCCAATAATGATGCCCGGCGCACCGGGAAGGGACACACCGTAAGCATTTAAGCCGGGGGCATGTAGCTGAATCTGGTACCAGATAGAAGGAAGGGTTAAATCCAGGTGAGGGTCATTTTCAAGAATCGGATAACCCGAAGCGGTTTTTTCACCCGAAAGTGCCCAGTTGTTGCTGCCTATACCTTCTTCTTTTTGCCTGGTTTTTATTGTTGCTGTTACTGCTTCGTTAAACAAGGCAGGTGCTGGGGGTATTGGCAGGGGTGTAAAATCCCATTTTGTGCCAACAGGTATAATCGGATCTTCTTTGAAAGGATAATCTGGAAAAAGATCTTTTACTACATCTGTGCCAAATTTCTTTCTGATGTTGGTCATATAAAATTCATCGGATCCCATGGCCAGAACGGCCGACATTTGCTTTAAAAGCAAGGCACATTTAATGGGTGTCCAGTCTTCCGGCTTAAAATCAAGTATCTTATATTCAATAGGCAACTGGGACCTGGACAAAGAATGTATATAGGCATTGATACCCGCAGTATAAGCCAGGATCATTTCTTTTGATTGTGGGTCGGCCATCATTCCCTCTAAGGAGTTTTCAGCACCATAAACCATTCCCATCCGGCGCTGGTATTTATCCAGTTCTATTGCTTTTTTACCCACAACTTCCGATATTCGGCCCGCGGCAAAACGGGTTTGAAAATCCATTTGCCATAAACGGTGCATGGCCGTAACGTAGCCTTGTGCAAAATATACATCATGGTCATTTTGAGCAAAAATATGGGGTATCATCCGATCGTCAAAGGCGATATCAACATTTTGATACGCACCTTTCAGGACAATTTTATTTTGGGCTTTAACCGCAGTACGTTCGGCATTTTGCCAGAAACCGGTAAAGGGATTCAGAAATTTTAAAATGGGTGGCAGGTCTCCAAATTTTGTATTAAGTGTATAAGCCAGCACTATTGGGATTAAAACGCAAATGAAAGCCTTTATTTTATTTATCATAACTCGTTGAAAGTATATTGTCTTATAAATTTAACAGCTGTAATTATTGCTATGGCAATTTAACACAAAACTTAATTGAAATGCAACGAAAATTAGATTTTGTGAATGAAATATTTAACCGAATAGAATTTGTTAATATCAAAAAATTTATTAAGTTTATGTTAAAATCAAACTAAATATAATAACGTATGAGGAAAATGTTTACAAAAGCGATTTTTACACTTTTGCTAGCTATTACCGGATTTACGGTATATGCCCAAAGTGTCGTGGTTAGTGGCTTGGTTACCGATAAGCAGACTAAACAACCAATACCAGGTGTTGGAATCACAGTAAAAGGCACTACCAGCGGCACTGCTACCGGTGCAAATGGCAGATATTCGTTTAGTACAAGTCAGAAACCCCCATTTGTCCTCGTTATTTCTTTCCTGGGTTATGCATCAATAGAGCAGGAGATTACCGGTAATACATCTGGTTTGATTGCCGAACTGGAACCTACGGCAATTTTGGGACAGGAGGTTGTTATTTCAGCTTCGAGAACTCCTGAACGCATCCTGGAATCACCCGTAACTATTGAAAGAATTGGTGCTGCGGCAATTAAGGAACTGCCCAGCGCTTCTTTTTACGATGCACTTACCAGTTTAAAAGGGGTAGAAGCGAGTACGCAAAGTTTAACTTTTAAATCTATCAATACTCGTGGGTTCAACTCTAACGGCAATACCCGCTTTAATCAGTTTGTTGATGGAATGGACAACCAGGCACCCGGATTAAATTTCTCTGTGGGCAATATTATTGGTTTGTCGGAATTGGATATAGACAATGTGGAATTGCTGCCTGGTGCTTCCTCTGCTTTATATGGTGCCGGGGGAATCAATGGTACATTGTTAATGACTTCAAAGAACCCCTTTAAGTATCCGGGCGCGAGTTTCCAGTTCAAAACTGGGGTAAACCATGTAAATGACGACAATTCTGCAGTACAGCAGTTTAACCAGCTGGACGTGCGTGTGGCCAAAGCCTGGAACAACCGCTTTGGTTTTAAAGCTACCTTTTCTTATCTGCAGGCAAAAGACTGGTTCGGAAATGATTCCCGGAATTTTGACCGGGTAAATAATGTTTTAAAACCAGGAGACAGAAATTCAGACCCGAACTATGATGGTATCAACGTTTATGGCGATGAAGTGAGCCAGAATATGCGTAACCTGGTACAGGGAAGCATAGAGCCTGCAATCCGGGCTGGAATATTACAGGCATCGGGCAACCAATTCGACCCGAGGCTTGCGTTGGGTAATGTTCCCGCAGGATCAAGTTATCCTGTTTATTTAAATTTTATCAATACCAATGTGCCTGCTGCACTTCGTCCCGCAGTTATCAATCAATATCTCCCTTTTTATTACGGCCTTACCTACCCTGCATTATTACCTAACCAATCTATTTCCAGAGATGGTTATAATGAAGCAGATCTGGTAGATTACAATACAAAATCTTTAAAAGCTTCAGGTTCATTTAATTATAAGATAACCAGTACGATAGAAGCAATAGCGCAACTAACATGGGGAAGTGGAACTTCTGTATATACAGGTGCCGACCGCTATTCTTTGCGCAACTTTAGTATTGGTCAGTATAAACTGGAACTAAAAGGTGAAGATTTCTTTTTAAGAGGTTATACCACACAGGAACGATCTGGTGATTCTTATATCTCTTCCGTTTTGGGTGTGTCTATTAATGAAGTAGCAAGCCCCAACAATACCTGGTTTCCGGCTTATATTGGTAGTTTTATAGGTGCACGGTTGGGCGGCCAATCGGTAGATGCGGCACATGGAACGGCCAGGACAGCTGCAAACAGCACAGGACGGGGACGTCTTTTGCCCGGAACTGTTGCCTTTGAAAATGTCAAAAATCAAATCATGAATACGAACATCAGTGCTACCAATATCAATCTCACTGATCCTTCAAAGAGTGTATATGGGGCAAGGTTTGACGATAAGACCAATTTGTATCATTATGAAGGGATGTATAACTTCAGCAATGCATTAAATAATGTAGTTGAACTGCAGATTGGCGCTTCGTCAAGGCTGTATCAGCTGCGTTCAGGTGGAACTATTTTTGACGACCTTAACGAAGACCTGAACATCAATGAATACGGAGCTTTTGCCCAGCTGGGTAAGAAACTATTTAAGGATAAGTTTAAACTGACTTTTGCCGGGCGGTATGACAAGAGCACAAATTTTGAAGGCAGGTTTACGCCAAGGATTACAGGGGTGCTCACTGTAGCCGAAAACAACAACATCCGTGCCTCCTATCAGACAGGATACCGCAATCCGACTACCCAAAACCAATATATCGATCTTTCTGTACTTGGCGGAGCTACACGGCTTATTGGTGGTTTGCCAAGAAGTTTGAACAAATATAATCTGTATGCCGATAAAGGTGTTTTAAGGAAAGATTATACAGCTTACCTGGCTTCTGTAGCGTCAAGCCCAACCAATACAGGTGATCCAAGTTTATTGGTACCCTATACATTTGATGCCAAAGGGTTGCGTCCTGAAAGTGTACAATCTTACGAATTGGGATATAAAGGCTTGATCAGTAAACAATTGCTGATAGATGCTTATGGATATTACAATACCTATAAAGATTTTATCACTGCCATTACACTGTTCAGGGGCGGTACAAGTTATGGTGTGCCGGTAAATGCAGCAGGTAATGTAAATACTTATGGGGCAGCATTAGGGCTGGATTATTTGTTGAATAAATATACTTTGAGCGGAAACGTTTCCTATAACCAGATCGGTGATTTGCCGGCCGATTATGACAATGACTTTAATACACCTAAAATACGTTATAACCTGGGTCTTGCGAACAGGGAGATCATTAAAAATGTGGGTTTCAATGTTCAGTACCGCTGGCAGGGTAAATATCACTGGTTCTCCTCTTTTGTAGTAGGCGATGTGCCGGCTTTTTCTACATTTGATGCCCAGGTTAATCTAAAGGTTCCTTCGGTCAATTCGATGATCAAGATTGGAGGGTCAAACATTTTAAATAAATATTACGTTACCTCTTTTGGTAACCCTGCAATAGGTGCACTTTATTATGTATCCTATACGTTTAATCCTTAAAACATTTATTTTAAACAGGATAAGCCCTGGCAGTAATGTCGGGGCTTTTTTACGGCCCCAATTTTATCTTATAATAATCCTTTGGTTTTAATAGAAATTTTAACACCTTAGTTGTACAAAGTACACGAAGTAAATCTGTCGTGTTTCTACATAAGGGGGTTTTCATGGAAGAATTAGACAAACAAAACAAAGAAATAAGCGATATAAGTACCGGGGAAGTGGTTGAAGAAATTGTTCAGCATTTAAATAATCCTGTTTCGGGCCCGAAACCAATTGTAAAAAAATACCTGAGCACCGTAGAACAGGTATATACAGAAAGTAACAAGTTTTATTTTTCCGACGGTGACGCACGTGTAGAAATCAGGGTAGTTAGCGATGAGATCATCAGGGTAAGACTGGCACCACATGGTGTTTTTCTGGATGATTTTTCCTATGCAGTACCGGTGGTAGACCAAAAGGTGACTACATTTAAAATGGAGGAACAGGAAGCGTGTTATTCAGTTTCTACCAACACCGTTACCTGTAAAGTTAGAAAAAGTGATTTTCACATTTCCTTTACCGACAATCAGAACCAGATGGTCATGAGCGAGGATGAATCGCCGATGCACTGGGAAGAAAATATTGAATTTGGCGGTTATTATGTATATGCGACCAAGAAGTGCCTTCCTGATGAGAATTTTTATGGACTGGGCGATAAATCGGGAAACATGAACCTGCGTGGGCGTCATTTCCAGAACTGGAACACTGATGCTTATTCTTTTGGCTGGGACCAGGATCCTTTGTACCGTACCATTCCTTTTTATACAGGTGTTCACCAGGGAGCGGCTTATGGAATATTTTTCGACAACACTTTCCGTTCTTATTTCGATTTTGGAAAAGAAGACAGCGCCAAGACCAGTTTCTGGGCCGATGGGGGTGAACTTCAGTATTATTACATACATGGCCCGCACTTGATGGATGTAGTAAAAAGATACCAGAGCCTGACAGGAACACATCCTATGCCGCCAAAATGGGCCTTAGGTTATCACCAATGCAGATGGAGCTATTATCCTGAGCAGAAAGTAAAAGAGATTGCAGATGGCTTCAGGTCAAGAAACATTCCATGTGATGCCATTTATCTCGACATAGATTATATGGACGGTTACCGTTGTTTTACCTGGAACAAAAACCATTTTCCAGACCCTAAAAGAATGATCAAAGAACTGGCAAATGATGGTTTCAAAACAGTTGTAATGATAGATCCGGGAATTAAGGTAGATGATAATTACTGGGTATTCAAAGAAGGGAAAGCCAATAACTATTTCTGTCGCAGAAGTGATGATTATTTTATGGAAGGCCATGTTTGGCCGGGCAGGTGCCAGTTTCCGGATTTTACCAATCCAACCGTTCGCGAATGGTGGGGTAAACTGTATAAAGAACTGGTTGATATAGGTGTTGCAGGAGTTTGGAACGACATGAACGAGCCTGCTGTATTTGGCTCTGGCACTTTTCCTAATGATGTCAGGCACAATTATGATGGGTATAGAGGGTCGCACCGCAAGGCTCATAATGTTTATGGCATGCAGATGGTGCGTTCTACTTACGACGGACTTAAAAAGTTAATGCGCAATAAACGCCCTTTTACCATTACCCGTGCCGGGTATTCGGGCATGCAGCGGTATGGCTGCGTGTGGACGGGCGATAATGTGGCTACATGGGAACACCTTAAAATTGGTAATATTCAGTGTCAGCGCATGTCTATTTCGGGGGTGCCATTTTGCGGAACGGACATTGGTGGTTTTAGTGGTGAGCCAGATGGAGAATTGTTTACACGCTGGATACAGTTAGGTACCTTCTCGCCATTTATGCGGGCCCACTCTGCAGGAGATACAGCAGAACGTGAGCCATGGAGCTTTGGTGAGCCCTATACAAGTATTAACAGAACTTATATTGAGCTCAGGTACAGGTTAATGCCTTACCTGTACTCGGTTTTCTGGGAACACCATCGCTATGGTTTTCCTATACTACGGCCATTGGTTATGCTGGAGCAGGAAAATAGCAGTAACAGCTACCGCCAGGATGAATTTACGTTTGGCGATAAGATCCTGGTATGTCCGGTGTTGGAACAGGGGGCTGTATCGCGGATGGTATACCTGCCCAAAGGTAAATGGTATAATTTCTGGACCCACGAGGTTTTAAATGGTGAAAGCGAACATAACATTAAAGCACCTTTGGCACAAATGCCGCTATTTGTAAGGGCTGGTGCTGTAATACCCGAATATCCGGTAATGCAATATGTTGGTGAAAAGAATGTTGATGAAGTATTATTAAATGTATATTACGCAGATTATGAAGTAAATTCATTCCTTTTCGAAGATCATGGAGATACTTTTGCGTATGAGCAGGACATTTATTCAGAGAAAAAGTTTAGTGTTAAAGGTACGGAGTATCAGCTTACGATAGAACAAAGTGTTGATGGATTGTATACGCCAAATTATGAATGGTACGAGTACAACATCATTGGCTTGCCTTTTAATGTAAATAAGATTACCGTAGATGATAAAGATGTTGTTGACTATCAGTTGGATGAAAATAGTTGTCTGCATTTCAGATCAAATAAAAATTTTACCAGTATAAAAATATATAACTAATGAGAGCAGTGCTTGTCCATAGCTTATTCAGTGATTTTGATATTTCTTTATTTGTTTCAGGGAAGCACT
Source organism: Pedobacter sp. AK017 (assembly GCF_014200825.1). Lineage (NCBI taxonomy): Bacteria > Pseudomonadati > Bacteroidota > Sphingobacteriia > Sphingobacteriales > Sphingobacteriaceae > Pedobacter > Pedobacter sp. AK017. Next base: position 80,600 of record NZ_JACHCW010000017.1, read on the forward strand.
TTAGGTTGTATGAGAAATTTGGAGCGCAGCTGATCCATGTTGAGGGGGTAGCGGGTACTTACTTTGCGGTTTGGGCGCCCAATGCCCAGGCTGTACATGTAATTGGCGATTTTAACCAATGGAACCGGTCGGCCCATGCTTTAAACAAACGCCTGGATTCATCTGGCATATGGGAAGGTTTTATCCCTGGTATCGGCAAGGGTGAGCTTTATAAGTTTTTAGTAAAAGGTTTTAACGGGCTGGAAGTAGAAAAAGGCGATCCTTATGCCAAAAGATGGGAACATCCGCCAAAAACAGCTTCTATTGTTTGGGACAATGATTACAAATGGAAAGATAAAGCCTGGTTAAATAAGCGCCCTAAATTAAATGCACTGAACAAGCCCATGTCGGTTTATGAGGTACATCTGGGATCCTGGCAGCGTGATCCGAGTGAACCTGATCGGGTGCTGACCTATATGGAAATTGCCAATAGCCTTGTTCCTTATGTGCTGGATATGGGTTTTACGCATGTCGAGTTCATGCCTTTAATGGAATATCCCTACTTCCCATCCTGGGGATACCAGATTACCGGATATTTTGCAGCAAGTTCGCGGCATGGTACTCCTCAGGAACTGATGTACCTGATCAATGAACTGCATAGAAATAACATTGCTGTAATTATGGATTGGGTGCCTTCTCATTTTCCAGGTGATTCGAATGGCCTTTACCATTTTGATGGTACGCATTTGTACGAACATTCGGATATGCGCAAAGGTTTTCATCCCGACTGGAAATCCTATATTTTTAATTACGACAGGAACGAAGTGCGTTCATTCTTAATCAGCAATGCACTGTACTGGCTGGATAAATTCCATATAGATGGGTTAAGGGTTGATGCCGTAGCTTCTATGCTTTATTTCGACTTTTCCCGCAAAACAGAGGATGCTGCCAAAAATGAATATGGGGGCAGTGAAAACCTGGGGGCTATCCAGTTTTTAAAAGACCTTAACATTGCGGTATATGGTAATTACGAAGGGGTACATACCATTGCCGAAGAAAGCAGTACTTACCCCCTCGTAACACATCCGGTACACAATGGTGGCCTTGGTTTTGGGATGAAATGGATGATGGGCTGGATGAACGATACGCTAAAATATTTCAAAAATGATCCGATCAACAGAAGGTACCATCATTATCAGCTTACTTTCAGCATTACATATGCTTTTACAGAAAACTTTATGCTTCCGTTTTCTCATGATGAAGTGGTACACGGCAAGTCATCCATGATTTATAAAATGCCTGGCGATGAGTGGCAGAAGTTTGCCAATTTAAGGGTATTGTATGCCTATATGTTTACCCAGCCTGGTACAAAGCTCTTGTTTATGGGGAATGAATTTGCGCAGACCCATGAATGGGATTTTAAAAGTTCGCTGGACTGGCACTTACTGGAACACGCACCTCATATTGGTATGCAAAAAACCGTAAGGGCAATCAATAAATTATATGTTTCTGAGCCGGCCCTATTTGAGCATAGCTTTTCTGCTGAAGGTTTTGAATGGATCAATGCGGATGATGCCAGGCATTCTATTTACATCTACATCAGAAAAGGCAAAAAGGCAAAAGATACCTTAATTGTAATTTTGAACCTGACACCTGTTTACAGAGAAAATTATAGAGTTGGCCTACCATTCAGAGCCAAATGGAAGGAAATATTTAATACAGATGCCAAAGAGTTTTTTGGCAGTGGAAAGCTGAACAATAAACTGATACTTCCTGAAAAAGTAGGTTGCCACAACAGGGACTACTCGGTTGTATTGAATGTTCCACCCCTGGCGGTTACCATACTTAAACAAGGCGTTTAGTTTTTTTTATGATCTTTAAAAGGTGATAAATACCGGATGCAGCGGCCAGTAAGAGGGTGGCGGGCAGTCCGTAGGTCTGCAGCATGCTTTGGGCAGGCTTTAATGTTACTTTTTTATCGTAGCCCATATAAATAAGTGGGTCCCAGTAATAGGGCAGGTATTCCTGTGCCTGTCTTTCTTTATTTTGCAGCCAGCTTAGTTTGGCATGGTGTAATGCCGTGCTGATTTCCTGTCCCTGCAACATGTTGCTGTAACAGGTTGCCGTAATTTCTGATGCTGCCTTGTCGTTTACGTTCCATAGTCCTGCAATAGTGCCCCCGGTACCTATTGCTGCAAATCCTCTGCTCAAACTAATAATGCCCTCACTTGCATTCATTATACCATCTGCTGTTCTGCACGCACTTAATACGATCAGGTCGGGAGCCGTTTTTCTGGCAGATAGTTCAAATAGAAACACTTCGTTGTCATTAAAGGACAAGGTGGGTTCTTTTTGCAGTCCGGAAAGATAAGCATGTGTGCTTATATGCAATACATTTGCTTTATCAAATGCATTAAAAAAATCTTTTACACCTGCCTCTTTATCTTTCATGAAACTTCCGCCGATAATTTTCTCTATAGCCTCAGCTTCTTTGGCTACAGCAGGGATAAATTGCTTGTTTTTATTTTGATGGGTAATAAACAAACCCGAAAAATTAGGGATTTGGATAGTTTTTTTTGCTGCCTGGTTTATCCAGGTCTGGATAGAAAAAGCATAGGACAAGGACTGGCTTCTAATAAGGTAGGGCCAGTTTGCTATGGATGGTTCGTAATTTATATCCGTAATCAGGCCGTCAAAGGATAAATAACCAATAATTTCATCGGGTATAATGATCAGTTTATCATTTTTGTTAAATTTAAGATCACCAAGTAAAGCTCTGTAAATCTGATTTGAAGCCAAAAAGAAAGCCTCTGGCTGATTCATCATTGCTGAGGGGCCACTATGGTAATAAGTACTTACAAAATTGAAGATCGTTTTTTTTATTGCCGGGGCTGCCCGGACCTGTTTAATGTGTTTTACCCTGTTGCCGTAAATTTCTACCACATAAAGATTTTGTGTGCCTAAAAAGAATGCAATGAAATGAGCATGTGCAGGCAATTGGCTTAACGGTTCAGCGGTACGCCCAAATCCTGGACTGTCTTTATTTATGATCATGGATGGATAACGTTTGATTAAATCCTTTTCCAGCGCTTCCAGTTTAAACTTTAATACAGCATAGCGTTGTTCTGCTTCTTTAATATCCCCCTTACTTTGTAACAGTTCCCTTTCATTGTAGGCGATAGCCTGTTCAAGCTTTGCTTTTTGTTGAAATAGGGTGTCATTTGTTGAAAGCGTTAACTGCTGCTGGCTTCTTCTGATATCGTCCAACAGGGTACGGGCTTTGGCTTGCTCAATGATGTCAACAATTGCTACTGCATAGCTATGCTGTTTTGTTTTTTGAAGCAAATCAAAAGCAATGGCGATTGCTTTTTCTGCCATCTGTTTGGTCTCGGCCTGAAAGCGTTGTTTGGTTTTTACATCTGCAAGTTCAAAGCGGATCTTATCTGCAGCAAGCAGAGCGAGGCGGATGTTTTCCAGCGCTTCCTTTTCTTTTCCCAGTAAGTTAAGTGCCAGCGATTTTTGGTAAAAAACATCTACCAGACGATTATCCCCAAATATTTTTTTTAGTGGGATTTGCAGACTGTTGTCTATCAGGCCAAAGGAGCTTAAAGTTTGGTTAAAGTAATGTATGGCTTCAGCCGCCTGTTTTTGTTCCAGCTTAATCTTACCCATCTGGGTATAGGTATAGGCCTTTTCCCTTAGGCGGTTCCCCTTATAATATTGATCATTAATACTTAAGGCCAGTTTATAATACTTCCAGGCCAAACTGAAATTATTTTTCCTGAACTGGATGTTACCTGCGGTAATGTAACTGCTCATCAACCAGTAAGCAGTTTCGAAATCTTGCTTACGGCTCTCTTGCCGGGCAATATTCTTGCCGATCACTTTTTCGGCAAGCTCCAGTTCTTCTTTATCATTATAAATATCAGCCAGTGTATTGTCTAATAAAATTAGCTCAACAGCTGTATAGCCGGCTTTTTTTTTGCCAAGTAGAATACAGTCCTCTGCATTTTTAAAATCGCCTAAAGAACGGTAAGAGATGGCCATGTTATTATAAACAGCCACAGCTAACGAATCATTGCGCTCTTTGTTTGCATAGTCGAGCGTTTTTTGCTGAATGAAAAGCGCCTTTTCGTAATCGCCCAAACGGGTACAATTGTTTGCCCAGGGTTTCAAGACATATTCGGCTATACCCTCCACATTCAGTTTATGGTTTATATAATAATTATAAGCCAGTTCATAATAAGATATGGATTGAAGGATATTTCCGGAATACATCTGGTTATAGCCCAGGTTACTGAGGAGCATTAACCAGGCTTCTTTTTCAGGAGTATATTGCGGTTTACGCCAGCTATCCCGTTCTGTGCGCATTAAAAAAGGCAGACTTTGACTGGGGTTGTGATAACAATAATCAATCCTGGTATAGATCCATTCCGAGAGATTATCTTTTGTTTTTAAAGAATCGAGCGTTTTACGGAGATATTGGGGTATGTTTTCTGCAGGTTGTGCCACTACAAAACCAAAAAATGCAAGATAAATAAGAAGCGTACAAAACCAGGATTTAGCTATTCTCATTAAATGCCATTTTAGCTAAAATACGCTTTTTGGCTAAAATTTCCATGTTAAATAAGTAATTAGTCTGTTGTCGGATCCCTGAAAAGTATGTAAATACCTGAAGCCTATTGCAGGACCAACATGTACTTTTCCTACCTGTATGTCTGTAAACAAGGTATTCTGGAAATCATTGAAGCTATTGCTCACTTTGTTAAATGCCTGCTTAAGGGTAACCTCCTGCCTTACACCCGCAGCATTTACAATTGTATATAAGGCTGTTTTGGAAGGGGTATATTGTTCATCAATATTAAATGAGACCAGTGTACCAATTCCAGCACCGATGTACTTATTGAAATTATATCTCATTTGGAGCGGAACAATGTTGATGGTGATTACTTTACTGCGCAGCATGCTGTCTGCATATTTAAGTGTACCTTCCTGTTGCTTACCATCTATAATAACAGGAACCAGTCTGTCATTGCCCTGGGTTCTTTTAATCAGGTATTCTTTTTCTGCATATGAGCTGCCGTACAATTCTACCTGCCAGTAGTACCTGTGTGGTGCGTAGGGTGCAAGGCTTGCCCCAAAAGTGATGTTGTTTTGCCCGGAAAATGGTGTATTGCCATTTTTAAATGGAAAACCATAGCCTGCAATAATACCTGGAGACAGACCCATTTTGTATTTGCCTGTAGCTCTATTGGTATAAATTGGTTCATTTTTATCAAATACAATGGCAGCCCCACTTTTAAAAGGCAGTTTTTTTGGTTTTTCCTTAAAACCAATCCTGTATTCAATAAAACCCATAGTAGAATCTGCATCGTTAACCCCTTTCTGCTGTAGGCCAGGCAGATAGATGTTCCTGAATATAAAGTGCAAACTATCTGCTGTGCCAACTGTATCCAGACAGCTTTGATTGGCATAGGCGGTATTGCACAAGACAAGTTTGGGTTTTGAGTCGGTAATTTCTACTGAGCCTTTATTTAATACTTCTGCAATGGCTACGCCCACATCAATCTGCTTAGCAGGACCCTTGCCCGTATTTTGGAACCGTACTTTATAGGTCAGTTTTTTATTCTTTCCTGTAAAGCGAAAGTTCATCCTGCTGTTCCTGAGCATCATTTTATTAGGGTCATGAGAGGCTACGATTTGTAGTTCAAGCGTGAAAAACTCTGTTACCGCCAATGGGTTATCGGGAATAAACATGCCCGTCAGTTTTACAACGGCATTGGTGTCTTTGATCATCTCCGGGGTAGTTTTAAACTGCATGAACATGAATTTTTCTTCTCCTGCTTTCAGGTTCTCAAACTTCCAGCTTTCGATTTTCCTGTACGCAGCTGTTTTTTCCCTGATCAATGCCGTACCTTCAGGATCAAAAACGACAGCTGGCCGAGTGTATTCCGGACCATTAATCGACGCATAAAAAGGATGCTCAGTACTTACCTTTCGGGCAGCTACGGCCCCATGTTTTTCCAGGAAAGTCTTTTTTTCCTGGTTATAGGTACGGGTTTCAGCCAGTTCAAAATTATCCTTATTAAATTCTTTATCGTTAAATAAAATGGAGACCGTACCACCCAGGTTTGCCAGGCCATTCTCCATTTTATTGCGGTAGCCAAAAACCAGCATCATGTCATCGCCAGGTTTGGGCATACAATTAGTTTTGAGTTCAATTGCCCCGCCCGATTTAAAAAAGTTGGGTGCAGCTGATGTTTTAACTGCGGCCAGAACAGGCCTGTTGCTGCCAGGTTTTAAGGGTTTAGGCCTTGTTGGCGGTCGTTTGCCATCGTCATAACTGTTGGTGGCAAATAAACGGACATCATATTTTAAGGTATCCGGATAACTGTGCTGAGGTTCCTTTTCAAAAGAGAACTGCCCGTCACCAAACTCCCAGAAATAAGTATAAAAGGGTTCTGGTGCGCCGGCAATCTGACGTAAGGGGCGTAGAACAGAACTAAAAGTGACTACACCATTTTCTATTTTATGGTTAATAATGGCCGGCACGGTATCTGACGGTACAATTGCGGCCTGAACGGTTGTAGCAACCTGAGGTTGTTTAACCTGTGCACAAAGGCTGGCAGGCGCAAATATTTGCAGCAAAATGATTACCGTAAATAATAAAATAGCGTGTAACAGTTTTTTCATATTTGCTAATAAATTTAATAATATAATTAATAAATCAATGCCGCTTTATAGTTAAAAGCTTTGGGCAGAGCTATTATATAATCCTGGTAGGTTTAGATTAAAACAGAAAAAAGATAAAGCCCAATAAGGGCCTTATCTTCATTGTGTGTATTGATTGGGATGCTAATAACTGTTAAGGCTGTTTATGGCAGCCTGTATTGCAGCCTCAGTAGTTTCAGTGAGGCTAAGTGTTATATTTTGATTGGCACTTATAGTGATCTCCTGTGCCGCGTAATAAAATTTACCATTTTTAATAGAAAAGGAAAACATACGTCCTTCAGAGCCAACAGGCATCATGTTGTCATAGCTTTTTACTTTATTCGGTCCATCTGGAGTATAAAGTTGGGCTACTACATTACTGCCTTTTGCACAGAAATATACATAAGTTTCTCCGGTGTAAGAATAGAAGCTTGCCATTGAACCGGGGTTGTTTAATACTTCTACCCTTACGGTGGTTTTAGGATTTGTATAGTTATAGAATACATCACAATTGATCCAGCCGAGGCTTCCAAAATTAAAGGTAAATGTATTCTGGGTGGCAGTTACATCATTAGGAACCTGACCATTGGCTTTTCTTGGTGCTGCCCAGGCCATTTGATTTTCTGCTGCAGCTACCAGGGGTTTGTCCTGCTGATCTACACCAATCCACAGTTGAGTGGCACCATCTCTTTTTGCAGGTATAGCTATTTGCACAGGTACAGCAAGGTTCTGGTCTACACTAACACCGTTCGATTTTACATCAATAAAGATAAAACCGTCTGATGCAAGTGGTGCACCTGAGGAATGATTGGTATTTGCCCCTGAAAAAATAACTGTACTTCTTTTGAGTACTTCGTAGGCTTCAACGCTGACATTTCCGGTAACAGCAACACCTCCTTTGGTTAATGAGCCAACAGGGAAAGTTACTTTTGTTCCATCTAAAAATGTAACGGTTTGAGGGAGGGATGAGGCGTTGATTTCTTTGACTTGTTTCTGGGCACCGTATTTAGCGGTAAACTCTTTTGCAGTATTTACCGTCCCTCCATTCTCGTCACCTGAATTTTGTTTTTTACACGCAAAGTTTAAAGAGATCAATGCGATAAATAATGCTGATGTTAAGTTAAATGTTTTCATAATGTTTAATTTTAAAATTGCTTACTCTGTTAAGGCTTTTCAGCGTTCGCCATTGGATGATTCGATTAGATATCAAGGGCAGTTAAAAATTGTTACCCCCCTGGTTCAATTTTTTTTACTGCACTATCAAAAGAAGTTTTAAATTAGTGCCTATATGCTTCATGATATCATTCGCTAATGGCTAAACACATACATTCAGATCAGCGTTACGTTACCGGCCTGGTAAATAATGATACGGTAATAATTAACGAGATCTATAAGCGTTGTGCCGGAAAAATAAAGTCATGGATCGTTTTTAATAATGGCAGCGAAGACGATGCAGCAGATGTTTTCCAGGAAGCCCTGATGGATGTTTACCGGCAGGCCAAATACAAATCGCTTGAACTGACCTGCCCGTTTGAACCTTACATTTTATTGATCTGCAAACGTAAATGGTTAAATGAAATAAAAAAAAGATCAATTCTACCGGTAACAAATCAGGAAGAGGATTTATTACATATCGGAGAAGATACTTTTGCAAATGCAGATGAACTGGAAAATCAGGAAGCGCAATCCAAATTATTTTTCAACGCCTTTGAAAAATTAGGTGAACGCTGCAAAGAAATCATTTCATGGAGCATGAAGGGTGAGGCACAGGAAAAAGTAGCCGAAGCACTTGGTGTTACCTATGGTTACCTGAGAAAAAAGAAGTCTGAATGCATGGCATCTCTGATAAAAATGGTTCAATCAAATAAAACGGAAGAATGATGTACGAGGAGAAATTATTAACTGTTGCCCGTTACCTTGAAGGTGATATGGAGCCTCAGGAAAAACAGCAGTTTGAAACTTTACTTCAGTCGGATCAGGAACTGCAGGATTTGCTGGATGCGTATAAAAATATTCATCAGACCTTAAAAATGAAGATTGCCCCTTCTCAGGAAGATAAGGATGTTGAAGCCACACTAACTTCTTTCGGCAAACAGTATTTTAAACAGGGGGCTATTCCTGACACTGCAAAAGATGCAAAAGTAATTTCATTAAGCAGTTATATGAAGTGGATAAGTGTGGCTGCAATACTGATTGTTGGTCTATTTGTGTGGGCGCCCTGGAACACTGATTTATATGAACGTTATGGAATAAGTAAGGAAATGTCGGTAGTAGAACGTGGTGATGGTAATAAAAATAATATTGAAAAAGCAGCTGATCTTTACAATGCCGGTGATTTTGACGCTGCTGGTAAAATTCTGGAAAAAGAATATTTAGCTGATACGGCTAATTCATTAGTAGCATATTATTATGGGATAACCCTGATAGAAACAAATAAAGCAGATGAGGCAAGAAGGATATTGATAGGATTGTATGCCGGTAAATCTGTATTTAAATACGAGGCTGCCTATTATATAGGCTTAAGCTATCTTAAACAAAATAATCATGCCCAGGCGCTGGAATGGCTGGAAAAAATCCCTCAGGGAAGCCCTGTTTACGAAAAAGCACAGGAGCTGATCAAAAAAATACGTTAAAAAAAATCCATTTAAAGTATGGACATCCGGATGTTTAAAACCCGGATTTATACATTTTTATATTAAATTCAAAAGAGCAGGCAACCCATGCAGGCCAATCTACGTAACAGTAGGTATAGATGAATTAAAAAATTACGTGGACGAATTTATCATTCAGGAGTTAATAGCCGGTTGTAAGAAAAAAGACAGGAAATCCCAGAAAGGACTTTACCAGCTTTTTTATAGTTATGCTATGCGAATGTGTATCCGTTACGCAAAAGATAAGGATGAGGCTATAGAACTTGTAAATGACGGGTTTATGCGGGTCTTTATTCATATTCACCGTTATGAGGAAAAGAGGTCATTTAAAGCCTGGTTAAGTACAATTATGATCAATACCTCTATAGATCACTACAGGAAGCAAATAAAGCGTATTGAAATGGAAGAGCTAAATGCAAGGCACGAAATGGAGGATAAGGAGAGTATTCTTTCACATATCCATTATGAAGAGCTGATTAAACTGGTACAAAGGCTATCTGTAGCCTATCGGACAGTTTTTAACCTGTTTGCCATTGATGGATATACACACGAAGAGATTTCATCTATGCTTTCTATTTCTGTGGGTACTTCTAAATCAAATTTATTTAAAGCAAGAGAACAGTTAAAAAAGATGCTGAAACAACATCGCGATTAAAAAATAATAAATGAAACACCATTATGGAATTGAACGATAAGGAGTTTGATGCCACCTTTAGAAAAAAGGTATTTGATGCCGAGCTCCGGTTTGAGGAAGCGGCATGGGATAAGATGGAGCAAAAGCTGAGAAGGAGAGACCGTGTGGTGTTTTTTAGAAAAGCCGGTGCTGTATGCTTATTACTTTTAGTTTTTTTGGGGGGCTATCTGATGTTTGATCGGGGATTACAGGAAAAACCAAAAACTAAAATTGCCGGACGAAGTAAACAAGAACATGTACGGTCAGATAAAGCAACTGAGACTGCCAGGGTACCGCAAAACAAAGTTCGAATAAAAAATCAGGGGCCTAAATCTGTTTATGTAGATCAGTCTTTTTTTAAAAAGGATATTGTAATCGATTTTTCGGATAGCTTGGGGAATCAAAAAAATGAAGACCAACCTTTATACAGCAAAAAAGATAGTATAAATACAGCCTTAGCAGGAATAGTAAATCCGGATTCCGCCCAGCTAAGCTTACCCGGCACTCATGTATTACCGCCTTCGGTTGTGGCTGTAAATAAAAAACAAAAGCAGGGCCTCCGCAAACCATTTCCGGTTAGCTTATCGTTTAGTGCCGGTCCCGAATTCAATTCTTCGGGTGCGGTGTTGGGTGGAAAAACCGGTTTTAGTGCAGGTTTTGGCTTTAGCGTAGGTATTGCCAAACGCATTAGCCTTCAAACCGGGCTGAAGTACAGTATGAAGGATTATGCGGCAGAGAATTATGAGTATAAATTTAAAAGCATAAGGGCAAAAGATATCATTTCCAAAGTAGATGCCTCTTGTGCGGTGCTGGAAATTCCACTACAGGCTTCTTATACGGTGTTGGAGGATGCACAAAAAAGTATTGACCTGAATGTTGGTATGTCGAGTTATTTTATGCTTAAAGAAGATTATACCTACAGGTACAATGCCGGATCGGGTATTGCTGACAGGTTTCAGGAATATAAAAATCGGAATCAGCATTATTTTGGTGTGGCTGATCTTTCGGCTACTTATTACGTTAAGCTAAAAAAGAAAGGATTAAAACTTGGGCTCGAACCTTATGTTAAAATACCGCTAACCGGTGTTGGTGAAGGGAAAGTAAACCTAAAATCAAGTGGCATTTCATTAAAACTACGTTATGACCTGGGCAATAAAAATAACTAACTTTTTTTTTGGCAGTTTATTGTTGCTGTTACAGTTCAATGCTGCCGGGCAAAGCTATATAGGGAAAGATGTAAAAATCACGCTGTTTTCTACTACTCCTGTAGAAGACATCAGGGCTGTAAGTGTGAGGGGCACTGCAGTACTGATAGCCAAAACCAGGGAAATTGTGGTACAGGTTCCAATCAGGACATTTGAATTTGACAGGAGATTAATGCAGGAGCATTTTAACGAAAACTATATGGAAAGTGACCAATACCCACTTGCAAAATTTAAGGGCACCATAGATCAGGGTATTGATTTTACCAAAGATGGGACATATAGTGTTACTGTAAATGGTACACTTAGTATGCATGGGGTAGATAAGATACGTGCTATAACCGGGAAAGTGAGTATTGAAAATGGAGAAATCAGGATCTTAACCGCATTTAAAGTACCATGTGCTGATCATAAAATAAAAATACCAACACTTATCATGACCAAAGTTGCTGAAGTAATCAGTATAACCCTGGATGGTAAGCTAAACCAGATCAAATAATCCAGAATAAACATGAAAAAGATCAGTTTATTAACAATTCCTCTTTTTTTTAGCTTGATGGTTGCTCATGCCCAGCAGGCAGACTCTTTGTTGAATGTGCTGAATAGCGGTTTGATAAAGCCAGAAGTTGAAGCTGTATTTAAGTCTACCCGCGTAGTCTTGTCACACTCCAGCGAAACTCAGAAGAAGCATGATCTGGACATGCGCATACGACATCATTTTGGAGATATTGGGGGCAAATTTGGCAGTGCACATACCTTATATGGACTTGATGTAGCGTCTGATCTGTTTATTGGTTTTGATTATGGCATAACTGATGACCTGACTGTTGGTATAGGAAGAAGTAAGCAGGATGAGCTCTATAATTTTTCAGGCAAATATAAATTGCTTAAACAAAGAACAGATGGTAAAATGCCGGTTAACCTTACCCTTTTTGCACAGATGGGCTGGATAGCCAGAGAACCATTTTCACAAACGGAGTTTACAACTTATTCAAATAGATTCTCTTACTTTTTGCAGTCCATCATTTCCAGGAAGTTTTCGTCAAGATTTTCTCTGGAAGTAATGCCTGCCTTGCTGATGAGGAAAAATACAGCTGAAAGCAGAGATCCCCAAAACCTTTTCTCACTTGGATTTGCAGGCAGGATGAAGTTGACCAGAAGGTTGTCTTTTATTGCTGATTATACACTTGTCAATGGTTTGTCGCGCCCAAATGATCTGTCCCAGGTTTATTATAATCCCCTTGGTGTGGGGCTGGAAATTGAAACCGGCGGACATATCTTCTCCCTTAATTTTATGAATTCCGAGTATATCCTGGAAAACAACTTTATTTCAAATACAAAAAAATCATGGAAGGATGGAGGGATCCGCTTTGGCTTCACCATTTCCAGAAATTTTACCCTGTTTAAATCAAAAAATAAAGACCCCGACAAAACATCTAAAATTTACTAAACCTAAAAATTAAAATTATGGAACGTGAAGAATTTATCAAGTCCTTAGGACTTGGAATGGCATTGTTATGCACCGGATCCTGCATCTCCGGTTGTGGTGGAAAAGGTGATACTGGTACTCCAGACCCAGGAACCCCTCCGGGAGGTGGTGGTGGAAATGGCAATACAGCTACTGTTGATCTGGCTACACAGTTAATGGCTATTGGCGATCAGGCTACGGCAAATGGCGTACTCTTTTTTAGGATTGCAGCTGGTAGTGCTCCTGCATCATTTGTAGCAACGGAATCTATTTGTCCGCATCAGGGGGGAAGTCTGGTATGGAAGCAAAGCGACAATAAAATACAATGTCAGCTGCACTTTTCTGAATACAGTACGAATGGAACTGTTCTTCAGGGCCCTCAGGGTACTACAGGTAATACAAGGACACTTAAAATTTACGCCACAGCAATAAGCGGAACCAAACTAACTGCAACCATAGTGTAATAAGGCTGAGGGTATCACCGTATACTTTATAATAGTATGCGGTGATTTTATGAATTCTATTTTGGAATCATTGGTTTCAAATAACTATATTCAATGCTGGTAACTACAGATAAGCTATGGAAGGAAAGTATTTAAAGGCCAGTAAAGTATTTTTAATTACAGGGGTTTTACTTGGTTGGTTTGCTTTGTTGGCACAGTTGTACCTGATTATTGTAAATAATGCCATCCCCGTGATGGAATCTGTTGTACGGTATTTTAGTTTTTTTACCATATTAACCAATATCATTGCAGCCCTTTGTCTTAGCAAATTACTGTTAAGCTTTAACAAAGAAGGTCATGGTTTTTTGACCAGGCCAGATACCCTGGCTGCGGTTACTGTTTACATCAGTGTTGTGGGGATTGTTTACAATCTGATCCTGCGTTTTACATGGCAGCCCCAGGGTTTACAGTTTTTTGTTGACGAACTGCTTCACGCAGTTATACCCATCCTGTTTATTACCTACTGGCTGTTATTTGTCCCTAAAAATACTTTAAATTGGTCTGCCAGCCTGCTCTGGCTCATCTATCCCTTCTTGTATTTGCTGTTCATCCTGCTACATGGCGCTTATTCGGGGTTTTATCCTTATCCTTTTATTGACGTCAGTAAGCTGGGCTACAATAAAGTGCTGTTGAATAGCTTTTACCTGTTAATTGTGTTTCTTACGCTCTCGCTGTTGCTGATAGGCAGTGGAAAGCTGATTCAAAACCATAAGAAAAAGAATAAATATCTACGTTACTGAGCAATCAATGCTTAGCCGAATTCTTTAATGTCTACAATTCTGTTGCTATCGCTAAACTTCAGGAAAGTGATGCCTTTTTTATTTTTTTCCCAGTTAAAGTTATCCTTAATCCAACCAGACAGGTCGGCAGTAGCTGGTGCAGGTTTTGAAAGGGGTTGTGTAAACACTTCATCACTCTCATAATGAACTTCATACAGGGATGAAGGTTGAAGAAAAACGAGGGTAGATTTATCTGGTGAGTTAAGAATAAACTCCCCCTGAATCCTTTCTTCCGGATTTTGTCTTTTTATTAAATATACCTGGGCATTGACATTGGTAATAAAAAAATCATTGTTGATCAGGTAACCACCTCTTCCTATCTTGTTCAGACCAGTGGTGAATTTACCATCCTGTTTCCCTGTTGAAGGCCGGTTCAGGCTAATCACATTAAGTTTATCATCTTTAAAAGCAATCAGATAAAAAGCCGTTGCCAAATCAGGGTGATTGGCCAGTTGGACTAAGAATGTTGTTTGTTGTGTATTTACAGGCTGTACATATGAAAATTTATCTGCAGCACTGGAGTCTGCTTTGTTAACCTGAATGCTCACTACAGTATCTTTGAATTTTATGCCAAATGCTTCAGTTCCACTAATTGGTGCATCTTTTTCCGAATTGTGTTTGTAGATCGTAAAAACGCTGTCTGCAGAAGGTTGAGCTGCATTGAACTTCTCGTTGGCTGTTAATGTTCTTGGAGAATAGATTACGGCGTTTTTCTGGTTTTGCTTACAGCTGAATAATAAGACAGATAGTCCGAGTGCGTATAATATTTGTTTCATAAGGTCAACTTGTTTTTTTTAACTCCCTGCAAAAATAAACTTTGCTGAGAAATATCCAAGTATTATCTGGCAGAACTAGAGCATTCAAAGGTGATATAACAAAGAAAAGGACGCTCCATCCAGAGGCGTCCTTTTTCTAACCAAATATAAACCTGTATGAACGGGTTTTACTTTAATGTTCCGTAGTATTCTACGAATTTAGCTAATGCAGAAGAATAGCCCCATTCGTTATCATACCATGAAACTACTTTTACGAAGTTATCATTCAATGAAATACCTGCTTTTGCATCAAATATTGAAGCGTGGTCATCTCCGATGAAATCAGAAGAAACAACTTCTTCATCGGTATAAGCAAGAACACCCTTAAGTTCACCTTCAGAAGCGGCTTTCATAGCTGCTTTGATTTGCTCATAAGTAGCTGGTTTTTCTAAACGTGCAGTTAAATCTACCACAGAAACATCAGCAACAGGAACGCGGAACGACATGCCGGTTAGTTTACCTTTTAGTTCCGGTAAAACCATACCTACTGCTTTAGCAGCACCAGTTGAAGAAGGGATGATGTTAGAAAAACCACCGCGGCCACCTCTCCAGTCTTTTGCAGAAGGACCATCTACTGTTTTTTGAGTTGCAGTAACCGCATGAATTGTGCTCATCAGGCCTTCAACAATACCGAAGTTATCATTTAATACCTTAGCAATAGGTGCCAAACAGTTAGTGGTACAAGATGCGTTTGAAACAATAGTTTGATCAGCAGTTAATTTATGATGGTTTACACCCATTACATAAGTAGGGATGTCGGCGTCCTTTGCAGGAGCAGAGAATACCACTCTCTTCGCACCGGCAGCGATATGTTTTTCAGCATCAGCACGGGTTAAAAATAAACCGGTAGATTCGATTACAGTTTCCACACCCACTTCATTCCATTTCAAATTTGCGGGATCTCTTTCTGCTGTAATGCGTATCGTTTTTCCATTCACTACAAGATGTCCGTTTTCAACAGCGATTGTTCCATCAAAACGACCATGTGTAGAATCGTATTTTAACATATAAGCCATGTAATCAGGCTCAACCAGGTCATTAATTGCGACTATGTCTAATCCTCTTTTTAAAGCAGCCCTAAAAACCAGTCTGCCGATACGGCCAAAGCCGTTAATTCCAATTTTGCTCATCTTAAATTATTAATTTGAATAGTAGTTTAGTAAATTATATATAGGTTCTTTCGTAATTGATGTAATCTCAAGGCCATGTTTTTTAGCAGTGGCCCGTAACTGATCCTGAAAATTTCCAGCAACAAGACCTACAAAATGTATTTCTTTTCCAGGATGAAGTTTAATAGTTGGCAATAAATAAGTCTGAAAATAAAGTTCAAAAGCATGATCAATAATTTCAAGCAGATATTTGTGTTCCCTGTTTTCCAGAAAAAAATCAAAGAAAGAACTCAAAAACTGCTGTGCCATCGGTTTTTTATATATTCTTTCAAGTATCTGTGGTCTGTCCAGATTGTATTTAAGTTCAAATTCTTTTAACAGGTCTGCCGGAAGTTTTTTCTGTAAAAAACGTTTTAGAATCACTTTACCCAAATAATTGGCAGAGCCCTCGTCTCCAAAAACATAGCCCAGGCCGTAATTGTTCTTTTCAGGTTTTTTACCATCAAAATAAGCACAATTGGCTCCACTGCCTAAAATTCCTACAATGCCACTGCTATTAAAGCAGGCAGACAGCGCAGCACCATACAGGTCGTCCTTAACGCTGATCTTGCTGTACCTGAAGAACATGCCCAATGTTTCGGCCAGTTCATCCCTGCGTTCATCAGACGAAGCACCAGCGGCAAAAACGTAGATCTTTTTGATGCTTTCTGCATGATTGATCAGTGTTGCCTTTTTATTCAGGTATTGAAGAATGGTTTTTTGATCATTAAAGCAAGGGTTTATGCCCGGCATACTGCATTCGGCAATCGTCTTCCCGTCTCTGGCAATCTTCCAGAAAGCTGTCTTCGATCCGCTGTATACTACTGCTATCATATTATATCGATAAAACTTTAGTCATTTCCAATAAATCACTTTCCAGTTTAAAAGTATGCCTGGTAAGGGCTTCTTCGATGCTGGTGGTTTTAACTTCATTGCCCCTCAGGCCAACCATTTCCATGGTGTTCCCTTTTAGCAATTCATTAACGGCTGCAAATCCCAGTCTGCTACCCAGAATCCTGTCGAAACTACTTGGACTGCCCCCGCGTTGAAGGTGGCCTAAGATAGTGACTTTTGTGTCATAATGGTTAAATCTTTCCTTAACTTTTTTTGCCACTTCATAGGCTCCGCCATCTTTATGTCCTTCAGATACGATTACAATACTCGATGTTTTTTTTGTAGATGCACCTGTTTCCAGCATGCTGATCAGTTCATTTAAACTGGTTTCTTTTTCAGGCAGCAATACGGCTTCAGCTCCACTTGAAATGGCACTTCTTAAAGCAATACAGCCCGAATCCCTACCCATTACTTCAATAAAGAACAAACGATCGTGCGAATCAGCAGTATCTCTTATTTTATCTATTGCTTCGATAACGGTATTGATGGCCGTATCGTATCCTAACGTAAAGTCAGAACCGTAAAGGTCATTGTCAATGGTACCCGGAACCCCCATTACCCTGATGCCAAATTTCTCGCCAAAACGTTTGGCGCCGGTAAAAGTTCCGTCCCCGCCAATCACCACCAGTCCGTCTATGTCACGCGCCTTCATGTTTTCATAAGCAAGTGCCATACCCTCATCGGTCTTAAATTCCAGACAACGTGCTGTTTTTAAAATGGTACCGCCAAGATGAATGATGTTGCTAACGGATCTTGCATCCATCGGATTAATATTATTGCTGATTAATCCCTGATATCCTTGCAAAACTCCAAACATATTTATACCATTGTATATTCCGGTTCGGACTACTGCTCTGATGCACGCGTTCATTCCGGGAGCATCTCCTCCAGATGTTAATACGGCGATATTTTTGATATTTGGTTTCATGATTTATATTTACGAATATAGCGTGTATTTTTTACACTAAGTAATTTATTTTTTATTTTCCTATGTTAATAGGAAACAAGTATATTTATTTGCTTTAATATTTAAAAATTTAATGTTTTGAAAGAAGTCTTACCAAAATTTAATTCCACTTTCTCGATTGATTGTGTGCTGTTCGGATTTGACGAAGGAGAATTGAAAATTCTTTTAATTGAAAGAAACGAAGAACCTTTTAAGGATTGGTGGGCCTTGCCGGGTAACCTGGTTGAAGAAGATGAGAGTCTGGACCAGAGTGCCACCAGGATTCTGCACGAGCTTACTGGCCTTAGTGACATTTATATGGAGCAATATTATACCTTCGGCGATGTAAACAGGCATCCCCAGGGTAGGGTTGTCAGTATAGCTTACTACGCATTGTTGAGGTTAGGTGGTGATAAGATTGTAAAACCGATCAGCAATTATGCCAAACAGGCGTATTGGAGAAATGTAAAAGACTTGCCAAGGCTGGCCTTCGATCATCAGCAGATCTTTGAAAAAGGAATGGAAAAGATAAAAAGGAGGATTAAACACCAACCCATAGCTTTCGAACTCCTGCCGGAAAAATTTACCCTTACCCAGCTCCAGAATGTTTATGAAGTGATTCTGAACAAAAAGCTGGATAAAAGGAACTTCCGGAAAAAGATGCTAAGTTTTGGTGTGCTGAGAGACCTCAACGAAAAGCAATATGGGGTGTCTTTCCGGGCTGCAACCCTTTATAAATTTGATAAAAGAAAATACGCAAAGTTATTTGGCAAGGAAATTTCATTTTAATATTGGAAACGCTTGTTAAACTGAGTTTTACCTGAATAAAAAAATCCCAAAAGCCAGCTTTTGGGATTTTTTTATAAACCTGCTTTAAGCTATTTTTTTGTGGCTATGTGCAGGTGATAATCTACAAGATCATCTATAGGAGAACGGATGATTTTGCCGATGCCCATCTCATATCTGTCGGCCACTACGCTCAGTACATCCCTGAAACTGTAACCTACAGATCCCACACAATTTAATTTATAGTCTTTGTAATTAGGGTAATGTATAACCAGGTTGTCGAAAAATGCAGTAAAAGCATAGTCGATCGTATTAAAGGTATAGTCTTCGTAGTTGTCTTTAAAGTCGTACAAAAACTTGCTAAAACCAGCACAAAAACGGTTAGGAAGTGGCTTGTTATAAATGTGATCAAAAATATCCTCGTTTGTTAGTGCAAAGTTATCATAAAATGTTTCTCTTAAACCCTTAGGCATATAACCCTTCATGTAATCGCCCAGGATCTTTTTTCCGATAAAACAGCCACTGCCTTCATCACCCAAAAAGTAACCTAATGAGTCTATATTTAACGTAATGTCTTTACCATCGTATAAGCATGAATTGGTACCTGTGCCTAATATTGCTGCAAAACCAGGCTCATCACCTAATAAAGCGCGGCAAGAGGCCATTAAATCGTGACCAATATTTATTTTTGCATTAGGGAAAACCTCTTGCATGGCATCTGAAACTATTTTGCGGTTGGTCTCTGTAGAACAGCCAGCGCCATAATAATTTACTTCTGTCAGTTTTTCAGTTTCTAAATGGTCGGGAAGAGATTTTCTTAGCGACTCTATTATATATTCAGTTTTGGAAAAATATGGATTATAGCCCTCTGTATTGAAAAGAATTTTTCTACCAGCTTCATTAATTAAACACCAATTGGTCTTGGTCGAACCGCCGTCTGCAATAACTATCATCTTAATTCGTTTTTTTCTGGATAAAAGTAAATAATCGCGTCACTTTCGTATAAGTTTTACTCATAAATTTATTTTTTTGATTTTGGTTAGGTAATCGTTTTTCTGCGCTTAATTGCTTTTTAAACGTGTTTTTTTAGGTTTTTTAGCTTAGGATATTGTCAAATAAACACTAAGCTAAATTACGTTTGTTATTTTAAAATCCAAATTTAAAATTCCCGGCACAAATAACCCTTGTTTTTTAACGTTTTTATTGTTAAGTTTTAGGACATAAAAGCTGGGAATATAAAACAGCTTGAGTAATTTTGTATCAAAGAACAACCCAATGAATGTAGACCTTCGAAGTGATACTGTCACAACGCCTGATCAGGGCATGCTGGATGCCATGATGAGCGCAAAAGTGGGAGATGATGTATTTGGTGAGGATGAAACCGTAAAGGCCCTGGAGCATAAACTGGCTGCTATGTTTAATATGGAAGCTGGTTTGTTTTGCCCTTCGGGAACAATGACCAACCAGATTGCCATCAAGTGCTTTACCAATCCTATGGATGAGGTTATCTGCGACCAGACTGCCCATGTGTACCGTTATGAAAGAGGGGGGATTGCTTATCACTCTCTTGCATCCGTAAGGTTGCTAAATGGGGAAAGGGGAATACTGACACCCGAACTTATTGAACCTGAGATCAATGATGAGAATGTACATTACCCGCATTCCAGCCTGGTTGTACTCGAAAATACAGTTAACAAAGGTGGGGGAGCCTGTTACAGTTTATCGCAGATAGAGCCCATCCATACTTTATGTAACATAAAGGGGCTAAAACTTCACCTGGACGGGGCAAGAATATTCAATGCCCTGACAGCAACCGGAGATTATGCAAAAGACTATGGACAATATTTTGACGGGATTTCTGTATGCCTGTCAAAAGGCCTTGGTGCCCCGGTAGGTTCTGTATTGCTGGGCTCAAAAGAAACCATAAAAAAGGCAGTCAATATCCGTAAGGCATTTGGTGGCGGAATGCGTCAGGCAGGGTTTTTAGCAGCCGCAGGTATTTATGCGCTGGATCATAATATAGCCAGACTCTCAACCGATCACAAACATGCAAAGGCCTTGGCTGATGCGCTGAACAATGTAAATTATGTAGCTTCGGTATTGCCTGTTGAAACCAATATTGTGGTGTTTGAAGTAGCAGAAGGACTAGAACCCGCCCATCTGGTGCATCAGCTGGCCGAAAAAGGCATTGCCTGTAATGTAACAGGACCAAAAACCGTAAGAATGGTGACACATTTAAACATTTCTTCCGAAATGATAGACAAGGCTGTAGAAAACATAATACATTTGCATGTATCAGCTAATAAATAACATCGAGGTATAAATGAAGAAAGTTCTTATCGCCAATAGGGGGGAAATTGCTTTGCGTATCATGCGTTCTGCAAAAGAAATGGGCATCAAAACGGTTGCTGTATATTCTGAGGCTGACAGGCAATCGTTGCATGTGCGCTATGCGGATGAGGCAGTATGCATTGGTCCGGCACCCTCAAATCAATCTTACCTCATCGGAGAAAAAATTATTGAAGCCTGTAAAATTACCGGGGCAGAAGCCATTCATCCGGGCTATGGCTTTTTATCAGAAAACGCTGCTTTTGCGCGGCTGGTAAAAGCAGCTGGTCTGACATTAATAGGTCCGACACCAGAAGCCATGGAAATCATGGGCAATAAACTTTCTGCAAAAGCTGCGGCATTGAAATACCAGATTCCCATGGTCCCTGGTACTGAAGAAGCCATTACGGATGTTGAAGAAGCTAAACGAAGAGCAATAGAAGTAGGTTTCCCTATCCTGATCAAAGCTGCTGCCGGAGGTGGGGGCAAAGGAATGCGTATTGTGGAAAAAGCTGCTGAATTTGAAGAGCAGATGCAACTGGCCGTAAGTGAGGCCCTGTCTGCTTTTGGAGATGGTTCCGTGTTTATCGAACGTTATGTTTCCTCTCCGCGACACATAGAAATACAGGTGCTGGGCGATACCCATGGAAATATTGTACACCTCTTTGAAAGGGAGTGTTCTGTTCAGCGCAGACACCAAAAAGTAATTGAAGAAGCACCGTCAAGCATTTTAACAGCTGAAATAAGGGAAAAGATGGGCAAATGTGCAGTTGATGTGGCCCGTTCAGTAAATTATGTAGGTGCTGGTACAGTGGAGTTTATCCTGGATGAAAATCTGGACTTTTTCTTCCTGGAAATGAATACCCGCTTGCAGGTAGAACACCCGGTAACTGAAATGATTACGGGTTTAGACCTTGTAAAAGAGCAGATAAAAATTGCCAGGGGAGAAAAACTAAGCTATAAGCAGGAAGATCTGCACATTAGCGGGCATGCCATAGAACTGAGGGTATATGCTGAAGATCCTGAAAATAATTTCCTGCCGGATATAGGTGTGTTGCAGACCTATAAAACTCCTAAGGGCAATGGCGTAAGGGTAGATGACGGGTTTGAGCAGGGAATGGAAATCCCGATTTATTACGACCCGATGATTGCCAAACTCATTACCTATGGTAAAGACCGGGAAGAAGCCATTGAACGGATGGTCCGTGCCATTGGTGAATACCAGATCACGGGTATTCAAACCACACTTGGTTTTGGTAAATTTGTGATGCAGCATGAAGCCTTTAAGTCTGGTAAATTCGATACGCATTTTGTAGCTAAATACTTTAAGGCCAATAGCCCGAAAGTGCAAAATGAAGACGAAGCTTTATTGGCAGCTATGATGGGAGCATTTTTTTTCAAACAGCAGCCACTTGCAGCACCGCAACCGTTACAGGAAGGCCAGGCCAATGCCCTCAACTGGAGAAGAAACAGGTTAAATAAATAGTGAATTGATATATGTTTACGGGAATAATAGAAACATTAGGAGTAGTTAAAAATATTAAAACTGAAGGTACCAATCTTCATTTTACCATACAATCTGCCATCAGTAACCAGCTAAAAATAGACCAGAGTGTAGCCCATAACGGAGTCTGTTTAACTGTAGTGGCCTTAACAGATGATACCCATACGGTAACAGCCATACAGGAGACACTGGAAAAATCCAATATGCAGTACCTCAAAATAGGAAATAAGGTTAACCTGGAGCGTTGCATGCAAATGAATGGCCGGCTGGACGGACATATAGTTCAGGGGCATGTAGACCAGACAGCTACCTGTATCAAAAGAGAAAAACTGGATGGCAGTTGGGAATACCGTTTTAAATACGATGCCGCTAATGGCAATGTTACCGTTGAAAAAGGTTCGGTATGCCTTAATGGCATCAGTTTAACTGTGGTTGGCTCTGCAGCCGATGAATTTTCAGTATTTATAATTCCCTATACCTTTGAACATACCAATTTACAGGAAGTCGAAGTTGGTGATGCCGTAAATGTAGAGTTTGACATTATCGGTAAGTATGTGGCCCGGTTGGTCAACAGGTGATCACCTTTTTAATTCTTCAATTTTATTTTTAATGTAGGCGATATGCCGCTTTTGTTTTTCAGGTTCCTTTATGCTGTTTAAATACTGAGAATAATAGCTTATGGCATTTTTTTTATCGTTTAGCTTGTTCTCATATATTAAAGCAATGTTGTAATAAAGGCTCCCATTATTTTCAAACAAAAGACCTCTTTTATATACTTCAAGTGCTTCTTTATTTTGGTTCATGTTTTCATAAGTATCTCCCAACAGGCCATAATAAGAAGCTGTCTTGGTAGATATTCCTTCTTTTATAGCCTGCTTCAAATACACGGCAGCATTTTTATAATCACGCAGGCCACGATAGCTTTGGGCCATTTGAAGCAACAATTGTTCTGAAGGCACTTTTTGTGTAGCCAATATTTTTTTTCCTATAGCTATGGCTTCACTGTATGCTTT
Source organism: Pedobacter sp. AK017 (assembly GCF_014200825.1). Taxonomy (NCBI): domain Bacteria; kingdom Pseudomonadati; phylum Bacteroidota; class Sphingobacteriia; order Sphingobacteriales; family Sphingobacteriaceae; genus Pedobacter; species Pedobacter sp. AK017. Next base: position 104,000 of record NZ_JACHCW010000017.1, read on the forward strand.
GAAAGTCAAACTGATGGGCATTTTTGCATTTAACAGCAGTAAATTTGCACTGTCTGCGCTCAATGCATTCTTTAAGATTTCATCAGCTTTGTTAAATTGATTATTTCTGAAATAGGCCATTGAAAGATCAGCACATACTTCTGCATCGAGTGTATCCAGATGGTTTGCTTTCAGTAAATAGGTCATTTTTTCAGTGCTGGACAAATCATTTTCCAGTTTAGCAAGCTGTTTGTAAGCTTTGAAATTAGTACTGTCAGTATTTAATACAGCTAAAAAATAAGCTTTTGCTTTTGCATTCAGACCATAGTTTGCACTAATGGTACCTAATGCCAGCAATACACCTGCATCTTCAGGCAATTGTTTGTATAGGTTCAGGTAGTGTTTTTCTGCCTCAGAAAGCCTTCCAGACATCAAACTTGCATAGGCAAGTTGTTTCAGCTTTTTAACATCGGTACTGTCTTTATATACAGACTGCAGGTATTGTACCGCTTCATGATATTGTTGTGCCTCATAATATTGAAGTAATTTTTCCTGGTCCAGCTTTTCTGATGTCTGAGCCTGGGCAAACTGAAAAATAATACCTGTAAAAATCAAAAGGAATAGCTGCTTCATACCGGGGGAAATTAGCAAAAACCGGATATACTACCAAATTATAAAAACATATTGGCAAGGTAATTGGTTGATTAGATAATAAATAGAATGTTAATTTTAATATAGAGCATATGGATACTTTGAAAAAGTTTGAATTAATGGAGAAGATTGTGAGAGAGCTGGGCGACTTACAGCACTCACAGCAGGCAATTATTCAGAAGATAGGGAAAATTGAAGTTGACAATATAGAATTGGGTGATAAAAGATTGGAGAAAGATCTTTCTGATATGCATCAGCGTGTTGCAGATAACCTGGATACAATAGTAAGTATATTGGACTATTTTGCAGATAAAACCCAGAATTTTGGCAGTAAAAATAATGTAGATGCTTTAAAAGAACAGCAGGCCATTAATGGAGCAACAGGATAAATAAAAAAGCCCCGAAAGGGGCTTTTTTATTTATCCTTCGTCAACAGGCAGGTACAAATAAAACTTAGTGCCTTTACCGATTTCGCTTTCTACAATGATTTCCCCATTGTTCCGCTCCATAAAATCTTTACAGATTACCAGCCCCAGGCCAGTACCTTTTTCATTCATGGTTCCTCTTGTAGAACTGCCTGTACCTGTAAAAAGTGAAGCCAGTATCTCTGGTGGCATACCATGGCCGTTGTCTTCAATACAGATCATCATTCTATGGTCTGGTTGGTACACTGCACCAATGTGGATCTCGCATGCTTCCCTGCAAAATTTAATAGAATTATTTAAAATATTTCTTACCACAATTTGTATCATGATCATATCTGCATATACGATCATGCCAGGAAATACATCATGCACAATATTAATTTTTTTGATAGCTGCCGAGGGTAAATGATAATTCACCTCATTCAGGATCATGCTTCTCAGTTCAAAGAATGTTTTATTAATGCCATAGCCCTTTAACTGGCTTCTGGACCAATGCAAAATGTTCTCCAAAAGATCTGTAGTATATAAAATGTCCCGGCTCAGTTTAGGGGATAAGTTCTTGAATTCATCCAATGAGATCATACCCGTATTTACCATTTTAAGTACTTCAGACAGGTTTACAAGTGGTCCCCTTAGGTCGTGGGCAATAATAGAAAAGATTTTGTCCTTTAGCTGATTTAACTTTTTAAGCTCTTCTGTTTGCAGTTTAGATCTTAAAGCCTCTTCGCGTATTGCTGTCAGGTCCTGTATTTTTACAACAGTTGCCTCATTGTTTAGCTGATTTTCATTCAGGTACATAATGTTTGCTTCCAGATCAAATATCCCTTTGTCCAGCTGTACTTTCATTTCTATTTTTCCTGAACTATGGGCAGTGATGAACCGGAGTAAATCCTCTTGACCGGGAAATAACTGATCAACCTGCATGCCGATAATTTTATCTTTCAGTTCATTGGGCAGGTATTTTTTTACAGCCAGGTTATAATCGATCACCCTGTTCTGCCCATCTAAAACCAGGTAGCCGTCCTGGATCAGATCAAGGACTTTTTCCCTTGCCACTGGTAAAATGTCGAACAGTTTAAAACGGTAAATGGCGATGGCAATTAAAAAGATAGCAACAATAAATGCAAAGGGGGTCAGGTCCAGGTTTTCAAGTGGGCGTATGCCCAACAGGTAGGCCAGGTTAGTCATCCATGGAATCAATGCCGCGAAAAAGATAGTATAATTCTGCCTTCTGTAAATCGGATCTGCTTTCCTGAATTTTACAAGGATCAGGTAACTCCCCAGTCCCAGCAGCAAATAAAAATAAACGGTAAATACCCTGTACCAGATACCCGGTGTAATCATAACCATTGGAAATGGTCCTGAATGATCTACATTCAGGCTGCGGTACTGCAGGTGGTGATAGTCATTTGTCCATACCAGTACAATGGTAAGTAAGGAAAATGCCAGTAACATGACCAGGTTTATTTTTTTCTTGTACCAGCAATCCTTTCCTGCCAGTTGCAAGCAAAACAAAAACCAGTTCATTGGCAAGGTAGTAATTCCCAGGTACTCTACGTTGATGAAAAACTTCATCTGGCTTAACGTGCTGCTGGCCAGTTCAAAGCCGTAACCTAAAGACCATATGGCATTAGAGAGCATCATATAGCCAAAAAGCTTTACCGCTTCTCCCTTTTTTCCAAATAAATTGTAAGAAAACAGAAGTGTGATAATACCGCAAAAGATTAAGATACTGGCGTAGGAATTAAATGTAAAATCCATTCAAATAGGTATGATGATTAATCCCGTTAAAAGTATACGAAGCATTATTAGTGATGTAAGGATAAAACTACGTAATTTAGTTTTCAATTGAAAATATTGTTAGTTTTACGTGTCATTCAATGAAAAAATTATCATTAGGTGAAACTATATAATGATATGGTCGTTTAATGAAAACTTAATGGCCTTATTGTTGCTTGGACTATCATACTTAAACTAATCATAAAACAAATGAAAAAAATAATCTTATCCGCATTGTTTATCTCTTTAAACCTGGCAGCATTTAGTCAGGTATTGCCTAGTTTCCAGCTGGGGCTGAAGGCAGGAGCCAACCTTTCTAAACTCAGTACCGATAATACTTTTAGCAGTGACAACCGGGCCGGTTATTATGCAGGTATATGGACCCGTATTGGCGCTGCAGGAATTCATTTACAACCTGAGCTCTATTTAAGCGGAAAAAATACAACATTAAAAGATGCCAGCGGGCAGGAAAACAAAGTGAAATTTACCAGTCTTGATGTACCTGTACTGGTAGGAACAAAACTGGGTGCCGCAGGAGTTGGCCTGAGGTTAAACACGGGGCCTGTGGTTTCTTTTATCCTGGATGATGAGCAGTCATTCGGGCAGGCCGCTGGAAGTGTATTTAAAGGCAATTTTAAAGGACAGAATTTTGCATGGCAGTTTGGTGCAGGTGTAGATGTCGGAAAATTAGGTCTTGATCTCAGATATGAAACCGGACTTTCCAAAATTGGAAAAGATGGCTATAACGATACTAAATTGAGCCTTTTTACTTTCGGACTGGCTTACAGACTGTTCTAGCAAATAGAATTTTTCCACATTTTGTGTAAAAGGGTAAATCTAAAGGGTTTGCCCTTTTTTTTGGCTTCATAATTGATCTGGTATTTCTCCCTAACTTAATTCAATACGGCTATGAATATTAAAGAGTTGCTTTTAAATGGAAAGAGCTTTTTGGAGCTCCTTAAACAGTTTTCAATAGATGCTGCGGATGTCAGAGTTCAGGACGAAGAAATTATTCTTTCCGACCAGTATTTAAAACACCAGGAAGTGATAAAAGAAAGTATTTGTATTGAAGGAAAAAATAAGGATGGCATTGTTAATTTCTTTGGCACTTTGCACTACAACCTGCTCAACAAGCTGGCTGTATTCGAAATGCAGGGCTTTGAACAGGTGGCCATAAGCGATTAAGTTCCTTTTATTACTTCTTTTATTTCATAATTATACGCCCCTTTAATAGGTCGTATCGGTGTTTCTTTGTCATCACTCAGCACCTTCACATAACAGGCGCCGAAGTAAAATATAAATGAAGAATAAAATACGAACAGCATGATCAGTACAATAGATCCTGATGTGCCGTAAACATTTCCGATACCGCTTAACGGCAACAATATCCTTAGAATATACTTGCCAAAGGTGAACAGTACTGCTGTAAGTATGCCACCACGCAAAGCAGCTTTCCATGTTGGTCTGCCATTGGTCAAAAAACGGAACAGTACAGTAAACCATACCATCACAATGGCTATAAACAACAGCTGGTTCAGTACCGATAAAAAGAACTTGCCAAATGTGGGTGCTGCAGTATTGATATAAGCCCCAATAAAAGCTTGTATGCTGTCGGTTAAAAATCCGACAAGGAACAGGAGGCCTGCCAGCAGGATGATCACCATTGATCTTGCCCTTAATTTCATGGTAAACATAAAGCCTACATGTTCCTTTTTGCCAATAGACCAGATCTGGTCCATGGAGTTCTTGATTACATTGAAAAGGGTGGTAGCTACAAACAGGAAAAAAACAAAGCTAATCAGTGTGGCATACCACTGGTGATCAATCCCTCTGATGTTTCTGAGTGTTTGTCTGATTTGCCCTGTACTGTCATCATCCAATATATTGGCCAGCCGTTCAAACAGGCGTGCAGCCAGTGTTTTCCTGTCCATAAAAAATCCAAACAGCCTGATCAGGATCAGTAAAATCGGGGGTAATGCAAAATTTGTGAAAAAAGCAGTAGCACCGGCCAAACGCAGGGGGTCATTTTTCTGGAATAGCCTGAAAGCAGCACTAAACCTGATAAAAAAAAGCTTTGTTCTTTGAAGTAAGTTGATTTCCATTCCCCGCTTATAGCCTTGAAGCCCGAAAATAACTATTTTTTTTAATACCTGACATTACCTTGTATAAAAAAGAGGGAATCCGGATCTGGATTCCCTCTTCATTTTTTAATAGATAAATAAGTCGCCTATAAATTCCCCCTTAGTTCCTGTTCGCGTTCTAAAGACTCAAATAGGGCTTTAAAATTCCCTGCCCCAAAAGATTGTGCACCTTTGCGCTGTATAATCTCAAAAAATAAGGTCGGTCTGTCTTCAACAGGTTTGGTAAAGATCTGCAGCAGATAACCTTCCTCATCACAATCTACCAAAATGCCTAGTTCTTTTAGCTGTGCCATTTCTTCATCAATCTCGCCCACACGTTCAGGCATCATATTGTAATAGGCTTCAGGGGGTGCACTCAAAAACTCAACCCCTCGAGCTTTTAAGTCCCTTACTGTGGTCAGGATATCTTTTGTTGCCACAGCAATGTGTTGCACCCCTTCGCCTTCGTAAAATTCCAGATATTCTTCAATCTGCGATTTCTTCTTCCCTTCAGCCGGCTCATTGATCGGAAACTTAGAATACCCATTTCCATTGCTCATCACTTTGCTCATTAGTGCAGAATATTCCGTATTGATCTGTTTATCATCAAAAGAAAGGATGTTTACGAAACCCATCACATCCTCATACCACTTCACTGTTTCGTTCATCCTGTTCCAGCCTACATTGCCCACGCAATGGTCTATATACAATAAACCTGTATCTGCAGGGTTATAATCGCTTTTCCAGTCTACATACCCTGGCATAAAGCTGCCCCTATAATTTTTGCGTTCAACAAATATATGTACGGTCTCGCCATAGGTGTAGATGCCCGACATACGGACCTCACCATGGTCATCTGTGTGGGTTACCGGCTCCAGGTAAGGCCTTGCGCCCCTTTTGGTGGTCTCTTCAAAAGCACTGTAAGCATCATCTACCCAAAGGGCCAGTATTTTTACGCCATCGCCGTGCCGTTTAACATGCTCCGCAATCGGGCCCTCCGATTTTAAAGCTGTAGTGAGCACCAGCCTGATCTTTCCCTGCTGTAATACATACGAGGCCCTGTCGCGTACACCTGTTTCAGGCCCTGCATAGGCAAGCGACTGGAAGCCAAAGGCCGTTTTGTAATAATGTGCAGACTGTTTGGCATTGCCCACATAAAATTCTATATAATCCGTTCCATTTATTGGAAGAAAATCCTGCGCTTTGGCAATTTTTTCTGCAAATGTTTGTGTTGACATCTTAGTTTTTATTAAAATAATAGTTAGTTCTTTTTACTTGCTCCCTGCTTAACCAAAAAAATCAGTATTTTTTACTCCAGCCAGCTTTTGTGGTAATCCTCATCCTCTATTGCCAACGCATCTTCTGTCAGCATCAGGGGCCTGAAGGGATCTATCATCACAGCCAGTTCCTCCGTACTTTCCTTGCCTATTGATTTCTCAACTGTGCCCGGGTGCGGCCCATGGGGAATACCTCCCGGATGCAGTGTAATCTGTCCTTTTACCACACTTTTCCTGCTCATAAAATCACCGTCCACATAATACAGCACCTCATCACTGTCTACATTACTATGGTTATAGGGGGCTGGTATCGATAAAGGATGATAATCGTATTTGCGGGGAACAAAAGAACAGATCACAAAATTGTGTCCTTCAAAAGTCTGGTGCACAGGGGGAGGCTGATGCAACCTTCCTGTGATCGGTTCAAAATCATGAATAGAAAAGGCATAAGGATAATGAAAGCCATCCCAACCCACAAAATCAAAAGGATGTGTACCGTATATATAAGGATAAATCAGGCCCTGTTTTTTTATCAACACCTTAAAATCGCCATAAGCATCTATGGTTTCCAGATCAGATGGCCGTCTGATGTCACGCTCGCAATAAGGAGAATGCTCCATCAGCTGTCCGTATTCATTGCGGTAGCGTTTGGGCGAACGGATCGGGCTAAAACTCTCTACAATAAATAACCTGTTTTTTTCATCATCAAATTCAATTTGGTAAATGGTGCCCCTAGGTACAATCACGTAATCGCCATAGCCAAAGCGGATTTTGCCAAAACCTGTCTTTAATGTCCCCGTACCTTCATGGATAAATATGACTTCATCGGCCTGGCTGTTCTTATAAAAATAATCCGTCATGGATTTTTTCGGTGCAGCCAGCGAAATGTGCAGATCGCTGTTTACCAGTACAGGCTTGCGGCTCTTCAGGTAATCATCTTCCGGTTTAATGTTAAAGCCAAGCAGACTGGTATGTTTCAAATGTTTCTCCCTGGCAATTTTAGGTTCAACTGAATATGGTTCCCCTAAGGCTTTAACAATGGTAGGAGGGTGGCAATGATACACCAGCGAGTATAAACTGGAAAAGCCCTCTGTAGAAACAAGTTCTTCAGCGTAAAGGTTCCCATCGGGCTTACGGAAAACAGTATGACGTTTGGCAGGGATAGTCCCTAATGTATGATAGATAGGCATTGCAATAAGTCAGTTAATTGGTTAGAATAATATTTATAACGATAAAACACTGAAAACGTTTTATCAAAAAGCACTAAAGGGATAGGCTAGAAGGAATATTGCGCAAAAATGATTTTGGAAAGCATGGCATACCTGAATGCGGCCAGGGCTTGTGCGGCTATTCGATTCTGATATGTGAGACAGTTAGTTATCATTTTCTTTTACGTCTGCTAAATTAAGTATTAAATCTAACAACCACCAAACTCCTGGCTACATATTATACCATCAGTTTTAAAATGTCAGGTTCCCCAAAAAAATTGGCACAGCGGAAATGCAGGAAACTGAATTTAAGTATAACTATTTATTTTATGTATTAAGGTAATATATATTTATATATTTAAGGTTTGGTAAATAAATTTAAAAGTAAATGGTTTGGATACAGCTTACAGTTTTAATTCTGCTGATATTGGTGGGTGCACGTATGAAAGGAATAGGTCTGGGTGTAATGGGGGCTGTAGGGCTGCTGATATTTGCACTTGGATTTGGCCTTAAGCCAACTACCCCGCCAATAGATGTGATGCTGATCATTTTGTCGGTTGTTACCGCAGCAGCGGCCTTGCAGGCCGCGGGGGGTATGGACTATATGGTAAGCATTGCCGAGAAGATCCTTCGCAGAAATCCCAACCACATTACCTGGCTGGGCCCCTTGGTTACCTATTCTTTTACCCTTGTTGCAGGTACTGCACACATCATTTACTCCTTGCTGCCGATCATTGCAGAAGTTGCTACTAAAAAGAGGGTAAGGCCAGAGCGCCCACTTAGTATTTCTGTTATTGCTGCCCATCTGGCCATTACCGCCAGTCCCATTTCTGCTGCAACAGTTGCTTTAACTTCCTTAATTGCGCCCAAAGGTTACGAACTAACAGACATTCTTATCGTAGCCATTCCCGCAACCATCATTGGTGTACTGGCCGGGGCACTGGTAGCCAGCCGTCAGGGAAAAGAGCTGATGAAAGACCCTGAATTCCTGGAAAGATTAAAAGACCCTGAATTTGTGAGACTACTGGATGGTGATCCTGCCGATCACACAAAGGAAAAAATTTTCAGCACTGCTGCTAAAAGATCAGTCTATGTTTTTCTCCTGGCGGTAATTAGTGTCGTATTGTTTGCTGCAATTCCTTCACTTCGTCCCTCTTTCCTTACAGATGGTAAAATGCAACCCCTGCGTATGGTCGAAATGATAGAACTGCTTATGCTTACTGCGGCGGCTGCCATTATTCTGGTGACCAAAACTCCGGCTGCCAAAGTATCCCAATCTACAATTTTCCGTTCCGGAGGCGAAGCCGTAGTGTGTATATTTGGTGTAGCCTGGATGAGCGATACCTATTTGCAAGCCCATATGCCCTTTTTTGAAAGCCATCTGAGCGATTTTGTAACTGTTCATCCATGGACATTTGCCATTGCACTCTTTGTCATGTCCATCCTTTTGTTCAGTCAGGCTGCTACTGTAAGGGCACTCATGCCACTGGGCATCTCTCTTGGTATTCCAGCTCCGGCCCTTATTGCCATGTTTCCGGCCGTTAATGGCGACTTTGTGATCCCAAGCTATCCTACACTGGTAGCAGCAATGGGCTTCGACAGAACCGGCACTACAAAGATAGGCCGTTTTCTGATCAACCATTCTTTTACCCCACCAGGCTTAACAGCAGTTATTGTAACCATTGCAACCGGCTTTCTCCTTGCTGCTGTTCTGTTGTAACATCGGCAATTGGTATAGGGTGTTTGTTTAATTTTATATAGCTTTGATCAAAACTTAAAATTCGTAAGCTATGAAGCTGGTATCCTATAAAACAGAAAACAGAGAACACCTCGGTGTGTTTATAAACGGACACATTTATAACTTAAACTCTTGTGATAAGCAGTTGCCCGATGAAATGAAAGCTTTTTTAGAGGGTGGAGAAGTACTGATGGAACGCGCTAAAAAAGTGGATGCCCAGATCAAGGCTGCTGAAATAGAAGCGAAAGAAGAGGTTTTTTTCGAACTGCTGGCCCCGGTACCACATCCGACCTCCTGCCGCGATGGTTATGCCTTCCGACAGCATGTCGCCGCTGCACGCCGGAACCGTAAGGTGGAGATGATTGCTGAGTTTGACCAATACCCTATTTTTTATTTTACCAACCACAATGCCATCCAGGGACCCGGAGAAATTGAATGCATGCCAGATCATTTTCAGAAGCTTGATTTTGAGCTGGAGGTAGCAGTTGTGATTGGTAAAAAGGGACGCAACATCACTGCGGCAGAAGCCGACAATTATATTGCCGGTTATATGGTGATGAATGATATGAGTGCCAGGACCCTGCAAATGGAGGAAATGCTGTTAAACCTGGGGCCAGCCAAAGGAAAAGATTTTTCTACCGTAATTGGCCCATGGCTGGTTACCCCGGATGAACTGGAGCCCTATAAAACAAGTGCCAAGCCAGGTCATACCGGAAATGCGTACGACCTAAAAATGACATGTACTGTGAATGGAGTAGGGGTATCGGCAGGCAGTATGGCAGATATGGACTGGACTTTCGCCGAGATCATTGAACGCTGTGCTTATGGAGCAGATATTTTACCTGGTGATGTAATAGGCTCAGGTACCGTAGGTACGGGCTGTTTTCTTGAGCTCAACGGAACGGGTTTGCTAAACGATCCCAATTTCAAACCACAATGGCTGCAGGATGGTGATGAAGTTGAAATGGAAATCACGGGTTTGGGGCGACTGATCAATATCATCAAAAAAGCAGATACTGATTTTTCTATCCTGGCCCTGAAAAAAAAATAAAAGATGCTCACCATAAAAACATCAGATCTTAGTCCGGCGCAGCTGCAAAATTATATGCAGTATGCCGTTGCGCCCCGGCCCATCTGTTTTGCGACTACCATAGATGCAAAAGGGAACATCAATCTGAGCCCCTTTAGCTTCTTTAACATGTTCAGTACCAATCCGCCTCTCTGTGTTTTTTCACCCGCCAGAAGGGTGCGCGACAATACTACTAAACATACTTTAGAGAACATCCTTGAAGTTAAAGAATGTGTCATCAACATCGTAAACTATGCTATGGTACAGCAAACCAGTCTGGCCAGCACAGAGTATGCAAAAGGTGTAAATGAATTTGAAAAGGCGGGTTTTACCATGCTCCCTTCTCAGCTGGTTAAACCCCCCAGGGTTGCTGAAGCCCCGGTGCAAATGGAGTGTATGGTTAAAGAGGTGATCCATCTGGGTGAAAACCCGGGTGCGGGGAACCTGATCCTGGCAGAAGTAAAACTGATCCACATTAAAGAAGATATCCTGGATGAAACCGGGAAAATAGACCAGGCTAAGATAGATCTTGTGGCGCGGCTTGGGGGCGACTGGTATTGCCGTGTTACACCAGAGAGCCTGTTTAAAGTTGCCAAACCCTTAACAACCTTAGGAATAGGGGTAGATGCCCTGCCCAAGGCGGTAAGAAATTCAAGGGTACTGACCGGTAATGACCTGGGGATGCTGGGTAACATAGAGCAACTGCCAACCGATGAGGAAATTGATGCGGTAAGAAACCTTCCGGAAGTAAAGGAAATTATGGATGCTACTATTGGCGACGCCAGTAACCGGGAACGTGAACTGCAGCAGCTTGCACAGCAATGGTTAAACAAAGGAAATGTAAACGATGCATTAAAAGTGGTTCTATTATAAGCCACCTTTCATAAAACAGGACTAAAGAATACTGATGACCTTTAAGAAGCGTTTTTTGTAAAAACCTTCATCCAGACTGGAAATGGTAACGCCTTTGGCACCTCCTGATGAAGAATGGATAAACTTAACCTGATCACCATCTATGGCATAGATAATGCCTACATGTCCAGGCGTTCTTGAACGGCTGTTGGTACCTGTAAATACAATTACATCCCCAATTCTGGCATCTTCCAGCTTTTTAGCCTCACCACTTGTTGCGAAATCCCTGGATGAACGTGGTACTTTAAACCCAAAATTACTGAACACATAGTTTACAAAGCCCGAACAGTCGAAACCCCTGTTGGGATTGCTTGAGGCAGCCCTGTACCTGATGCCCAGCATAGATTTGGCAAATTCCAGCAAACGGTTGGGAGATTCCATTTTTTGCGTATTGGAAATGGGATTTGCAGTGCTCTGTTTCATCAGGTTTTTCACCAGTTCCTGGTATTGTAAAGGCACGGTGGTCTGCGACTTTGCCGCAGAGAAACTTAACAAAAGAAAACTAAATACAATCAGGTATCTCTTCATATGAATCAGGCTAAAGGTATTAAATTTATATTTTAAGCCTAAGAAATGTTGATAACTTCTTGATTATGGCGTTGTTACTGCCACTGGAAGGATTTTTCCGTTGAAAAACTTATGTGCGGTACGGGCAAAGTCGGCAACATATTTGCCCATTTCAAAGGCCATTACCGGCGATTGATAGCCAGGAAAGGCCAGTTCCAGCATCTCCGTCTGGGCAGAACCCAAGGCCAGACAGTTTACCTTAATCCCGGTATCAACCAGTTCAAAAGCCAGGCATTCCGTTAAGGCATGCAGGGCCGCCTTACTGGCCGAATAGGCCGATAGACCCGGAAACTTTACACTGCCCTGGAAACCACCCATGCTGCCAATGTTCACAATATGGCTGTCGCTGCCCATCAATGGCAACAGGTTCTTGATCATGTTAAAATGCCCCAACACATTGCTCTCAAACATATTTGCCAGGTCTGCTGCTGTGGTTTCAGAAAAAGGTTTATTTACCAGTGCCCCTGCATTGTTGATTAGTATATCTATATGCCCCAGTTTCTCAGTTAAAAAAGGTACCAGTGCAGCATAATCGTCATTCACAATGTCAAATTCTACAGGCAGCAGGGTACAGTCGGGCGTAATGCCTTTGGCTATTTCCAGCAGTTTACGCAGCTTATCGGCCGACCTCGCAATACAAACTACCTTATTATCTTTATTTAACGTAAATTCTAAAGCAGCTTCAAAACCTATTCCGCTGCTGGCGCCTGTCAATACAATATTCATTTAATGTGCTTCTTCTTCTGTAATCAATTGGGTAACCGGGTTTGCAATAACATGTAAACCGTCATTAATCAGTTTTGTGTGTTCGCTTTCACTGGCCGATTTAAGTTCCAGGTAAATACGCAGCTCTTTTTCCAGTTCAGGATAAAGCTGTTTATGGTATAAGATCTCCAGAATTTCCATCGCCGACAGCCAGTCGTAGCGGTGTTCATTTTTTAATGCCCCAAAAAGGACTGGCAATTGTTCATATCCTGTTCCGCTTTCCCTTATCTGTCGTACCGCTTTATAAATGGCATGCAGTTTTTGGGTCTTCTCGTCGTAAGCCACTTTGTGGGTTTGTTTATTACTGATATGGGTAATTTCTTCATAAGCATCCTTATCAGCTGCACCATTGTAAACGGAAACGATCTTTTCGCCAACAGCCATGTCATACATGCCCCAGTCTGGCTGAAAAAGTATATTCCCGTTACGCTCCTTAACGGTACAATTGTCAAAGGTAATCAGAAAAGTTTTTTCATTTTGCTGATGGATGGTCCTGACTGTACCCTTTACCGTAATGCCACTTTCAAACTCCAGGATAGCTAGGTTAAGTGGTTTGATCCCACAATTCAGCAATTGGAGCATGTCCATGTCTTCCAGCGGCGTAGCTATACCCTTCAGTTTACCCACAGGAGATGAAAAACCATCTTTATGGAAATGTTTACCATGTCCTTCCAGTTGTTTATTGCCAATCGCCAAAGCAGAAGGCCCGGTTGTTCTGATAAAAGTAAGCGCATCATTGCCATCCAGTCCCATATCTGTAAACACGCCGGTAACCTGCAAACCTGAACTGTAAACTGCAGTTGCCGGGTTTTTACATTCAATAGCCTTTACAATACTTTCGGTGCCACCTTTCCTGAAGGCCATGGTATCGGCAAAAACTTCAAGTACGTCTATCAGGTTCTGGAACGTTTCAGTTACAAACAACTGGGGCTGGGGTTTGGTAATGTCGTAACTGTAGTTAATGGTATCAATGTTATACCATAGTTTCTGCACCTCAGGTTTCATACAGCTCGAACTTTCACCGATCGAAGAAAGCAAACCGGCACCATAGATCTTTGGATCTTCCAGTGTGCCGATCAGGCCATATTCAACTGTCCACCAATGCAGGCGGCTCAATAAAGCCATTTCCGATGGTTCACCCATATTTTCCGAGATCTGCTGTAACAGGCATTCTGCCTTTGCGATCTCTTCTTCATTGGCATCCACAGCCTCTTTTAAGATCGAAAGGTTCCTGATGGCCTCATAGAGCTCAAAATCTTTTGATGAGAACATGGCCTTGGCACCTATAGAACCAAAATAGCTCAGGTAATTGTTATAGTCCGCGTCGGCAATAATTGGGGCATGACCTGCCGATTCGTGGATAATATCTGGTGCAGGAGTATATTCAATATGATTGATCTGACGGATATCTGCTGCAATAACCAGTACCCGGTAAGCCTGGTACTCCATAAAGGCTGCAGGCGGTATAAAACCATCCACGGTAACTGCACCCCAGCCAATCTTGCCCAGGTTGTCGTTCATTGTTTGCAGGTCAGGGATATATTCAATACTCAGTCCCGCGCGCTGCAGGCCTTTGATATAAGGATAAAAAGCAACATGCTTTAAATAGCTGTAATTCTGGCGCATCACATAACGCCATACGGCCTGGTCTACCGGCGTATACTTTTCGTAATGCTGTTCTACAATAAATTGTCGTAAATGCCTTGGCAGATTAGCTACCTGCTTATTGTTAAAGTCATTAAAATCATTCATTGCATCCATTCATTAATATAGTGATGGTAAAGTTACGCAAATATAAAATAACGCTGTAAACTTAACAGGAGATTTGGTTATGGATGTTTTTTAACCCTGAACGTAAAATGCTTTTGCAGAAAATAACTGCATAGAGATAAAGTTACGGTAATGAAAGCCTGCGATATCGAGGGATAAAAGTGCAGTCCCTCTACCATGTATTTTAACATGGCCAGGTTAAGTCCAAAATTGATGCCTAATACCGCGGCGTATCTGAACATCTGTATCCTCCCTTTTAAGTTAGATTTGGTAAAGACCAGGTATTTGTTTAGCGTAAAACCAATCAAAAAACTGACCAGGGTGCTGATGATGAGCGCTGCCGAGTGGGCGGTAATCAGTTTAGGTACAAAAGGGAAATCAACATGGATGTTTCTTTGGTGCAAAATCCAGTTGTAAGCAATGTAATAGCAGATAATTCCCGACGTTGCCGTAGTGCCTCCAGACACAATGTACCTGAAAGTATGTAAAGGCAGCCAGCGTGAAAAAGGAGGGTAAAAGAAATCTATTATTTTTAATAAGGCCTTTCGCATTGCTCTAATTCGCCGTTAATTTGTTTTCAATCATCCGGTTGTTGTACTGTTGCACAAAAGCTTTCAGGTATTTTTCCATTTGTTGTGCAATTAACGGTTCTTTATCTAATATGTTGTTTTGAGTAAGACGGTCGGTTTTTAAATTGTATAATGAAAGGTTGATCTTGCCATCATTGATCAGTAAATAATCGCCCTGGTAAAAGCTAAAGGTACCATCGTTATTGTTTACCACAAAATTATCCTGTCTTTTGTCAAAAGCATCAAAGCCAAGGGCAAAATAAGGTTTGTCATAATGCAGATAATTCAAAACAGTGGGCATAATATCTATCTGTTGTACGTTTTTATCCGCTTTTCCTTTTAAATCCCCGCCAGGATAATAAAAAACAATCGGAATAGAAAAATATCCGGGAGTGGTTTGATATTCAGGGAAATAAGATACTGTGGCATGATCCGCACACAGTACAAACAGTGTGTTTTTATACCAGGGCATAGCAGATGCGGTTCTGAAAAAATTACGCAGTGCCATGTCTGTATAGCCCAGTACTTCCTGTACAGGCAAATGACCTTTAGGGAATTTACCTGCATATTCATCTGGCAGCTTGAAAGGATGATGAGAAGAAACCGAGAAAAATGCTGAGAAAAAAGGTTGCTTCAGCGTATTCATGGTTTGGGCCATGTACTGCATAAAAGGATTGTCCCAAATGCCCCAGGTACCGTCATAATCTCCTGTTTTTTTATATTCGTTCTGTCCGAAATAATGTTTGATTCCTGCAAGATGGGTATAAGAGGAAAAACCCATCGAACCATTTGGTGCCCCATGAAAAAAGGCAGTTTCATACCCCTTATCACCTAAAAGCTTGGCAATGCTGGTGGTCTTATTCCCTGAGTATACCGAAAGTACAAAAGGCTCACGGATAGAGGGAATACCTGAAATCACAGAAGGTAGCGCATCTATAGATTTACGGCCATTGGCATAAGTATGGGTAAAGGTATAGCTCTGTTCAATCAGCGAATCAATAAAAGGGGTAAAACCTTTGTACTTTCCACCCATCAGGTCTTTATTTAAGCCGCCTATGTGTTCCTTACCCAAACTTTCTATGATCAGGAAAACGACATTCAGCTTTTTAAAGGCAACCGTATCTTTGGGCAGGTGTATGGGATTGTAAATGCTGTTCAATGTCTGCTCATCGTAATAGTTTACAGGCTTTAGTTTAGACACTTTTAAAGTCCTGAATATACAGAAAGGTGTGTTCAGCACCAGGCTCATCTGATCTGGTGTATCCACAAATTCTCCTGCATTGCTCAGCGTAATGGGCCTGGTGCCATAGCCCCAGCCACCACGTACACCTGTAAGGCAAACCAGTGCAATAGCAAACAGCAATACGGTTTGCAACAGGTATGCAGGCCATTTAAAAGTTTTTACTTTTTTAACACCTACCAGCTGGTAAAGCTTTACAAAGCCCCATATAAACAGGGCATAAAGCAGAAACAGGTACCAGTAATCTGTTAAAAAATCTATAAACAGTTTAAACTTGTTCTGTTCATGGCTAAACTGGCTAAAAACAGTTGCTGTAGTTCTTTTAAGTGTATATTTATAGTAGGCAAAATCGGCAAAGTTGGCCATAATGCCAATGCTGTTGCTAATGATAAAAAGCCATTTGCAAAAGCGCTGATAGCCATCTTTGTACTTAAAAGGGGCAGGTACCAGCTGCATTAAAAGGAAGATGGCATTGATATAGATGAGTGCCGAAACGTCAAACTTTAGTCCGCCCCATAGCATGTACAGGTATTTGGGTAAGGTAATGTGCTGGAACAGGCTATGGTTAAAAAAGAAGAAGCCCAATCTGCATAAAGTATATAAAACCAGTAAAATCAGGAACCTGTAGGCCAGGGCCACATACAGGTTTAAGGTTATTGGATTTTCTCTTTTCAATTGTTTGTGTTTGAGGGCGCCAATTTAAGTAATTTGGCAATGATTTGTTTAAATAAAATTCATCGGCGGGATTTCGGCAAGCTTAAAATTTAATGGGGTAGGGATACAAAATCAATCACTGCACAATAACGATAAGTTTTATGTGGTTGTATGCTTACCCCAATTGTATTTAACTGATAGGAGGTATTCAAAATCAGTTTTCTGTGCCCCAGGTCGGGTACGCCCTTATCTAACAGCAACATGCAAACATTGCCCAGTCCGGTCGAAAAACCAAAGGCCAGGTTTTCGCCATTTGATTTTTTAGGGTACATTTTACCGATCCTGTCTTTCATTGTCCGGCCATCGCTAGAGTTGTGTGCAGCAAAATTGTTCTTGTTTAAATCTCTGGCGTGCTGTTTTGCAACCCAGCTCAGGGCTTCATCCGGCCAAAAGGCAGGTAGTAGCTTAATGTTCTTCAGGTCGTTCTTTAAACTTTTGTAATAACTGTCGTTCCTGTTAACCTTTAACCTTTCATAATTGCTGTACTGTTTCATTTGTTCATTATAATCATCAATAAAGTCCTGTAAAAAAGTATTAAAAAAACGTTCACCATCCATGCGTACCAGGTTCATGTAAATGACGATGTCTTTTTCTTCGCCGCTTAGGTAAGGTGCATTTCCGGCAGTATTGGCCATTTTTAATTCTTCCTTGGTCCAGGCATCAGCGCGCTGGGCTTTTATGGAAACAGGAATGAATACGGAAAAAAATGAGATAAGGACAATTGATAAAAACTTCATGAAATGGACAGTACAAAACTTACGCCATTCAGATGATTTTGCCAAATTCGTGCATACCTGTCAAATTAAATAAAGGCTTACTGCTTCTTTAATTACATCCGGTATGGGCTGGCCATCTGTATTTTCAAGCTGATATTGTGTAGTTGGTTCTTTTGAGATGTACACGCCTTTTTGTGCATCAAATTTTAAATAACCCAAATCAAAAAAACGCTCCTCAATTTCATGAGATGAATCCATAGATCGGAATTGTAGTGTTTTTATGCTTAAAGTTTTTTTATTGATCAATAGCCATTTGAATTTGTCCTTTTTAGGGGCATCAGCAGGAAGATTGTTTATTTTAATTTCGATAATACAGAGCTGCTCACTATCAAGAAAGTAAAGGCATTCAAAATTGATCGTCATGATTTGGTTAGTTTACTGGCTGCAAATTTGTAAAATAATGTGAGTTTTTCCCTAATAAAGATGAAAATTGCTTTTAATAACCAGGCCCGGGCAATTCTTTGACAGAGCCTGGTTACGTCAAATCATCCTGGTACAGCTCATCCTCCACTATTTAAACCAATCCGCATAGCGATAAATGGTTCGTTTGTGCCTTACTTTTCTGTACACCCCATCACCCTCTCTTGATCCGGCCAGACTGGTATTGCCTTCCAGGCCGTAAATCAGGTCGTTTCTAACGGATTCAACCAGGCCACAATGGGCAATTCGTTTTAGGGTAGGGAAGTAAAGCCCATACACGATACCCGGTTTAGCTGTAGTAACCAGCCGCGAAGCCGGAAACAGCGCGGGCGACCAGGCCGTTTTGGGCAAAACATAACCAGCCTTTCCAAAACACCAACTCACAAACGCGGCACAATACGGCGCAGGCGATTTGATACCACAGTAATCAAGATATCCTTTAACAGCGATACCACAATTTTCACAATTTGTTTCCCTAATCCCAATTTGGGATCGGGCAATTTCGATAACTTTTTCATATCCTGATTCCTCTTTTTTTATAATATGGCTACTAAAGCCCCAATTGCTGCCAATAACAGCAAGGCAAAAGAAGCCAGCCAAAAACCTAATTGTTGCCATAACTGTAGCGAATTAAACTGTAAAACCATACTGCCCAATCCGGGCAAACCCATCACCATCCAAAAGCGCTTTAGCAACCACCAGCACAAGCCAAGTATCAACAAAAAGCTAATGATGGCCAGTAATACCAGTAGCCAGATACTTGGATCAATATGCCCCATTTCTCCATCACCCAGCACCATCAGTTTTGGTGCGGTAAACCACAGCAGCAACATGATCAATGCTACAAGATAAGGCTCTGTATTTTTCAAAACCGGCTGCCAGGCCGGCATTTTTAAATATATTGTTTTCATGTTTTTCTGTTTTAATGTAAAAATGGGGCTGCACCTGCAGCCCCATTAAATTAAAGTACAATAAACGGCCCTATATAAACCGAGTCACTTACCATTTTCCCATCGGCTGATACTATAGAAAAATAGGCCTCTACAGTATCTCCCGAAAAATCGCCGGGCAGCTGCAGGCTGTAAGCCAAAGCCGAGCGTACGGCTCCACCTTTCAGCGTTACAAATTTGTTTTTTGATGGGTTAAACACCACAAAACTAAACTTGTCCGTAGCCAATCCATTGCTGTCACCAGTAGTGGCAGCCCAACTGTAATCCAGTTTAGCAGCCGTAGCTACATTTATTTGCGGGTCGTTTGGTAAATCCAGCGGGCCCTTGCTAAATATTACCTTAGCATAATCAATGGTGTAATTGGGTGTTACCCCTGTAATCGCATGCAATACATTATAGGAAAAGGCCGCATTACGTGCAGACATTTGCGCATCATACTCTTTAAAGCCGATGTCAATCACACCGCCAAGGCGCCTCAGCCATGAGGCTACCAGCTCAAACCTTAGCCGCTGGTTTACCTGTGCCACCGTAGGTGCTTTGTTTGATTTGGATGGCCGCATAGAGAATACATTTTTTCCCTTTACACGGCGTCCAACGTTGTTTCCGGTCCTTCCGATCATATCGTAGTAAGGACCACCTGATAAAAATCCCATTTTCTTAAAATTTAAGGGTTAATAAAAAAGCATCCCTAAAAGCTTCATCATCTCCCGGCCGGCAAGACATTTAGCCCGATGCTCAAACAAACATAAACAGGCTTTAGTCATCATCCTAGCCATCAAATCATTATGAAACGGATTGAGACAAAATTGGAACAGATTGAGATTTTTTAGTAAAAATTAGAGCTTACAAGAGCGATGATTTTAAATAATACCAGGTTCCGCCGCTCTTCCTGCGTTTCCAGTTTTGTTGTCTTCTGTAAAAAGTACTAACGGTAATACACAACATATCCATAACCGCAGTCTTGGTTAGCCATACCTCTTCTTCTGGTAACGGATCCGGCAAGTCAAGTTTAGTATCTATGGCCTTCATCAGGTCTAGTAATTCCTGCTGCTGTCGTAGCAGCATCTCCATGCAACCGCAACAGCATTCCATACCAGCTGTCATTACTCCGGCAATTCCAGCGTATACCTGGTCAGGTATTGCCCTGCCACTGCATACAAACTGTTCCCCACTACCTTAAAACTGCTTATGGGTACATCCTTATATTTGGGCAGGTAAAACGAATAACAGTAAACCTGTTTCTCCAGATCGTACACATCTATTGCAGCGCTTTTCCTGAACAATAAAAGGTCTTCCCCTTTACCCATCAGTTTCGATTGCACAAACAAATATTTGCCCTGGTTTGAACAGTTTGCATTTACCATTAAAGTAGGCGAAGCAAAAGTGAAAGACTTTTCAGCACGCAGCTCGTCTACCTTAAAGCGGGCCGAATCAATCGGGTCTATCGTCTTTATTTTCTTCACCAGGTTCAGGTTCGTATCGATCAGCAAGATCTCGTTGCGGTAGTGATACAGGTATGTCAGCATGTGCAGCTGCCGGTTATACCTCAGCATGCCGTCCGTGCAAAACAGGCCATCTACCTGCTTTTCAAATATGCCAGTATTGTTCATGCTTTCTCCGCTTCCTGTTACCTTGCGCAAACTATTCGCCCGGGTATCCGTGTCTATAAAACGGAAAAACATCGTTTGTGTGCCCAAAGGCTGTACCTGTGCAAAGTATGGGGCTTTTATGCCATACACCGCTGCCTTCCAAACACCAGTACTGCCTTTCAGGATGCTGCGTTCCAATCCATTGTACAGGTAAAAAGAGCTGGAATCTATATAAGCTTTATAGCTGCCCTTTAACTTTACCTCCTGCCTGTTCAGCTCAAGGCGAATACTTACCGTATCCTTTAACAAAGGGCCAACCTTCAGCAAATGGCCTATGGCCGTTCCGCTGGCCAGGTAAACGGAACTTCCAGCTTCACCGGCCAGGTAATAGGAATTGTATTTTATATCGATGGCCTTATGGCCTTTAACCACCCCAAGCAACTTCCTTTTAAAATTATAGGTAGCCGCACGCTGTTTAAGCGCATAGCGGATGGTCAGATAAAGGACGGGTAAAGATGAAAGTACAGCAACAATGATCAGTAAGTAGTAGAATTTTCTCATATAGGCAAATGGATTATGGGATATAAAAGCAAGGTTTGGAATAAACAGCCCGCTATGCAGCGGGCCGTTTAAGGAGGTCAAACTAAATTGGGAGATCTAGTTTTGTCTGTACAGTGGAATGGTACAAAGCCCAGTCTCTGTATCCTGCAGGTAAGCATCACCACCGGCCAGCAGCTGGCAGGCATTGCCCGTGTAGTTTACATCACAGGTGCCAATTACATTGGCTGGGGTAGTACACTCACCCTGGTCATTGTAAGGCGATCCCAGTAAAACACTTGTTGTTGGTTTTGCCGTGGCAAATACAGTGCTTGCGACACATACAGCCGCAATAACGAATGTGAAAAATTGTTTTTTAACGCTTTTCATTTTGTTTAAATTATAAGATTAATGCCTACTCTGTTTCAATCAGGCTTTTCAGCTTCCACCTGTTCAACGCGCATTGAATATTTTTAAACCGCTTCGTCGTCATGCCTAAAGCGGTCGTCCTTAACACACCCCGTCATCCCGATGGAAGCGCAGCGACGAGGGATCTCTTGAACTATGCCTAAACAAGAGATCTCTCCCTGCGGTTCGAGATGACGTGTGCTAGCATCACGAAACTGGTGGTAAAACCCCAACCACAACCCTAATATCCCCAACCCCACAAACCCTATATTAAACCACAAATGCTCCGACCATTGCATCTGCTCCAAAACACCCCCACAATGGCAAACCGGCCTGTCACTGAACTTCAAAATCACTATGATGTACAAGCTAAACATGATCATCAAGCCATAACTGGCCCAAAGGGCTGGCAATAAAGTCCGTTTAAAAGCCAAACCTATAGCAATCAAAATCTCCACCGCAGGCACAAGCAGTGCAACCAGCAAAGTAAAATCCGAAAGTATAGGCGATTGCCCCAGCTGCACCTTAAACTTTTGAAAGTCCCAAACTTTACTAAATGCTGCATATAAAAACAGCAGGATAAACAGATACCTGATCACATCAATCAACAGCAGGTACCAAAATCTTTTATTCAAAATCAATTTCATATCCTCTAATTTTTTCCCTCAGGCTCTTCTTCCGTTTCTTGCCCGCATCCTTCCAGGCCAGTTCAATCAAATTAGCAATCGTCTGTTTTGCTACCTTCAGGTCTTCCTCTTTATTGATGTCCTTACCTGCAACCGTACCTCCGGTATGCCGGGCATGAAGCACCAATCCATAACTGCCATACAGCAACAGCCCAATAACCGTACGAAAGCACACCCCGCTGTCCTCAAAATACCTGTCCGTTCTGTCCAGTAGTTTTGCCCCTTCCAGCTCCCTGTAGGCCGATATCTCCTGCAACACCTCAAGCTTTACACTCATTTGTCCCAGTATCATGTGCTGCATGTCCGTGTTTTCCTTAAAAGCGCTAAAGTTGGTAGCCATCAGCCCTGCAAACAGCTTCCTTGTCTCTTTTTCCCCGGCATCTTTCGGGATGCTGAACTTTTTAAACAGCAGGTCCCAATGGTCATGCTCGGCAACGGTTGCTTTGATCAGTCCGCCCAAGCCACCAAACAAATGGGTTATCCTGCTGCCATGCCTGCGAGCCTGTTCGGCCAGTTTTGCACCCGATAAGCTTTTAAAACCATTTTTAACAATATCTTCCAGCGCAGCTTTTATCAGGCTTGCCTTTGTAGCCAGTTTATTCCTTTTATTTTTGCTCATGGTATCCTAAAAATTATTCAAAGTTCCTGATGTTCATTTTCGTCTTTACCCATTCCCAGGCGTTCAGTATCCTGTCCAGGTGCTCAACCGTATGCGTAGCCATCAGGCTCATCCTGATGCGTGCACCTTTCACATTTACTGCCGGGTAACCAATCTGGCAGGCGTAAATACCCGCTTCCAAAAGCCAGCGGCATACCTGGGCGTTTAAATGGGCCGATCCTATCATTACCGGCACTATGGCGCTGGCACTGTTGCCCGTATCCAGGCCCAAATCATGCAGGCCCTTTTTCAGGTAACTGATGTTTTCCCAAAGTTTGGCCTGCCACCAGGGCTCCTCGTCCAGCAGGGCCATGCTCTTAATTACGCAAAGCGATGCCGGTGTAGGCGCTACCGAAAAGATGTGCTGACCCGCCTGGAACTGCAGGTACCTGATCATTTCGGGGCTGGCCACCACATAGCCCCCCAAATGGCCCAGGGTTTTGCTAAAAGTGCCCGTAATGATGTCCACATCCTGCCAGGCATTAAAATGCTCTATTACCCCACGGCCGGTCTGGCCAATTACCCCAATGCCATGCGCATCATCCATGGCCAGGCGGGCGCCATAATGTTTGCACAAAAAAACAATCTCATCCAGTTTGGCCAGGTCTGCAGGCTGGCTGTATACGCCATCAATTACCACGGTCATGTTCCGGTACCTGCCTTTATTTTCTTTCAGCTTGCGTTCCAGTACGCCCATATCGTTGTGGCTAAAAGTTCTCATGTTTGTGTTTTTCATGCCTTCAAACATGCTGGCATGGGCACTCATATCGGCCAGCACCAAATCCTTATCGTTCAATAAGGCCAGCATGGTGGCGCTGTTGGCCGTATAGCCCGTAGTAAACAAAATGGCACTTTCCTGTCTAAAAAAGCGGGCGGTGGCCTGTTCTATTTCCCTGTGGAAATCCATCTGCCCGCCAATGGCCGGGCTGGCCGTAACACCCACGCCGTAACGATCTATCGCAGCAATGGCGGCTGCTTTTACGGCGGGGTGCTGGCTAAAGCCCAGGTAGTCGTTAAATACGGTGGCTACAAAGGTCTTGTGCTTAATGTGCCTTAAGGTATCCGGCAAATCCAGTTCTACTTCGGGTCTGCAGCCGCTGATGCATACATTGCGGTAGTTCCACAGGCCACGCTCGTGCTGGTGTGCTATATAATCGCTAAATAGGGCTGCCCGTTCAAACATGTCACAGTCTTTCAGGTTTGCGGCAGCAAAAGTACCCATGTGCGATTGGTTAAAATCTGGTCTCATTTATAAATATTTGGTTAAAATTGATGTTGCCAAGGTAGGGCGTGTTTTGTGCTTTTTGGCTTGCGTTAGTGCAATTTTTTGAAATTATCTATCTGTTTATCAGATGAATAAGAATTTAAAAACTGAAATATTGGACATAGCAATGCCCTCAAATTACGGCTGTTCTTTGTCCTGCTTTTAAGCAGCAACAGGCAGCGTAAAATTGCCGTCGGTTTTAAAGGGTGGGGGAGTGTAGCGTTATTTCATATTTGGTTTTTTTAGTTTTTCTTATGGTTTTTGGTTCAGTTAATTAGTCGTTTTTATATTATTTTGGTTCTTACTACAATATTTTTTTGCGATAAATGGAAAAGCAGAAAAAAAATTCTTCCAGTTTTGCAGTAAACACTCGGGCAACTGCATATTGATTCTTGTTCCATTTTTCATTATGGGTCATTAGTTTTCCAATATTTCTGTTAATGATGGTACAACAGGCTTCGGCTGCCAGTTATTTGGAAGCAAAAGCTCCAGATATTTATCGTCTTTTGGAAGATATGGTAACCGTTCAAGTACATCTGTCAACCATGCCATTGGATTAACACCATTTAGTTTACAGCTGGCCGTCAGGCTGAAAAGCATTGCACTACGCTGGGCACCTTCGTGCGATCCACTGAACAAGCTATTCTTCCTGTTTATAGCTACTATACGGATTGCGCGCTCAGCGCTATTATTATCCAACTGGTACCGCCCATTTTCAACATATATGGTAAGCTTATCCCACCGGTTCAACGCATAGTTGATTGCCTTAACCATAGGCGCATCATTGTCGGGCTGCTCCTTTTGGTGTCTCAACCAGGCTTCCAGTTTTTTAAGAATAGGTATTGCACAATGATAACGTACCATTTCAACTTGCTCAAAGCTTAACGACCAGATCCTGCATTCCTCTTCCAGGCCAAACAATTCGTTCATTAGCTGTAAAGGCACCCCTGCACGCGGATCGTTATTCTTATACAATTCCTCAAACTTACGGCGCACGTGCGCCATGCAGCATACCAGAACATTGCCATTCCGCTTTGAAATACCCTCATATACCGCATACCCGTCCGCCTGTATGGAACCTTTGTAATCTTTCAGCATCGATTCGGGCACTTCTCCCGCCCGGGTGGGCTTATAATCAAAGAAAACCAGCTTACCCCAATGGTGCAGATATACCCAATACCAGCCTTTATGCGTTTCCCCTTTCTTTGCAGCTTTATCGATTACCTTCATTGTCGTCTCGTCTACATTCAGGTGCTCTGCTTTAAGAACCTCTTTTTTTAGTAGTTCATATAGCGGATAAAGCAACTCGCACACTTTTGTGATCCAATTACTTACTGTAGAGGATGGGAAGTCAACACCAATCCGTTTAAACATCTCGATCTGGCGGTAAAGGGGCAAGGAGTCAATGTATTTGGAAACTACTATATATGCCAGTAGTGATGCACCGGCAATACATTTGTCAATCGTCTGCACCGGAAGATCAGCGATCTTCACTGTGCAGCTCCCGTCAGTCTGCTTTTTTACATACTTCTGCCGAACGGTCCTTTTAACCCAGATCTCCCCAGCTGTGTATTCCAGGGTTTCGGTTACTTCGTCCCCCATATACACATCACCTTCTTCATAATCGAAAGGTTGCAGCACAACCTCTTCCCTGCGCAAATGCGCAGGGAAGAGGTTTCTGCCCGGGTGTGCTTTTGGTTTAGTAACCGTTGTCACCTTTTTATAATTTACATCGGTAATATCGGTTATCAAACTACTGGCAATCTCTTCGGCCTGTATGTCCAGCCTTAACTGGTTAAGTTCTGCCGGACTAAGCTTTTCACTGCGACGGCCGTAGATCAACCGTTCCAATTGCAACACGCGGAACTGTAGGCGGGAGTTCCGTTCTTTTTCTGTAGCAAGTTCTGTTCGGAGATTTTCAGCAACTTTTATCGCTTCTGCTGCATGCTCAAAAGTACTCTTCATTTCAGCAAAAGATTCCATCGCCTTTACCGCTTCAAGGTAAAGTTTGAAGGCCGTTTCCGGTTCAGCCATAAAGGCTTCAAATGATGGTAGTACCTCGCTTTTCATGCTCTTGTTACACTATAAAAATACCTATTTTAATTCACTCCAGGGGCATTTTTACCCCATATAATATTCTGATCTTCAGGCCTTTTTTGAGCAAAAACACAGTTCATCCGCAGTCCACGGATCAATTGTAGCAATTGCAGCCTGGAGATGTAAAAACCAAGGTCATCAGCTCTCCCGGCAGGCACCTGAAACCGTCCCATATCTATTCTTTTCACATACATTGCATAACCATTATCATCGTAAAAAAGCACCTTCATATAGTTCTTTATTTTGTTAAAAAAGATAAATGCATCCCCGCATCTTGGGTTCTGTTTCAACTGGCTTCGTACCACTCCGCTCAACCCGTCAATCCCTTTGCACATGCTCACTGTAAATGGGTACATAAAGTACCGTCTGTTATCTAATGGATCGTACATATTACAGCTGCTAGTTTAAGTGTTTAATCAGTTCCCCATCTACATGCCCAAACAGCCGCCATACCCTGCCATCAGGCATCCGAAGCTCGGCGGTAAGCCGTTCAGATGCTTTTTCAAACCCCGGAACATCGTCTACAATCTGTATCGCCTCTACTTTCCCCTGCTGCAGCTCCATTTGCCGGCACTTGTTTTGCCAGTTGTAGTAGGTAGAATCTGTAATCTCAAATAGTTCACAGAACTCTGCCATACTTAGATCACCAAATTCCGCTATCGCTTCTAAGATTTCCTTGTCACTCCGGTGCCTGCGTGACCCTTTTCCTTTTTGTGTTTCCATACTTTATTCAGTTTTTTTAATAAAAACCAAAGGTATTTACACCATTTTACCCCTGAAATATGTACTTAGACGAGTGTTTACATCTACTTTATCCATAAATTTATTCAGATAGGTAAACAGAACTTCTATTTTCTGATCTTGTTTCATTAATCTGTTTTCCACCTGCTCTACCAGAACAGAAACATCTTTATGCAACAACACCATTTCTCTAAGCAATACAAACATTTCGATAATACGAATACTCATTTGTATTGCCTGGGTACTGTTTAGTACACTTGATAACATTAATATCCCGTGTTCAGTAAAAGCATAGGGCAGTTTTCTTCTTCCACCTCTTCCGTTTGATATCACAAACTGTGATATCAAAGCATTCCATTCTTCTTCCAATAGCTGGAACATAAAAGAATCAGGGAAACGAACAATATTTCTTTTAATAGCCTGGTTCAAAACTCGTGTTTCAACACCATAAAGTTCAGCCAGATCACTATCAAGCATTACTTTTTGATCTCTGATCAGGTAGATTTTACTCAAAACCACTTCATCCGGCAGTCCTACAGTTTTTTCTGTCATAATAGCTTTTCAGTCAGTTATGCAAATCTAATCAAATCCATCAATATTAACAATTAATTAATATAATATCTTAATGATTACAAAATGTTGTAAGTAGCAACTTTGAATCTTCAATTTTTAGCAATTAAAAAACACCAGTGAATTTGGTTCAATTAAAAAAGTCGGCTAACATTTGTATGTG
>NZ_JACHCW010000018.1:0-126848 GCF_014200825.1 Pedobacter sp. AK017
ATCAAACGGCAAATGTATGGTAGGGCCAGTTTCGAATTACTTAGAAAAAGATTAGTACTCAAACCAACTTAACCACCAAATGTGGGGAAGAACCATTTTCCCTGAAATACCCAGTCCGATTGAACCGGCTCATCATTAAGGATCACAGGAGTAAGTTTTGCCATACTAAAGTTTTACTAAAGTTTTTTTCAGGATTTTGTACAAAAGACTATGTACAAACTTAATCAAAACTTTAGCAATATTCCATTGGTTATCTGAAGAATCAGCCTTTAGGCATAAAAAAAGCCCCCTAGAGTTTCTAGGAGGCTTGTGGTATGGGCCGGGATCGAACCGGCGACACATGGATTTTCAGCCTCTGTAGACGCCGATACAACTTTCTAATTTTCAGTATTTTAACTATCAACTTTGCTTTTACGTAAAACAATTGTAAAACAAAGTTCCCGTTATCCTTACGGGATACCTAAAGATAGTTTTTGTTCCAATTCGATCCAATAAATATTGGGATTTGTTTTATGCAAAGAATCTAATGTAAATTACAGTATGAATTTATTTTTGAAGTTCGGGTCTAAACGCGATATGACAGACCTAGTAAAAAACGGAACAATTTACTGTAAGCCAATCAGTTTTTTTGCTCAAAAGGATGATAGTTGTCGTTTCGACAAAAACGAACTGGTAGTTGAAATGCAATATCACGAAGACAGTTTGTTGCATTTGATCCCACTAGATGAACCAAATAAGATAGTCACTTTAAATGCTTCACAGATCAGGCATAGAAAGATCATTGCAAATCCGACAGGAAATCTATACTGCATGTTTCTGACCACGATTGATCCGTCTCTGCCAATCCTTCACAGTCCTTTTGATGCCAGACTTAAAGAATTCGGCAGCCATTGTGTAAGCATACATGACGGCGACAAATTTTTTAATCGGATTTTCGATCACCTGACGAAGAACAGAGTTGAATACAGCTGCGATGAAGTCACTTATAGGGATCTTTCAAAATTTTCTGGGGAAAAAAATATGTTTACGAAGGATCTCGCCTATGGGTGGCAAAAAGAATGGCGGTTAATACTCCATACCGAAATTAACGAACCTTATATTTTTCAAATAGGAAATCTAGAAGACATTGCGTATATCTTCGATACAAAGGGAATTGAAGATAAAGTATTTGTAAATGCAGCGCTAATTAAGTAGGATGGGAACTAAAGTGAAAAAGACAAAAAAGGTTACCGGCTGCTTTCTGAAATTCGGAGAAAAACAGCATCTTGAATCTCTGTTGAAAAAAGGCAGTATATTTTGCAGGCCGATGCATTATTTTGCGAATCTCAAAGATGAAAATTTCATCGGTGATAAGTACGAAACTGTATTTGCGATCAAGAATATTCTCGGGAAGATTGAGTACAAAAACGGCGCAGATTTTAAACCATTGTACATAGGGCCATTGCAACAAACGGCATCGTATTTTCCTAACCAGATCTGCGGGAATTTGTTCTGTTTGTATTTCCATGATATTAGTCACCAGGTTTTAGATGTGACTGCCGGAGGGGACATCGATCACATCAAGGAATGGGTTATATTGATTATAGATGCGCAGGAATTCAAGAACAGAATCGAATCTGCATTGAAATTCAATAATATGGAATTTGAAAGTAGGTTTGTGGAGTATGAGGACTTCTCAAAATATAATGGCTGGAAATCACAATTCAAAAAAGACATCGGCTTTACCCATCAGAAAGAATTTAGGTTCTGGATAAAGTGTCCTGTACTAGATGACTATAGTTTTGAAATAGGATCGATTGAGGATATTGCACGCCTGATGAAGTCCGAAGAGTTGAAATCAATGGGTTTTAAGAAAATTGGTTCTGACCTGAAGAGCCATTTCGAGAAACAGAATGATCTGCGATCCGTGTAACTGTTAAATATTCGAATAATTATTCTTGATATAGTTTCGCAGAATCAATTCATTTGTAAAAATGGAGATCACTTTAGAAAACCTGAAACTGAAATTCGCCATTCTTGAAAATTCCGTCAGGACATGGCACTCTCAATACCTTAGTTTGTTACAGCCGTGGGATGAAGAAAAAACAGTGCGTCAGCTGCAAACAGTTTATCAGCTAACACATGAAGCCTTATGTATCATTCATTCCCTTGACCGGATATGCTTTTCACCTTATAACGAGGAAGGATACGAAGGTGAGAATCTTTCAGCAGCGGCTTTGTCAAAAGAGATCAGTGACATCAAGTTATGCTGGGCCTGTTCACATATGCTTAGCTGGCGTGAACTCACTCAGAACGAAAAATCCGCTTTGATTTCTTTTGAACAGATCTATCAGTATGTGAACGCCTATTGTTTCAGGGCAGATCTGCGAAACGTCAATACTGTCACAGAGGATTATTTAAAGGGCTTTGAATAATGATGTTGATGTGGGTCCACAATTTGGTTTAGCAGATGTTGACTGCTTAAACAAATAATATCCAGAATTAAAACCCTATTTTTACTGTTTACTTCTAACTCCGGGATCATGAGTGAATTAAAGGGTACCATAGTGCAATTGAAAGAATGCATGGAGATGAACAACGGCATTATGTTCTGGTCTCTGCTCAGGCTAAAAAAAAACAAGCATTTTATGTCAGGAAAGATCAGGAATCCTGATGAAGCGTACTTTGAACCTGATGTCAAAAGCATAGTTTGGGCAAACGAAGCACTTTCAATGAGTCTCATCGATGAATATCAGGAGCCATATGATGAAATCATTATAGATGTCGAGATCAGCGGAACACTCAATGAACAAAATTTGAAGACTGGAAAGATCTACACTGTTCCTGTCACTTTTGATTTTGCCATTCAGTCATTTGTTTATCCTCAATACGGAGTGAATGACAGGGAAATCCGGCTGATGAACAAAGAGCAAAAATCGTTGCTGCTGTTTCACAAGTCCTACGAAAGGGAGGCCGACCAGCTGAATGTAAAACTGCTTTTTGATTATAAATACAAAGGAGAGGATGCATTCTCCTTTTTTACCCGGATCTGGAAACTTGTCGATCACAGCAATGCAACAATGGTTGCTGATACCAGTCATGATTATTTTCAGGAGATCTATGATTGCCAGCGAAATCTCCGGTACAGTGTTGCCTGTGCAAATATGTGGGGCAGGTATACGACACATTACACCGAACATGCCTACGACTTCCAGGGGAGAAAGGTATATCCGGCGAAGTTAAATTTTTACGATTCCAAGTACTTATTCTATCTTGAGAATGCCGTTGAGGAACTATATACCTTTTATGAACGCCTGGCATACCTGATGTATTTAATGATGGATCCTGTTACACTCGAGGCCAAATACCTTTCCTTTCAGGGGCTATTTCAAAAACGAACAAAAAAAGAACTAAAAGAAAAGTATCCGCATCTTGCTGCAGATGAACATTTTATCTGGTTTTCAAGAAGAGCTAATCACCAGCACAAATTACTGTCCCGAAACCGGCACCCGTTGATCCATTATCAGACTGGTAATGAGTTTATAAAGGGTTCGTATTTAACTTCATTTACACGGGGCTGGCTAAATCATGCAACTGGTGACGAAAAGGAGCTCATGAAGGTTTTTCAGAAATTCGACGAAATTAAATCCTTTGTCAATTCCGAACTTATCATCTGCACGGAGGCTTTTGAACGTACCATTCTGCTTATAGACGGGATAGGCATGCATGTCCCTGGGGATCCCTTTTCCAAAGAAGGCATCGGTATCACATCTGTTGTACCAGATTAAGGATTCCGCCATTAACTGCGAACATTTCATAACGGCTTTTTATGTAAACCTTGACATAAATAGACCTTGTTCACCCTGCCCAAAAGAAAGGGGTCGCCGCAGTTGATGCGGTACTTTCTTCACTGGTGTTATTTGTCATGAAGCAGTTTTTGAATTTCCAATAAGTAGTTATATGCTAAAATAAATATTTCAGCTTGTTCATAACTAAGAAGGGTGTTGGTTATTCGATTATTACACGGCTTTTACCAGATACACTCGGGTTTAATCCGGATATTTTTCGCATTTATTTTTTATTGTGGTAGAATTTTGCAGCAACAAAACCTTTAGAACATGAAAAAGCAACTTCTAGAAAACGAAATATTCGGTATTGGCAAACGAACGGTAGAAAATGCAGAAGAACATAACGTGGGCCATGGCTTATAGGTAATGCTTCTCGATGGCACCGCCGATTTTATCGATGCTTTCCCGATCGAGCAGACCTTCCACCTGATACCAGGATTCGCCTCCTTTATTGGTCACAGTCGTAAGATCCACGCCGTCCAGGATAACCTTAAACACGAGCTCATGATTTGGTTTTTCTTTTAAATCTTCGTAACCGAAAACAGTCATTTCCAGTTGTTCACGGCCGGTATTGATGTCTACATTTATCATAAAAGTTTCCTCTTCTCCCTGCATAATTTTAATTTTTAGTCCATTTATAAATATAACAAAGATTCCAAGCCTTTGTGTAGAATATCGGTTCTGAAGGTGTTACCTGAAATTCCTGCCGCCATGAAAGGTTTCTTTTGAAACGTCCTCCCGGACCTGAGCTCGTTTATTTTGGGAAGGATAAGGCGCAGATTTTTCATCACCTCGTGCCAGGGTCAATACCGGCAGATCATCGATCTTCCTTTGCACGAGCTTACCCAGCATCCTGGTAAAATCAAAACACTTGCTGACAATCACATGCACCACCTGACCTTCCCGCTGTAACCGGCCTTCCACCATCAGCAGCCTGGAATGCAGGATCTCTTTACGGTAGGTTTCAAACAGCTTTTCAAATACAACCAGGTTAGAATACCCTGATTCATCTTCAATCGTGATAAAACAAACCCCGCCAGCAGTTCCCGGGCGCTGACGCACCAGTACAAGTCCAGCCACTTTGACCAGTTGCCCATTGGTGGAATCGTTATTAATCGTATGACAGGATTTAATATTTAACATATCCAGTTGAGACCTGACGAAACTCACCGGGTGTGCTTTCAAAGAAAGCCCAATGGTGTTATAATCCTGCACGACGTGTTCGCCCTGACTCATCAGCGGCAATTCCACTTGGGTTTCCAGCACGCTTTCCGACGCCTGCCCCTTGAATAACTCTACCGGCATATCCTGCAGAGCTGAAACCTCCCAGAGCGCCTTGCGCCGATCCATTCCCAACGAGCGGAACGCATCCGCATCAGCTAACTTTTCCAAAGTGCCCAGCGAAACACCGGCATCCCGCAATGCCGTAAGACTGGTATAACCCTCGCCACGGGCATTCACCAATATCTCCATTTCCTCCTCACGAATCCCCTTAATCTCCCGGAATCCCAGACGAAGTTCAAAATACTTTCCTGATTTTTCTTCCAGCTTATTATCCCAGAACGAAAGGTTAACATCTACCTCCCGGACCTGGACGCTATGCTTCTGGGCATCTATTACAATCTGCGCAGGCTGGTAAAAACCCATCGGCATGCTGTTCAACAGCGCAGCAGCAAAAGCATCCGGGTAATAATGTTTCAGCCAGCAGGACACATAAACTAGTAAGGCGAAACTTGCCGCGTGACTTTCAGGGAATCCATAACTGCCGAATCCTTCGAGTTGTTTAAAGATCCGCTTCGCAAATTCAACAGTATAACCTTTGCCGACCATACCGTCAATCAGCTTTTGCTCATACTGATTGACCATGCCCTTAAACTTGAAAGTGGCCATACTTCTGCGCAATCCATCTGCTTCGGCTGGTGTAAACCCGGCCGCAACGATCGCTATTTTCATCGCCTGTTCCTGGAACAGCGGCACGCCCAGTGTCCTTCCAAGAATTTCTTCAAGTTCTTTCGACGGATAAACAATGGGCTCCTCTCCATTGCGCCTGCGCAGGTACGGATGCACCATATCTCCCTGGATCGGTCCGGGCCGTACAATTGCCACCTCAATCACCAGGTCATAAAATTCCCTGGGTTTTAATCTCGGCAGCATCGACATCTGTGCCCGGCTTTCAATCTGGAACACCCCCAGCGTGTCGGCCAGACAGATCATGTCATACACCTCCGGATCATCCTGCGGGATATTGGCTAGCGTAAAATGCTTGCCGTAATGATCGCGGCAGAGGTCAAAGCCCTTACGGATACAGGTCAGCATCCCTAAGGCCAGCACATCCACCTTTAAAAATCCCAGCGCATCGATATCATCTTTGTTCCATTCAATATTTGTGCGGTCTTCCATCCTGGCATTCAGGATCGGACAGAGATCGGTCAGCTTACCCTGGGTCACCACAAATCCCCCGGTATGCTGACCCAGCTGGCGCGGAAAACCCATCATTTGCGAGGTCAGTTCCAGGGTCTTTTTCAAATGCGGATCATTGGGGTTCAGGCCCGATTCTGTCACCCGCTTACCTTCAAACCATTCATCCGTATATTCCCAAAGCGAACCGGAAAGCCGGTTGATGGTATCTACCGACAAGCCCATCGCTTTACCCACGTCCCGGATCGCACCCTTCTGGTGCTGCTGGGTAACTGTAGCTACGATAGCCGCGCGGTCACGTCCGTACTTGTTATAGATATACTGGATAATCTCTTCCCGCCGTTCATGCTCAAAGTCCACATCGATATCCGGCGGCTCATTTCTGGCTGGGGAAATGAAGCGTTCAAACAGCAAATCAAACTTCATCGGGTTGACTGAGGTGATGCCCAAAACAAAACATATCGCTGAATTTGCAGCCGATCCCCGGCCCTGGCAAAGGATGCCGCGGGACCTGGCCTCACGCACAATATCCTCCACAAAAAGAAAGTAATTGGCGTAATCCATTTCCTTAACAAAAGCCATCTCATGATTGATCATGTTCACGACCTTTTCAGGTACCACCTCCCCGTAAAACTCATGTGCGCCCTTCCAGGTCAGGTATTCCAACTCTTCCATAGGGGAGCGTCCGCTTGGATTGATCTCCTCAGGATAAACATATTTCAATTCATCCAATGAAAAATTGCAGGCCTCAGCAATCACCATCGTGTTTTCAATCGCCTCAGGATAATTCCTGAACAGCCGCTCCATCTCGGCAACTTCCTTCATATGCCGCTCCGCATTTTGGTGCAGCAGGAAACCCGCTTCCTGGATCGTACACTTCTCGCGGACGCAGGTCAGTATATCCTGCAGTTCCCTTCGCGAAGGATCATGGTAATGCACATCATTTGTCGCCACTACCGGTATCCCGTAAAAATCAGAAAGCTGGGAAGTGCGGAAAATCAGCTTATCATCATTTCCCAAATAAGTCCGGGTGGCGGCTAAATATAGCTGCCCGCCCAGTGCTTCCCGGTATTGCGCAACCGCAGCGATAAAACCAGCGTCATACTCAAACCTGCGGTTCAGTACTCCCGGCATTACCAGAGTAAAAATCATGCCCTTACTGTGTGCATATACATCAGCACGGGAAATAAAGCAAGACCCTTTTTCCGCCCTCATGTTACCCAGCGTCAAAAGCGCCGATAATCTGCCGTACGCCTCTTTGTCTGTCGGATACGCCAGTAAGCTTGGCCCGTCGAGTAAATCAAGTCTGCAAGCCGGGATCAGTTTCACATTTTTTCCACGGCAGGCCGCATGTGCGCGAACAATCCCCGCCAGCGTATTCCGGTCAGTTATCGCAAGCTTTTGATATCCGTAAGCTTCTGCCCGGTCTACCAGCTCATGCGCATGAGAAGCCCCCCGCAAAAAGCTGAAATTAGAAGTTACCTGTAATTCACTATATCCCATAACACCGTCCCTTAAGCAAAAAATCCATGAATAAACCACTGATATTTCTGATCACCACCATAGTGACCAGAACGGTACAGCCAATACCGTCTGCCCTGGTCATCTTCCACCTGGTAATAATCCCGGTGTTCCCCGGTATCCAGCCACCATTCCCGTTCAATCCTTTCCGGCCCGTCGGCTTTGATCACCATATGCTGAACCCCTTTGTATATAAAAAACTTAGGCGGATGATCCGGGATCAGCGCCATCACTTCAATGGGATCAGGCTTTTTCAATAATTCTGTCGGTCGCGGTTTTTCCACCCGCCAGCTGCACGAGGGCTTCTGGGTAACTGATCCTGCCTGCAAAACTGATCGCTCCGGCCAGTAACGCTTTGCAGGCAAATACCGGTGGATCACTTCGGGGCCAACCTTTCCCGCAACCCGGTCGAGTAAGCGGATCAGGCTCTGATCATCCAGCCCAGGCTTTGCCGTCCACATTTCTTCCTGCGGAACCTCCACATCATCCACCTTCGGCGCATCCAGCACAAACAGCTCAATGCCCAATGCTGGCCGGATCTGATCTATCTTTAACTGGAAAAGCTTGAACAAATGACTCACGCTATGTGTAGCACCGCTGGTGCCGATAACCACCTGTACGACCTTACCGTCAATCCGGTAACCGGTCAAAACACCCGTGCGTAAGCCCTTGCCTTCAGCTTGCATCCGTTTACATAAACTTTCCAGCATCCGGGTAATGGCGATTTCAATTCCCGTCCGGGTTTTTATCGGCTCCAGGCAGGGCAACCGCTCCTGGAACGGAACAGGCAGCTGCAAGGGAACCAGCACTTCATCTTCTGTACCCAGCGCCTGCGCCAGCCGCAATAGAAACTCCTCACCAAAACGCCTGCGTAAAACAGACCTTGGCATCGAAACAAAACTTTTGATCTGGTAAAACCCGAGCTTACGCAACCTGGCAAGTACCGGCGACTCCAAACGCAAAGCCTCCGGCACCAAACCAAGCAAAGCCTCAGTATGCCCGCCGGCCGGGACAAGTGGCGTCACTTTACCATAACGGGAAACCGCCCAGGCAGCGCCCGGCGTGTCAGCGATCGCCACCCGAACGGTATATCCCTTACTTTTTAACCGGGAAACAATTTCTTTCAAATATTCCTTTTCGCCGCCCCAGAGATGGCTACAACCGGAAACATCCAGCAACAGGCCATCCATTCCAAATTCATCGATGGCAACAACAGGTGAATACCGCACGCACCATTCACCCAACCCGCGCAGCAGGTTTCGCGGACGCCCCGGCTTATCATCCAGCACTTCCAGTCCCGGGCAAATTGCTTTAGCATCCGCTGCCCGCATCCCCGGTTCAACACCTGATTGGTCTGCCAGCGGACTCACCGCAGTGATCATCATGCGGCCATGATCAGGCGCAGCAAAAACAAAAGGCACACCAGAGAGTTCCGGGCGGCGGATCAGCTGCCAGTCAGCCAGCAGCTGGCGGAACCATATGGAAACAAAACGCCTTTGCATAACTCTTATCCAATTTGCCTGTCCTGTTGTTCAGACCAGGCCGACTCATCAGCTACTTCCATAACTTTAGCTACCTCCTCAAAACATTCACCTGCCCATTCCAGTATCCAGCTGCCCGGATTGCCGTTGCGGACTTTCAGCAGCTCCACCCGCCAGCGCGGGAAACCCAGACCAGGCATTCCCTCTTCGGTTTCTGTACGCAAAGGGCTGATCTTCCACCTGGCCGTAGCCACCGTACTTACCCCTTTGCTTGCATCCTTACGCAGGATAAACCCAGTCACCCCGCTTTCCTCAACAGCAAGTTGCAACCTGCGGGATTCAATCAAGCTCAAATTATTCAGTTCAGCGACCACAGCCGCCAGCCCTTCGCACTTCAACGCTTCCTCAGTAATCCAAAGCACATCCTTTTCAGTCTTCACATCCATAAAAATGATGCGCTCAGGTTCTACATTAAAACCACTAAGTGAGGCCGGAAATAAGCGTCTTGAGGTACTCACCCAAACACATGCCGCGCCGTCCTGCATCAGGATGGCCAGTAAACCTGCAATGAAACCATCACTGGCCGCGGCATCCTCCGGTAAAACTGTAATAAATTCATGGATGGCTGTTTTCGGAAAAACCCCGCCGGGAAAAGCCTGCTCGATCTCCCCAAGCCCGACACGTTCGCCTTTACCTGCAGCCTGAGGCTTAAAGCCCTGCCAGAGCAGGATATCCTGCTGCAGCCTGATCAATATTTCCTTTTTAGCATCCATAATTTATTCCCCCAATTCATGGCCCCTATTTCAGCACCATCGAATTACACAACAAAATAAAACTAAAAATGTTAGCAATTTATGAAATGTTGATAATTAGCCAATTTTTGTTCATAATTCCGCTTAAAACAAACACTAAAACAATTTGTGATACTAATTTTTTTAGTTAAATGACAAATTTTGTATCTTTGAAGTATGATCCTTTTTGCAGACACCGAGTTATTTGACGGGGGCATAAAGCGGTATACCGACTTTAAACTGCCCGATACCGAGTTGCGGCTTTGGCAGCATTTTTTTGGGAAGCAGGAAGCCGATGGTTATTACAACACGCTTTTGGAGGAGGCTCCCTGGCAGCAGCGCATGAGAAAGATGTATGACAGAATGGTCCCGGATCCCCGGCTAATCGCTTATTACGGCGGAGAAAACGGGCACGCATGGACACCGTTATTGTTAGAAATTAAACAGGCAGTAGAAAAGGTCACCGAAATCAGCTTTGACCGGGTACTGTTGAACCTTTACCGGGACGGCAAAGATTCGGTAGCCTGGCACAGTAACAACCTCCCGGCGGACGGTAAGCACCATCATATCGCTTCAGTCACCTTTGGAGATACCAGGATTTTCAAGGTTCGCCATAAAACAAGGAAAGACATCACAGCGCTTGACATCCCCTTAACCCATGGTAGCCTGCTGTTAATGGGTGAAACCATGCAGGCGCATTATGAGCACCACATCCCTAAGACTGCAAGAGCAGTAGGTCCCAGGATCAACCTCACTTTCAGGATTTCAGAATCCTCAAAACCGGTTAATTTTTCAAGCCATTAGGGCAGTCAGCCATCCCTGGCGCCGCGCTCATTCCAGGAGCCCACCATACCCCCCGAAGCATCACCATATAAAGGGTCATGATCCGGAACCGGGATTCCATCCACCTTTTCCCGCACGCCATCCGGCCGCTTATCACCGAGCTTAATCAGATCAGGCTCCGCGCCATCAGGATAAGCACCCACAACAGCAAAATCATCGCTACGACTCAGCGAAATATGACCCGTACCGGCAGGCAGCACTATGACGTCGCCCGGCCGGACATGCAATTTCTCTCCGTTTGGGCCGCCGAGCTGCAACAACGCATTTCCGGCATATACACCCAAAACCTCATGCGTGTTGGTATGGTAATGGTGATAATCATAAACCCGCCAGCGAAAAGCATTGCTCCAGCCATTTTCTGCAAACCTGGTCTCCAGGAAATCAGCCGCTGGTTTTCCCTCCATGGTAAAAGCGTGATGATAAACAATGACTGGGTATTTACTATTGGGAATAGTCCCGTCATCACTCAGATTATAAATTTCAAAAGTAATCTCCATGAATAAAAGATTTAGATTTCATGGGCGCAGATCTGCTGCCCGATTTCTTCAGCAACCCATACAGAAAGCTGGCCAAAGCCGTTCCAGAATATACCCGCCGCAGTGATTTCCGGATAAAGATCAGCCAGCACTTTATCCCGATGACAAACCCTGTAAACCCCATCTTCCATAGGCAGCACGGTAAGCCGCATGCCAGAAGCCTGGATGTGATAAGGTTCTACCGCATGGAAAAAGGTTTTCATTACATGTTATGCTCGGTGATCAATTCACCGATCTGTTGAACAAAGCCCTCGTCCAGTTCATCCTGTGTTGCCCATTTCACCTGGTCGCCGTCCGGCTCAGGGAAGATCACGCCAACTTTATGCTCGCCTTCCATGATCCGGTAGAGCCCGTTTTCCAGGGGTTCGATCTGAAAGCGATCTGCTAATAACTGTATTTCAAATGTTTCCATGATCACATAACAATAGTTTACCAATTCAGTTTCCAAAAAGGCCCACATTGTAAAGAAGGTTACATTTCGGCCCCGCAGCCTCTTAATTTTCTTATCCAGAAGCTTGCTGCTCAAGGCCGCTGATCGTTACCTCGCGGATTCTAAAAAATAGTTTAGTTTTATATTTACATTAATGCGTATGGCTGAGGATAACAACACAGGGCTGGACTGGAAAGGCTATGAGGAAATCACGAAATACATCTATGAGATGCTCGGCGCCGGATATGGTATCAAGATCAAAAGCTACGGTACTAAATCCAAGGTCCGGGGAAAATCAGGGGTAAAACATCAGATCGATGTACTGACCGAACAGATTGTTGGTGACAAGGTACTCCTGACGGCAATAGAATGCAAGTATCTGAAAAAGAAGGTGACTAAGAAAATCGTCATGGAGCTTTCCGAAATCATGCGTGATGCAGATATCTCCAGCGGCATCATTGTTACAAAGACAGGATTTACTCCAGATACCCTGACCTATGCGGACCATCTGGGCATAAAATTGGTTGAACTGCGGGAAGCCGGGCAAAATGAAAAGAAAGGCGGGGAAAATGTCGAAATAGGCACACTGGAAATAAATGCCAGGATCACCATCAAACGCACAAAGATTGTCTCTATCGATCTTGGCAGCCTCGGGATTACCGATGAAGACGAACTGATGATGCTGCGCTTTCCGGGTCATGCATTTATTCTGACTCCCGATGGCAGGAAAATCGCTTTTGACCAATTTGTCAATGCCTATTGCGTGGAAGTTGGTAAGAGGGAGCAACTATTAAAAACGATTACTTTAGCTTTTCCGCATGTTAACGGGAAACTGATCAGGAACTATTGCGATGCGGAAGCCGAGATTAAAAAAATGGAATTCAGCGGATTTCTGGCAGAGATTGACGCAAGTTCAAAAAAATCATTCCAGCTTGTCGATCAGGTATGGA
Source organism: Pedobacter sp. AK017 (assembly GCF_014200825.1). Lineage (NCBI taxonomy): Bacteria > Pseudomonadati > Bacteroidota > Sphingobacteriia > Sphingobacteriales > Sphingobacteriaceae > Pedobacter > Pedobacter sp. AK017. The sequence goes on from NZ_JACHCW010000018.1 coordinate 12,798, forward strand.
TGATCATGAAAGAAATTTTTGAAAAAAACACCTTTAAATTGTCCAAAGGCGGTTTGTTGTTCAGGGACGCCGGGGAGTCTTAGCCGATGAATGGGATTAGCATGAGATAAAAGCAATTTTGAGGATCCATTCAGTAAAAATTGAAAGCATGTACGATTCCGGCTAACAAATCCAGAACTGGACTGTTTATCCTTTAAATCAATAATATAACCGTGGAACAGCAGGAAGAAACATTTCAGGTTACCGTGCAGATCAACAAAGGCATGGAGCCAACCACGCTCAATGTGGTCGCAGAAGAAAACAAGGTAAGTGGCCCGGAACACGCGCTAACCTTTAAAATCAAGCGGGATAAAGACAGCGAAACCTTAGCGGTCCTGGCACCTGATTCCGATCACTGCTGGCAGCAATTGGAAGGAAATATGGAACAGGAAGAAGTGGATTTAATCGGTGCGGCAATAGATGGCCATTACGCATAATTAATTAACGCTCCCAATGGTCAAATTCAAGTACTTCCTGGTCAATAAAGGTCTGATTGATAGGTTCAAGATCCGGATAATCCTTTTTATTCACCTCGCCGGCAGTCCTGTACTCAGGACCGATCGTACACAACTCCATCATACTTGAAGGGATCTGGGTCATGGCAATTTCGGTGACCCTGTCTTCGGTTAAGTCCCCCATCAGCCATTCCCAGGCCAATTCATCGGTCAACACAGCTGGCATGCGCTTTTTAGAATTATGTACCTGCTTCATCAGTTCATTCGCTTTGGTAATGCCAATGGCAAATGTCTTGGTGACCTCGCCTGTATCGGTGTTGACCCAGTCGCTGTATAATCCAGGCAGCCAAAAATATTCACGTTCCTTTAAACCTATCTGATAGGGATACTTGATCGTTTCTTTCAGCTCCTGGCCTTTTTTTCCGATTTTTGGGATGTGCCGGGATTCTACGATTCCGGTTGACAGCACCAGACACCTTCGGCTTCTTGCAGCATCTTTCCACATAGACCGCTTGCCGGATTCACTCACCCAAAGGTTTTCGCCCTTGAAATTTAGAGTCGTTAGTTTTCGCCGGAAAGCAATGGCGTCCTCTGCACTCATTTTTCCTGGCACGTATCCCCATTGGGCCTGCACCAGCTCAAAATCCCGGCGGTCATCGGTTGCAATAGCTATCGCGCAGGGTGGATAATTAAAACCATTATGGACATCGACATTTAAAAAATCATAATCTCTTACTGCCTTTTCCAATTGCTTCAATTGAATAAACTCTGCCCTTGTTACTTTTTGTCCGTTGTAGTAGCACATATTTATTTCCTTTTAGCGCGGATATGCTCCGCAATTAATTTCCCTATTTTTTCAGCTTCAGCGCCCCGGCCTTGGGGGATGGATGTCCAGAACTTCTCTTTCCTGGCGCTCAGTCCCACTGTAATAACCAGAGGGTTTGCCCCATCCCCGAAATTTACATGAAATACCCTTTTGCCCTGAAGCTCATGTTCTGATATACGAATATCTTTTCCATCCAGTTCCAGCGCGAAAGGCGCCTCAATTTCCCTCATCCTTAAATTTAAGAAATTTATTTCAAAATCATCCTGAGCTTTAACCCTTTATCGTCGTACTATAAGCCCCGGTTATTGATCAGGTATTCGTTGATCTTCTCCTAGTCATCGCCGACAGCTTCCCGGGCTTCCGATATGGCCCCTTCGTCTACATTTACTTTATCTGTCACGGTGATCCGCTTTATTAACAGTTAATTTTCGCATGGCATGCAGCGCATCAGTTGGATATAGGAAAAACCCGCCATATCTTAAATTAAAATCGCATCTTTCAAAACATTTTTGAGCAGCGTTATGGCATGGTAGTAGTAATTTCCTTAGATTTCAAAACAGTATATAAAGCTGAAGTTCCGGAAGATTATTTCGACCTAATTTCGAAATATCCTAAAAATCAATTGCTTCAACGCCTTTCCTTTCTTTCAGGAAAAGCTGATGAATATTTGCATGCGCTGTTAGACAGCAATGAAGAAGCCACGCATTTGAAGTATTTAGAGATGTTCGTTCTCTCGCCTAAATTTTTAGCAGGGGTTATCGATGCCTTAAAACCACCTCAAGGTGCTCTGGTCGTAGCTTATTCGAGAGAAACAATTTTGTACGCAATGGAGGAAATTCTGCTGTCAAATCTGCCAGACGGTGCGGTTGACGAGGTAGTCTATGAACAATTTACGATTGATGTATTTAACTACCTGCTGTGTCTAAACGGGCTGTATTTCAAAGCCGAGAACCTCAAAGATGATTCTACATTGGAGGAATTCAATGCATCACTGTTACCTGCAAATAATATTCCGGATTACAATGCATTTACATGTTGCATCAAGGGGGTTCGCCTGATCCGCTTCTTAATGGAAGATCCGACATACCTCGAGCTGGTCAAAGGTTATTTTAAAAGGGAATATTCCTGCAGTGTTGAGCAGTACCTTGGTTTTTACTTACGCTGGGGTCTTATTGAAAGCTCCGCAGTGTCAATTGATGCTGAGGATCCCGAATATCCAATTTTTAAAAAACTTGCTGCCAGTTCTAACAGCGGTAGAGATGTGCAAAAACTAACTTCAGTTCGGATCTCCCCGGTATATCAAGTCTCCGCAAATGAATTTGTCATTCTGGACAAAGCATTTTTTGTCGGAAAGATCTATTATCAGTTTGTTTATGAATTTTGGTTCAGTTGTGTTAAAAAGGCGAAACCCAAAATTGCAGCCGAGGTATACTTTTCTAAAATAGGCCGTTTTTTTGAACAGTACTGCGCAGAGCTGTTCAATATGGTATTTTCTTTCCTGCGGCATCCCGCACCGCTATCCCTGGATCAACTCGTCTACATTTCCGGAGATGGAGAAAAAGAGATGATAGATTATTATGCGAGGGAGAACCGGAAACTGGTCATCGCGGAATTCAAGCAGGGTAATCTGAATGATGAGGACAGGTATTCGGGTACAATTGAGGGTCTGTATTCAAACGGAGAAGATACGTTTTTTAAAAATTTAACACAGCTAGATAACGTTATTAGTCAGTTAGACCTACTCCAAGAAAAATTTGACCGGAAGCTTGAGAAAGGGAGACGGCTGACGATATATCCGGTGTGCGTATTGAACGACCCGATCTACGAATTTCCTACAATGAAAATCGCATTTGCTAAAAAATGGGAGCTGCTCAGGATAAAGCATACCCATCTTGACGTCAGGCCGCTAGCAATATTTCAAGTGGAAGAGTTGGAGAATCTGGTTTACCGACTTGTTCCTAACCGCAGGGGTAAAGAAATCTGGCAGGTTCTGAAAGTATATTGCAGGATCGACGGTCAGCACAGAGCGTTTAATTTGTCTGCGCTTGACGAGTGCAAGCTAGACTATCATACGGGAATGGATGAGGAGCTACAGGGATACATGGACAGTTATGTTTCAAATTGATACCAATCATTCCAGCTCCCCAATTTGTTCGAGATATTAGAAATTGTTTGCATCATAGGCTGGATGGGTATCGTCGTATATAAACTTGATAAGCAGAGAGACTCCTCAGTTTGACCGCCTGCCGTATCCATAAAATATAAAGGAAGTTTTTTGAAGAAGACAGACCTTTCTTATGATAACCAGAAATCAACGAGAGTTTTGTAGCCATAACTGAGCTGTTAATATTCCGTCTTTCGATTAAAAACTTAAAAGGATAGATAGCTCAAATTAGGTTCATTCCATCAATTAAGTTTACATAACCAAAATGAGCTGTTTATGTATCTATTCTTGAAATATTTTAGATATTTGACGTAATCTTCCGTAAATTTAATAGAGGGAAATAACTAACTGTATTCATGGCCGCGCGCAGCACTCTTACTGATCTGGAACTGACCAGCCTTGTAAAACAAAATGACAAGGATGCATTTGATGAGATCTATGCCCGCTACTGGAAAAAATGCTACAATGATGCGTATGGTAAATTGAGGGATGCAGAAGTCTGCCAGGAACTTGTACAGGACTTATTTATTAATCTCTGGACTAAAAGATCAGAACGTGAAATTGTTAATCTTTCTGGTTATCTCAGCACAGCAGTCCGTTTCCAGGTATTTAGCCTTTACCGGAAAAATAAAAAAGCCCCTGTTTTTGAAGAGCCGCTTGACCATATGGCCGAATCTTACCTTCAGGCAGATTCACTGTTCAATTTAAAAGAGTTAAAGGGGCATATTGAAGAGTGGCTGAAAATGCAGCCGGAAAAGCGCAGGGAGATATTTAAGATGCGTTTCATGGATGACCTTTCCACCAAAGAGATCAGCGAGATCCTGAAGATCTCACAAAATACGGTTCAGAACCACCTGCTCACCGCTACCAACAGCCTGAAAAATTCTCTCGGCGTTACAATAACTGCTTGTACTATCCTGATGCTCCTGAAAAATTAAAATATTTTTCCTTCCTGACTAGTACGCCCCCTCAGTTCTTTAGACTATATGGATATAGACCAAAGGAAAATGTCAAAATTGCATAGAAATCAACTGTTGGACCTGGTAGGAAAATATCTGGACCATACTGCTTCTGCTGAAGAGGTAGAATTGCTTGAAGCCTACTGGAAACTATTTGATGATGCGCCTAAGCCGCTTAATGGGATAAACCCAGAGCAACTCAGTGATATTGAAGATTATCTGAAATCGAACATTGACATGGGAATCGAGGCTATCGAAAAGCCCGCGGTTCCTTTATTTAATTACAGGTGGAGGAAAATTGCCATAGCTGCTGCAGTTGCTACCGTCATATTTGGTGCTGGCTTGTTCTTTTATAAAAATCAGCAAAAGACTGAACCCGCAATTGTTGCCTATGCCAATGACATCACCCCTGGAAAAAAGGGAGCTACCTTAACTTTGGCTAACGGCAAAAAGATAAAATTATCTGATGCCTCAAATGGTGAACTTGCTAAGGAAGCAGGACTGACGATCAGCAAATCCGCAGATGGCCAAGTTGTTTACAGTGCCGCATCTAATGATGGTAGTTCCAAGAATAAAATTAACACCTTAACCACCGCTAAAGGCGAAACCTATATTTTATCCTTACCTGACAAATCAAAAGTCTGGATGAACGCTGCTTCAAGTTTAATCTATGCTACCGCTCTAAATGAGCGTGGAGAGCGGAGGGTTAAGCTCACAGGCGAGGCGTATTTTGAAATTTCTAGGGACAAAGCGCATCCTTTTATAGTGGAGACAGACAAACAGGAAATCGAAGTACTTGGAACCCACTTTAACGTCAATGCGTACCCTGATGAACAGGTTGTGGCCACTGCACTGGCAGAAGGCTCGGTAAGCATCACTTCCGGTAAAGGCAGACATCTGCTTAAACCCGGACAAATGGCGCTCAACAACGGGATAGCTGTTAAGATCAGTACCGCCGACATCGAGAATATTACAGACTGGAAAGAAGGTGATTTTAACCTAGAGCGAATTAATTTCCGCATGGCGATGCGGAAGATTGCCAGGTGGTACGACGTGGAGGTTATTTATGATGATTCCGTTCCGCTTGACCTGGAAACCGGGGGCTGGATCTCCAGGGACAAAAACCTTTCCGGCATATTGAAATTTATAGAAAAATCAGGGCTGGTACATTTTAAAGTGGAAGGAAGGAAAGTGTATGTATCTCGATAAGGCCCAAAAAGAAAATTCATCTCCCTTTGTATACACCAAACAACAAGAAGTCAGGACGTTAACCATCAGAAGGAGGATGAATATCAGCAGAAATAACCGATAAAAAAGCAAACCAGGAGTGAAGCACCCCTGGTTTGTGTTTGGACAATTAAAATAAATCAACTGTTTAACCGCGGCAGGCCAACAATTCTCAGGTCGGAGGCAAGCCGCACAGAACCAAACCGAAACCTAAATGTATCAATTTTTTACCAAAAAATCAGGTATAGCGCATGCGTTATACCGCAAAATATGGCTGATTATGCGATTAACCACTGTCATATTAATAATATCTCTCTTGCAGGTCACTGCATCGACATTCGGCCAGCGTATCACTATGAACCAGCACGATGTACCCTTGAGTTCTGTTCTCAAAGAGATCAGGAAACAAAGCGGGTATGACGTGTTCTATGATAGCAAAATCATTTCTAAAGACGAGAAGGTCAGTGTGAAGCTCAGCGGGGCAACCGTTGAGGAAGCTATGACTAGGGTGCTAAAAGGGCTGCCGCTGACCTTTGAAGTCGGGGAGAAAGAAATAAACATTAAAAAGCGTGATGAACCGTCTTTTTTAGAAAGATTGATTGCCCGGTTCCAGGCAATTGACGTACGGGGAAAAGTCTTAGATGAAAACGGACAGCCGCTTGCCGGGGCGACTGTTAGAGTTAAAGGAACGAACAGGTCTGTAACGACTAATAATGATGGTGTATTCTTTATACAGAATGTGGACGAGGATGCAGTGTTGGAGATTAGTTATGTGGGGTATAAGACCAGAGAGGTTAAAGCTGCAAAAGAAATTGGGGATATAAAAATGGAAATGGGCAGTAGCGATCTGGAAGAAGTAAATGTTGAAGTAAATACGGGATATCAGACTTTGCCGAAAGAAAGAGCTACTGGATCATTTGCACAGGTAGATAACAAGCTATTTAACAGGAGGGTCAGCACGGATGTGTTGAGTAGATTGGAAGGAGTTGTGCCTGGCTTACTTTTTAATAGGAATACCGGAGCCGCCTCACAAGGAGTTACAGATATCAGTATAAGAGGATACAGTACCTTGTTTTCAGATGCCCAACCTTTAATAGTTGTGGATAATTTTCCCTATGACGGAAGGATACAAAATATCAATCCTAATGATGTTGAGTCTATTACAGTGCTGAAGGATGCTGCAGCAGCTTCCATTTGGGGATCAAGATCAGGTAATGGAGTCATTGTAATTACTACCAAAAAGGGAAAGCTCAATCAGAAGACTACAGCTGAGATTAATACAAATTTGACGATTGCCGAAAAGCCAAATCTTTGGTATTCTCCTAATTACATCAATACCACAGATTTCATTGACTTGGAACTAGAAATGTACAACAAAGGTTATTATGATGATGAAATTTTAGACGCAGCACAGCCTATTTCGCCTGTGATAGCTATACTTGCTAGAAGAGATGCCGGTTCAATTTCGGCTTCGGAAGCTTCAAAACAGATCGATGACTTAAGAAAAGTTGACAGACGAGATGGCTTACTTAAATACTTCTACCAGAAAAATGTTAACCAGCAGTATAATGCAAATATTAGAGGTGGTACAACAAACAGCAACTTTGCTTTCTCACTAGGTTATGACAATAATAAAAGTAATCTGGTCGGCAACACAAACGACCGTTATACCCTAAATGCTAATTATAATTATTCTTTAAATAAAGATTGGCAATTGTCCAGCCTTGTAAATTTCATACAAACCAATGAAAACATTAATACCGTTTTAAATGATACCAAATATTTCGCTGGTGGAAGAAGCTATCCATATGTTCGGTTTTCTGATGAGGGTAATAATGCATTGCCAATCACAAAAGACCTCAATCCACTTTGGTTAGCAGATCCGACGAGTCAAGAGGGATTATTGGATTGGAACTTTAGACCCTTAGATGAATTGAGATTGGCGGACAATAAGGAAAAACTGTCTGACGCCAGAGTATCATTAGGAACCTCTTATCGTTTCCTGGATGGTTTTAGTGCGGAAATCAAATATGCATATCAACGATCCATAAACATACATGAGAATTATAACAGCATTGACAGTTATTATGCTAGGAATATCATTAATAGATTTACTAATGTAAATGGTAGTCCAAGGAATCCGGTTCCCATCGGAGGTATTTTATACAAAGGTAATAATGTGACGAATTCAAATAGATTCCGGGGACAATTGAACTATGCCCATGATTTTAACAACAATCACAATTTGACAGCAATATTTGGTACTGAGGTCAGCAATGTGATTAACGAAAATGACAACGTCTTAACATATGGTTATAATAAAGAGAATAAAACTTTTCAAAACGTAGATTTTGTAAATCAGTATCCCTTTATTCCGTCCTTTGGACAAACCGCTCAGATTCCTAGCAACTTATCATTTTATAGAATTACTGACAGGTATGTTTCATATTTTGGTAATGCTTCTTATTCTTATTTCTCTAAGTATATAGTTTCACTGAGCGGAAGAATTGACAAATCAAATCTTTTTGGCGTAAATACTAACCAGAAATCAGTTCCACTCTATTCAGTTGGAGTGTCTTGGGATATGAGTAGGGAGAATTTCTTTCCTTCAAAATTGTTATCTCAATCAAAACTAAGAGTCACTTATGGTTATAATGGGAACGTAAACAAGAGCGCCGCAGCATTGACAACACTTAGACAGCAAAGTGGGTCTTGGTATAACGGCCTAGTGTATTCACAAGTAAATACGCCTGGAAACCCTGAGTTGAGGTGGGAGAAAGTAAAAATGTTGAATATTGGCTATGATTTCAGCTTTAAAAATCAAATACTTACAGGAAGCATTGAGTTTTATCAAAAACGATCTGTAGATCTTTTCGCTACATCTGCCCTTGCGCCATCAACAGGCTTTTCAAGCTTTTTCGGTAATACGGCGAGTACGGAAGGTCGGGGATGGGATATTGTATTGACAAGCAATAATATCAAATCTGACAGTTTTAAATGGGCGACAGATTTGTTATACAGTTATGCGTTAGATAAAGTGGTTGACTATTATAATGAGCCCACAAATGGTGGAGCAATTGAATCTGGAGCGGTGGGTGGATATATTTATCCAGTCGAAGGTAAACCTGTATTTTCTGTCTATAGTTATCCATCTGCTGGGCTTGATCCACAAACAGGTGATCCCCGGGGTTATGTCAATGGCGAAATTAGCAATGATTATCAAAACATATTAAATGTTCCATTTGAAAATCTTAAATTTCATGGGACTTCTCGCCCTACTTCTTTCGGATCCTTAAAAAATACTTTTAGTTACAAACAGCTTGCGCTATCATTCAACTTAGTTTACAAGTTTGATTACTATTTCTTTAAATCATCAGTACAATATTCAAGCTTGTTCAATTATGGTATCGCTCATCAGGACTATTATAAAAGATGGCAAAATCCTGGTGACGAGATGTCGACAAATGTGCCATCTTTACAATATCCGCCGGTTGATGAATTAAGGGACCTCTTTTATACCCGGTCTTCCGAACTTGTATTGAAAGGGGATCACATAAGGCTTCAAGATATTATGCTTAGTTACGAACTAAGTAGAAATGCGAAGAATAAATTGCCTTTCGAATCATTGACCGTCTACAGTTATATCAATAATGTCGGGTTGCTTTGGAAAGCTAATAAAGATGGTCTTGATCCTGATTTATACTATGGACGTAATGCCGACACCTTTCCCTTACAGAAAACATTCGCTATTGGCATAAAAGCTACTTTTTAATTATAAAACCATGAAAGATTTCAATATTATACTTATCGTCATTCTAATTTTCCTTTGTTTCTCTACAGGTTGTAAGAAACAGGATGACTTTTTGAATGCAAAGCCAAATGACGCTCTAATCGTGCCGACAAAGTTAGTCGATTTTGAATTATTGTTAAATAATGAAGATTATTTTAATACGACCTATCCCAACCTTGGATATATTGCTGGAGAAGAATTTACGACTTTAGATGATAATCTGGATGGTGATTTGGCAGTGAGTCGTAATAGTTATCTCTGGGCAAAGAATATATACAACATGCCCAATGATGACGCTTGGAGTTTAAATTACATCAGAATTTACTATTCAAATGTAGTTTTGGACGGTTTAAAAAATTTATCTACCAGTGATAAAAATAAATATAATAGGATAAAGGGAAGTGCTCTGTTTTTTAGAGCATTGGCATTTTATCAATTGATGGAATTGTTTAGTAACCCATATAATCCAAATACATCCAATCCATTGGGAATACCAATACGGTTGAATTCGGATCTTAATATAAAATCAACTAGGTCAACACAAGATGATTGTATCAATCAGATTAAAAAAGATCTAGCGGAAGCTATCAATCTATTAGGGGATCAGAAAATGTCTTTTCCAACGCAACCGTCGAGTGCTGCTGCTTATGGTCTTTTGGCTAGAACAAATCTAATAATGAGCAATTTTACGGAGGCAATTGTAAATAGTAGTAAATGCATAGAATTAAGCAACGGCTTGATGAATTATAATCATCTAGTTAGCCCAATGTATACCTTCACAGATCAGACTACAGGATATTTGCCAGAAAACCTCTTTCATGCAACAATTCAACCTTCTTACATAACAGGTCTTACAAGGGCAATTGTCAACCAGGAATTGTATGATCTTTACGACAACGATGATTTGCGCAAGACAATGTTCTTCGTACACTATAACGGTGGATTCAGATTTAAGGGGCAGTATGACTTAAAAAACAATGGCACATATTGTGGAATCGCATTGGACGAGATTTATTTGATAAGAGCAGAGGCCTTTGCACGGGTAGGAAGAAAGGATGACGCAATAAAGGATCTAAACGATTTACTGATTAACAGGTACAAAACCGGGGAGTTTCTACCGAAAATAGCGGCGAATGATGATGAAGCACTCAGACTAATATTACTTGAAAGAAGAAAAGAACTATGCTTCCGAGGCATAAGATGGTCAGATTTAAGACGATTGAATTCTGATCCTCGATTTGCGACAACGTTAACCCGGACTTACAGGGGCCAAAATTATATTTTGTCAGCTAACGACAGGAGATATACATTTCCAATCCCTGATCAGGAGATACAATTAAGTGGTATTCAACAGAACGAGCGCTAGCATGGACAAATTACCATTTATAATTCTTTTTGGTATCATATTGATAACAAAAGACACAAGCGCTCAAGAGGGAAAAATTCATGACTTTTCTTTTCAATTCAAATTTGACCACCAGAATGAGAAGGATTCTATATTTTTCACTTTTAAAGATAGCATGGGGATTAAGAGAGACGGATTCACGCAAGGTATTCGATGGAGTCCAAAAGCGACTTTTTTAGGATATAAATCGAATCAGTATTTTCATCCGCGGCAACTCGATGTATATTATGTATCTCCAGACGGAGCAGTGAAGGGATTTAATTTTCTTGCGGAACCTGGAGACTCAATAATTACAAGGATTGCCAATAATGAGTTTAGTTTTGAAGGCCGGGGGCACGTGAAGCTTAAATGTACTAACAGAATTTTGGGATTATGGCAGTCTGCGGGTCGTTTTAACAATGGTCAGGATATTTTATCCTATTTTAAAAGAATCGATTCCCTGACCAATGAAAGTTTGAAGATCATTGATGAAATTAGGCAGCATATGTCAAAGAATGCGTTCGATAATTTGAGAATGGAAACCATTGCTCGATTTGGGGGAATGAAACTATCATTAGTTCAATATAATTTATTGACAGAGGCTGATAGGAAGCTTGTGTTTACCAGTTATCATAATCCGATTTGGAACGACACAGAAGAAGATAAATTTAAAGACAGTCCAGCTTTTAAATACTCTCCGGGCTACATATATTTTTTGCTTCAGCATTATCGGTTTGACTATCTCTTGAAATCAGGACTCAACTACGACTTAGCTAATTGCTACGACTATTTCAAGAATAAGTATTCAGGCGAACCACGGGAACGGATTCTTTTTGAGTTGATCGAGTCATCTATCAGTGGGAAAACAGACCTTAGGGATTTACTTGACGATGCTTTAACTTGGTTTAGGAATCCGCTGTACATTCGTGAACTTCGACAATTCAAAAGTAAGTTTGTAACTGGTGTGCCTGCATACAATTTTACATTGGCAGACCAGAACGGAAAAATGAGGAGTCTCTCTGAATTTAAAGGCAAGGTCGTGCTGCTTGATTTTTGGTTTACCGGATGCAAAAATTGTATTGATGCGCATCCATACGTGGATAGTCTGCGGAAGGTTTTTAAGGATAAAGATGTCGTTTTCATCAGTATTAACACGGATAAAAGAAAAGCCAGTTGGCTAAAAAGTATTGCTACCGGTTTATACAGCTCGAAGATAACAACTCCGAAGGTTTTGAACCTAAACACAGGGGCTGAAGGAATGGCACATCCGGTAATTGAAAATTACCAGGCTCAGGGAGCGCCAACATTTAAACTCATTGATAAGGATGGAAAACTCATGGCAAAACCTAACGATCCAAGGAATGATAAGGGGGCAGACATGGCAGCTAAAATAGAAACGGCTTTGAAACAAGTAAAGAGTTCTGCATTAAGATCTTCTCAGGTTCATTGAACCTGAAGGTTAGTTTTAATAATAAGTTTAATGGCAGGATGGATTTCCTGCCATTTACTACTTTGAAAGATAATTTAAAACGTCCAAGTAATCAACCAAAAAGTCCAATCTTATGAAATGCGAGAATCCTATTTTTGTCCGGAAAACAAAAATTCAGTAAAATAATCAGATATAATAATTAACCAACTCATGTCCCTTATCTACCTATTGTTTAATGCTTCACCTCTCACTAATCGTCCTACGTCTATCCGTATTTTATAAAAACGAATTTCTTGAAGTTTCCAATGCTTTGTACTACCGGCTTTTCTGGGTAGACAATGGCCGTGGTATGGTTTTTTTACACGCTGGTCTAAAAGAAGCAATTAAACAATTCAACCTGACAGACGGGTGGATTGTATTGTTTAAAGATAACCTCTACCGGGATTTTTTGTCCCACTTTCCTCAGGCAAAAGACATGCTCCTTTTTACCCGGATAGCATCACAGGGTTTTATTAAAATGGACTACCAGATGCTGATCCGCTTTAACCAGTACGCCGTTGACCTTCAGATTCTGATCAGTAAAAACAGTCCGGCATTGATGATGCAGCCCATCCTGGATACCATGCTGCTACATGCCGGAATGCAGTTTGACAGATTTAATGATTTAAAACTGAATTCTTGGGTAGATCAGCAATATGTGCAGATCGATAGACTTATCCAGGCTCATTTCAGGGAAGAGCAGCCGGATACTTTTTATGCCGATGCTTCTGGACTAACGCTTCAGCAACTCAATAATATCTGCCGCAAAGTTAAAGGCCGAAGCATTCTGCCTCTGGTCGGGCTCGCGCGATTGTCAGCTGCACAGTCCGAACTGGCCAATACTTCAAAGTCTGTAAAAGAAATCGCCCTTGACCTGGGCTTTAAAACGGACAGCCATTTCTCCAATTTCTTTAAACGCGCCACCAGCATGACCCCTTTGGAATACAGGGCTTATAATTCCAGTTTGTAAGTTTTTAAGTAAAATCAGGTAATGATCCAGATGGTGACATAAAGAACTTTGGAACTTATGTTTAACTAATTTATTAACCGTTAATCATGACGTTCGTTCTTTATAGCCATTTACATTAGTTAGCGGGGGTACTATTATACCTCCGCTTTTTTGTTTTGTTCAACGTCCTAAACAATTACTTATGATTTCAGATGAATCGTTTAATATTCTGATTACCAGAATGAGCAGGTTCCGGCCGATAGACCCGGAATTCATTTTAAAACTGCGGCCTTTGCTGCGTGAACTGCGGGTGAAAAGAGGAGAATTAATCATTCCAAAAGGTGTGGTTCCAACCTTCGTTCCCTTTGTTATTAGCGGGTCGGCAAGGGAAGTTATGATACACCCCTCGACCATGCAGGAGGAGACAACCTGGATGTGGTTCATGTATGATTTTATTTATACCAACCCTGGCTTTTTCAGCGAAGAGCCAACAGAATGCCATATCGAGGCGATGGAGGATGGTGTGTTGGTGTATATCGAACGTGCCGATTTTTTGGAGTTCGTAAAAGACTTTCCCCTTGCATATAAGCTGTCAGAAATGATCCGCGATTATTACCTGAAGCTGCTTAAAAAATATGCTTTTGACCTGGCGGCGCTCAGTAACCAGCAGCGTTATGACCAGTTCATCGCTGCCCATCCAAAGGCACTGGCCACCTTGAACCATAAACATATTGCCAGTTTTATCGGGATCAGGGACAAAGGCCTGGACCGGTATTCCGGAAGGAAATAGCATTTTTTGGCCTTTAAAATAACAATTCCACATCTGCCGTTTAGTATTCCGCGGATGTGGAATCTTTCGGGCTGGTTTGCTTCAGATATTAGCAGCAATCAAATATCCCTGTTATGAAACTTCAGATTATCGAACGTGAATTAAAGCAAGCGAGAATCGCTGACATCCTTACTTTCTTTTCCGCCGTTTTATTAATCCTTCTTTTCGGATACGCCGCAGCTTCAAAATTAACTGAATACCAGCGTTTCGTAATGACCATGAAGGCTGCTCCAATGCCTTTTATGAAAAATGCGGCAACTCTGCTGGCTGTACTGGTTCCTTTGACAGAGTTTACCATCGTAGGAATGCTACTTACAGACATTTGGAGAAAGCGTGGCTTGATCGCTTCATTCTTTTTGTTGCTGTTATTCCAGATCTATATTGCCGGTATGCTGCTCAGCGGGCTGGAACTGCCCTGCTCCTGTGGAGGGGTGATTTCAAAGCTAAACTGGAAAGAACACCTGGTTTTCAATGCTGCTTTTATGTTAATCGCGATCGCACCGTTATGCTACAGACGGTATCTTAAAACTCTATCCAAAGAATATTCGCCGCGGAGTATATAAACAATCAATTTTTTAAACTTTAATCTTTACAAAAGATGAAAACAAACTTCAAAACCCTAGCGCTTGCAGTTGCATTACTTGCCAGCGTGACCGGAGCTTTCGCTTCGGACATTGCCAATGCCATCAGTGGCAAAAAACTTGCCCCATACAATTGGGTCAAATATAACAGGGACGGTAGTGTTGATACCACTACCCCTCCGCAGGTTTCTCCGACAAATCCTTTCACTGAGTGTTCAGGTGAGGAAGAGATCTGTGCTATCGGGACAGATTTGGCCAACCCACAGGCTGACCCAGTGATTGTAAGGTACGAAGAGCTGCCTTAGCCATTTTTAGCTTTGGCAGGCGCATAATCCTGCCAAAGCTTAATTTCATATGCCCAGATCCCTTATCACGAGGATCGGATACGGCCTTACCTGCTTTTCAAAATGATAACCAAGTTTTCTGAGTTCTTCCAGGACCATTTCGGGGTAGATCCCGGATTTTGCCCTTTCTTCTTCAAATCTTAATTCCGCATTAAAGCATTCATCTTCTCTGGGACCAAGCTCCGTCACAAAAGGATCGGGCACCAGTTTGGAACCAAACGTCACGAATATATAATTTAAAACATCCTTTATCCTTGAATTCTTGATAAACAGGGAGCGTCCTTTAATGTATATGACCGGTTGCGGGTTATTGTTGCAATCAGATTGGTCAATGTGTTTGTTTTCCGTCCTGGTTACAACTGTACATGGGATATTTCTGTTCCTTATTGTTGCCTTTACGCCTGGGAATTGGCGTTCCAGGTCATTAAACATATAGTCCCTGAAGACTGTATCGGGGACAAACTGAGGAAGCTTTAGGGCATAACAAAAAGTGTTTTCTTCTTTCCATTCTTCCATGTCCTTATACTTTGAGCCTTGCAACAGGTGTTTCCTGTTTTTAGATGGGAAAAAGAACTTCAGCGAATCAGCCGTATACAGTTCAATCAGATTTTCTCTCAATTGCGGATTGAAATGGCTGTATGCCGCCCAAAAATGATGTAAAATGGTAGTGTTGTAGTAGAAGCTGCTCATAGTTTTGCCAGACATGGACTTGTGGGTGGATCCTCCTCCTATACCTCTTATGAACGGCGTTATAATAGATCGGTAAGTGTAAACCGGGTTGCCCAGCGTAAAATCCTCCAGGACATTGAAGGTCATGTTGTCTTTTTTTACTTTAAGCGTCTTTGCAACATTTGAACTATCGAAATTCAGGATGTTTTCTTTAGTCACCTGATTACCCTGAGTGATTGCCCTGACTATGCCATTTTTATCAATCCACACGTTGTGTGGCACACTCCGGTGTTTAAAGAATTGGTGGAGAAGGGTGTCATTTGTTGCCAGCAGCAGGTTTGAGGTATGGATGTCCTTATTATTCGGGCGGGCCAGGAATTTCTTAACTGTAAGGCTGTCTTCGGCGGTGACCATTACAACGCTAAACTGATCAGGGTGTTTTGCACTCAATGAATCTAAAAATTTCATTTCGGAAATGCAGGGAATACAGAACGTTCCCCAAAAGTCAACGATCAGCAATTTGTTGTTGTGAAGGTTCCTCAGGCGAACATTGTCTAATTGACGGTTCAGAATACCCCGGATCACAACATCTGGAAGTGTATCTCCGATGCTTATTTCTTTTTGCTGGCAAAATGCAGGAACTGCATTAATAAGCCAGATCATTATAATCAAACATTTGTTTTTAATAGCCGTCATTCTGTTTCAAATTAAAATTGTAAGTAATTTCAGAGACTGGTATCGGGAATGCCTTTGCCGTTGCTTTCCAGGTTGGTTTCAACGAGCCTATGACTGTATTTAGCTGTTCTGTGCGTTTCAGGTCGAGAAAGCGATTTCCCCACTCTCCAAAAAGCTCCAGTTGTCTTTCTTTTGCGACAGCTGCCAGACATGCTTCCGGTGACATATCGGATGATAACGGGGCAAGACCAGTCGCCCTTGCCCTAATAGTATTGAGGTCAGCAGCGGCATCGGCAATGCGATTCTGCCGTACCAGGGCTTCGGCACGGATCAGGTACTGTTCGCTGAGCCTTAACACCATCACGTATTCCGGCCTGGTCGTGCTTGCCACCCGGTTCTTATATTTTGACGGATAATAATAGGGTACGCCGGAAACCGTATTCGTACCGATCCATTTGGATCTTCTCCCGTCGCTGGGATCGAAAGCCTTGTATAGTCCGGTCGTTAACGCATAACCTGGCAGCACAGTGGACGATGCAGGTACGAGTTGGGCTGCATCACTGAGGAATCCGTTTTGGTTCCAGAACTGCAGGATCGTTTCCCTGCTGCCTGCTAAAAATACATCTTCCAGTTTAGGAAGCGGCAGGTATAACCCGGAATTTATGACGTTCGACGCTTCCGTTTCGGCATCTTTCCATCGCCCGAGGTACAAATATACCCTTGCCAGGAGCGCACTGGCCGTCAGGCTATTGGCCCGTACCTTTCCTGTTCCTGTGTAGCTCGCATTTAAATTGTCTTTAGCGGTTTTTAAATCCAGGATGATCTGCTCGTAGATCTTTGTCGCTTCAGTTTGTTCGACCCGGGCATTCTCATTTACCGAGGTGCTTAAAATTAAAGGAATTCTGTCATAAAAATTGACCAGGTAAAAGTTGGAGAGTGCCCTCAGGAATTTCGCTTCTGCCTTTAGTTTACTTTTTGCACTAGCAGAGATGGCAGGAGAAGCGTCTATCCCTTCTATCAGGGAGTTGCACTGGTAAATGGTGGAATAGAATGTACCCCATAGCCCCGATACTTCGACATTGTCAACCGAAAGCTGACTTTGAAAGAATTGTAATTGTGCGGTTGCGCTTGAAGTAAATGCGTATTCGTCAGCATAGAGGCTGAGATTTTTCATCCGGGAGTATGCAGAAGAACTTGATGTGCCGATGGTAAAATAAGCCCCAAGGAGTGCCGAGGAAGCGAGGGTGCTATCGGCAAAAACGATGCTGGACTCAACCTGATTTTTAGACTCAGGAATTTCGACCAGTTTGTTGCAACCCGAGCAGATGGCAAAGATCAGCAACATTGAAAAATAGGTTAATCTTTTAAGCATGATAGTGGTTATAGAGTGAATTGAAGTCCGAAAACAATGGTTTTAAGCGCCGGAAAATTCCTGGAGAGTGCGGAAGATGCAGCCCCGGACTCTGGGTCGAGGATTGCTGCATCACTGTTCCACCAGGTAAATATATTTTGTGCGTCGGCAAACACTTTCATATTGTTGATCTTGGCTCTGGATAGGATTTTACCGGGCAGGCTGTAGGTGAGTGATATTGTTTTTAACCTTAAATAGGAAGTGTCAAATATATTGAGGGAGGAACTTGTGAGGTAAAAGTCTGTATTTAAGGCCGAGGCACGTGGGACTGTTGAACTTGGATTGGAGCCTGACCACCTGTTTTTAATGTATTCAAAATTATTACTGAGCAAACCGGGGGCTGTTGGGATGCTTCCTGCTGACTCCTGTTTTGCAAATTGTGCAAATACGTTCAGCTCAAAGCCTTTATAGGCCAAGGAAGTTCCTATGCCTCCGTAATAGTCAGGTGTCTGTACGCCGATTGGAAAGAAGGAATAAGGGCT
Source organism: Pedobacter sp. AK017 (assembly GCF_014200825.1). NCBI lineage: Bacteria > Pseudomonadati > Bacteroidota > Sphingobacteriia > Sphingobacteriales > Sphingobacteriaceae > Pedobacter > Pedobacter sp. AK017. Next base: position 31,050 of record NZ_JACHCW010000018.1, read on the forward strand.
GCTTGAAATATTTCCATCCTGCCCGGCGTACTGCGCTTTGCCCGTTGCCGGATTCATTCCCATAAACTTGTATCCAAAAAAGCGGCTGATGTCTGCTCCGATCTGATAGGTGTTCCGGTAGCTGGAGGTTTCCAGGTTTTCAAATGATTTGAGCCTGTTTTTAGGAATGGTCAGGTTGGCGATGCCAGTCCAGCTTAGGCCTTTTGATTCGATGAACCGGATGTTTGTGGCAAATTCCCATCCTTTGTTTACCACTACCGCAGGTAAATTGACCTGATATCCGGTGAAGCCGGTGATTTGGGGGATGGCATATTGGACAAGCTGATCGACACTTTGGTTGTTGTAGTAGTTTGCTGTCAGGTAGATCCGGTCCTTCAGGAAGCCCAGTTCTACGGCAATATCTGTTTTGCGCGTGGTTTCCCAGCGAAAGTTGGCATTGCTGATGCGTGATGGACGAATGGAGGCAACATCCTGATAGATATTAGCGCCCGGACTTCCGTAAGTAGAACTGTATCCATAGTCCGGGATTTGATCATTACCTGTGCTTCCAAAGCTGGCGCGGAGTTTGCCATGACTTAAAAACGGCAGGGATTTTTTTACCACAGACCAGTTGCTGAATATCCATGCTGCGCCTGCCGACCCGAAATTGCCAAAGCGGTTGCCGGGTCCGAATTTAGAAGAACCGTCTCTTCTTAAAGTTGCATTTATAATATAAGTATCGTCCAGGTTATAGGTAACTCTGCCAAAAAGAGAGGCAAATTTGTAGTTACTGTAACTGGTCGTCCTGCTGTCAATGGTTCCAGCTGAACCAAGGTCTTCCATTAGACTTTCGAGCTTAAAATTACTGGCCTGAATATATATTCTGTCGTTTATGCGGCTCTGCAGGGTTCCTCCAGCAAGAAAAGACAGTTTGGATTTGCCGATGGTCAGCGCGTAATCCAGTTGCGGCTCCACGATATAGGAGTTTGAAAAATTGTCGCCCAGCTGGGAATAGTTGATTGTTCCGGGAGCAAGCGCGTTTGTCGGAAATATTTGCGATTGGTCATAGGACGTTTTCGTATGTCCGGCGCTGACCTTTACATTCAGGACCGGAAGCAGCGCATATCCGATTTCCAGATTGGTAATGGTGTTCTCGGTTTTTGTGATGCTTTTGGCATTCTTTTCTGCCTCTATGTTTGAACCCGGGTACCAGTTGTAAGAGCCGTCCGGAAGGTATACCGGGCGGTTTGGCGGGGACAGGTAACTTCTGCTTACGCCGTTTATGACATTAGATAATTGATTGAGTTGATAAGTTAACTGGTTGGAGACTGATAAATTCAGTTTATTGTTCTGTGATCGGTGCTTGAACTGAGAAGTTAACCCTCCACGTTTGTAGCTGTTAAATCCGGGAAGCACAGTATTCTCATGATGGTAATTGCCGTTTACAGAGAAGGTGGTATTTCCCTGGCCTCCGGATAACCTGGCCTGCAGATCGGTGGTGTTCGCCGTATTGCCGAAAATGTAATCTGCCCAATCAGTCCCTTCTGTTTGGCTCCATATGGTTAGGTCTGGTGCATAATTTGGTGATAAGGGATCGGAAGAAGGTGTTAAGTTTTCGTTTGCATAGGCCTCTCTGCGAATATCGAGATAGTCCTTCAGGCCTAAAAGCCTCGGTTTGATGGCGAGGCTGGTAAATCCTTGTTTTAAACTGGAATTAAATGTAGTAGCACCTGAAATCGCTCTTTTAGTAGTGATCAGCACTACGCCGTTGGAGCCCCGGCTGCCATAAATGGATGTGGCATCTGCGTCTTTGAGTACGGTGATCGATTCGATATCACCCGGGTTCAGGTTGTTCAAGGGACTAATTGCCCCACTGACATTATTTGATAATGGCAGGTTTGCAGCCACAGGCGCATTGCCATCGTATGGAACGCCGTCAACGATGTACAGTGGATTTGTCCCGGCAGCAATTGATCCTTTTCCCCGGATCTGAATGTTGATGTTGCCTCCTGGCAGTCCGTTAGTGGTTTGAACAAACACCCCTGGCATTCTGCCGGACAAGGCTGAGAGTACGTTGGTCACGGGCTGCCTTTCGATCTCTTTGGCCGAGATGGAGGCCACGCTTCCTGTATTGAGTTTCCGGGTAGTCTGTCCATAGCCGATAACAACGACTTCATCGAGGTCGCTTTTGTTTTCTTCCAGCTCAATGTTGAGCTCGCCACTTGTTACATCATATTTGATCTCCCGGGTTTTGTACCCAGTGTAACTTGCTGTTAAAGTGCCTTCACTTCTTGTGGCATTGATGGTGAAGCCGCCCTTGGAATCAGTTTGAGTGCTGCCCGAAGTTTCCTTGATTCTGATAGTTGCTCCTGGCAGTGGCTGGTGGTCTGGAAGGGTCGTTACTCTACCTCTGACTTTGATGTCCTGCGCCGTGGTCTTGAAAAAAAGGCATAACACGGCCACTACAATAAATGGTATTGTTTTTTTCATACAAATAATGGTTAGTTGATTGAATATTTGATGCGGTGTGTTTTTGGAAATGCCAAATCAGGCGGCCTTTATAAATAACTAATTTATTAACCGCTCAGCCGCCCGTTTGACAGTGAGTTTAATCTGGTGGGCAGATGATTAATTTGAAGTTCTTGGATTCTTGTTGATTCGCATTCATATTAACAGTTATTAATTGCAATTAATATGGGACCAACGTTAGGTGTAAAACAAAAGGCGTGGAACCCATCTTGAACATAACTGAGGCCCTTGGAAAGCCTTGAACATGAACAAGTGGGCCCACGCCATTTGGCGCAGGCTTGGTCACTCATCCTCTCGTGTTCATTTGAAATTTCCAAGGTTCCAGTTACGAGATTTATAGTGCGCAGCCGCTTAATATCCTTAAGCGTAAAACGCTAAATTACTTTTTTGTCATGAATCATATATTTGTCATAAACAATTATATATACTTTATATACAAATATATCTAATATATACATATATTCAAATATATTATTTATAAGAGAACTGACCGGTTATTTTTATTGCAAAACAATAGCATTGGGTCAGGATAAATCAACTCGTTTAGGAATCTACTTCAACAAAAAATCAATTAACCGCGCTGAGGTTGCACGGAAAACTGGTATAAGTACATCTAGACTAAATCAATTGTCCAACAATTCAGACACCCAGCTAAAGGCACATGAACTATATTTGATCTCCTTAGCCATTGGGGTTGAGATGAATGAGATCTCAAAGGAATTATTTAATAATCTCGAACTCAGGAAATAGCCAGTCTCGACTTTGCCAGCAAGCTATGTTGGTTTAATGTAAGTCAGATAAGTGAAGATGATTATAATCAATGCATTGATGATAACCGCTATTAGACTAGCAACTTTCCATGTTGTTGCTAAATTGGCTTTAACTTCTTTCCATTTGTAGGGCCTTCCTTTGTAAATCGATGGGCAAGCTTCGATTGCCAGTATTCCTTCGAGCGTGATGTAAATTCTGTTTGTAAAGTGATTCGGTGAATCCTGTTTTTTCTCCGTGTAAGCAAGCCCGTCTTTTTCCAGGTGCTGCCAAGCTCTCGCGATAAGTTTTTTGTCTATTTCGCTGTTTTTTAGCTGTTGTGAGGTTTCGTCTGCAAATGGGCCGCTGTCTTTCAACTCGTTGAGGGCGATGTCTAGCAGGTTAACTGCTTTGATGCTTCGTTGGCTTGTCATATATTAAAAGTAAGCAATCAAAATGAATTGATTGCAGTTTACAGCACTTCATGTTTAGCAAGGTAATTCATTAATTGATTAGGATCTTTTTTCTTTGACATGTGTTCACTGAATAATAACAGGTCTTCAAGTTTCAGCAAGTCTTCACAGCCAGACTGGCGAAAAAGTGCGGCAAGTTCTGGATCGGACGAGAAATTAAATCCGGCAAAGCCTGACAGTGTATCCATATCCAGGTATTTTTTATCCTGAGGGGCTAGCTTGGTGAGTTTGCTGAGGCGGTTTCCCTCTGGTGTTCCGTTATTGGTTAGGAACAGGAAGCTTCTTATGATGATTTTGTTGTCATTATAAGAAATCACCAGGTATCCGACTTTTTTGTTCAGAATGTGAAGAGGAACGAGCGTCTTTTCGTTGAACCGCTGCCAGTTACAATTGTCTGCTAGCAGCGATTCTGTTATCGCTTCCTGAATGATACCGTCGAGCAGGCCCAGGCGTTCTTCGATTCTATTCAATGCGTGACGTTGTATATAGATAGGGCAGGTTGCCATGCTACTGTTGAAAAACCCGACCTTAGAAGGCGCAATGCTGATCCACTTGACTCCGCCAAGGATTTCTGGCCAGCCTATCCGTAATATTTCACGTTTATGGCCGTCAAGCGGAAGGCTCAGGGTTTCTGGCTGGTGGATGGTCGTGGGGATATAGTTTGCAACGGCTATTCCATTGATTGCACAAAGACTGTTTAGGTCATAGCTGAAAATTGTTTCCTTCCAAGAGGATTGCAGCAATGCGATGCGGCGGAGGATGCTGACCAATTTATTCAGGTTACTGCGGTAAATTTCCGTGTCGTGAAAATAAGGTTCAAAAGCGGTAACCAGGTCTGGATGGATATCCTGGTTTTCCCTTGTCATCATTTCAACATACTGGATCAGCATCATTCCTTCTCTCAGGTAGCAGTCCAATGGAATCTGTGCGCCGATTTCACTAGTCACAAATGTGGCGTGCATGTTTTTTCGGAAGATGGTGTCGAGGATTTTGTCTCCGGTGCCATGGAGTTTAACGGGTCCATACCGATTGGCGATTATCAGCTCTCTGGAGTAAGAAGAAAACTTTAGAAAATGTCCAGGGCCAGCAAGATTGTCGCAAGTCTCTATAAGCAGTTTTTCTGAGTTTTCCCGAATCTGTTTTGCGTTGAATACTCCCGGTTTTCCGGAGTTACCTTTATTGCTTTTGGCCATTTGTATTGCTTATGGGCAAAATTAACGAAATCTGGAGTAGAAATGTTAAATGGAAGCTTGACTTTATCTTGGATTTTTTTAACGTGAGTATCGAGTGGTCTCAGCGTATAAGGCAGAACTTTGCTTACTGGTAGTAGACTTAGAGATCAGCTGATGAAATTTTTACGGATCTAATTGTACTATGAAAAGCCCCGGAAAACCTCCGGGGCTTTTGATTTTTATCTTTCCAGATAAGGGAGCCTGAACCTTTGATTTCTTACGATCATTTCCCACCACTGCCAGAACTGCCAGGGTTTGAATTTGAAAGTGCGGTAGAGTTGTAATTGTTGATCTGATTTGTTTTTATTTGCTTCGCGGTATTCGGCATACCTGATCTGCAAAACCTCATAGTCCATACCTTTTCCGGGTTCTTCGCTGTAGCTGAAGCTGGCGTCCCGGGTCTGGTAGTGGTAGGCGGGCTGCAGGAAGAATGCCGCCGGTGGGGTATTGAAAAGTATGATAACGACAAGGGCAAAGATCAGGATGGTCCTTTTTTTTCTTGCGCCTGTCTGTTGTCTGTTCTTAGTTGTACTCATAATTAGTATTTGTATGATAAATTTCAGTTTTTTTCTGTCTTCCGTAGGTTGGTGATGGTTTAGTTGCATTCGCCTTTACTTGATCTCGCCCTGCCACCCCCTGTGGTGATGTTGAGGTAAGGATTATTTGCTTTCATATTGCGCAGTTCAGAACCCAGACCTGCGGGTGTTTGCGCTACGGTAGCGCCTCCCGGACCAGATACGCCTACCGTGGTGTAGCCCATAGGGAGGCTGATGCCGCCCAGGGTTGCGGCGTTGTACACGAATGCGGTACAGTTGTAGGTGAGGTAATGGTAGCCCTCAGGCGGGTGACTGATGAAATCGGTGATCTTCTGAAAGTAGTACTGGTTGACGTAGAAGGTTGCGCTGACATTGTATTCGATATTGGCATTATTGACGATGCGTGAGGAGCTGATCATTTTGTCGAGTCCTGTGCCTGTGGGGTAAAAGCCGACGACCTGGGTGACGCTCTGGCCTCCGTTAGTTACGGTTAGCTCGATGGCTACGTGGCCGAAACTGTTTGGGCCGATGTTAAAGCTGGTTCCCGGCAAGGGTTCCTGTACGTGTATTTTGACCTGGTAGTTGGCATACGGGCCTGAGACGGCTGTGAAGCAATCCATCATTTTTTGCGGGTTAATGGAAGGCTGATCTTCTGCGGGCAGGTTACTGGGCGGCGGGACGGGGTTGTTCGGGTTACCGGGCGAACCCGGCAGGTCGTAGTATCCGTCCCAGTCGTCTTCATCATCTACCCACACGTAGCTGCAGATCTTTTCGCTGTGGATGGTGAAGACTCCATAGGCGTCAAAGTAAAAGCTGTCGTACCAGGTGCAGACTTCCTGCAGCCCGGAGGTTTGAGCCGGAATGAGGCTAACCGGGCCAGCTGTGTCCGGGTTGTTCGGGGTGCTGTTGGGGTATGTGGTTTGCGGGTTGTAATGATCGGCAGGCTGGTCTGGTATGGGCCGGATGCTGATTTGGTTGTCTTTACCTGGATTGTATGCTTGGGTTGCAGTGAGCAGGCCGGTTTTGATATTTTCCTGTAAGGCGCTGGTATAGGCTTTTTTCATGCTGGCAAGCTGTTTTGCCGGCAGGGGTTTGTTTTTGATTTCCCCGACGGCCTTCCCCTGATAAATGAGCCTGCCGCTTTGCAGCTGGTAATTTTTATTATAAAACAGGATCCTTCCGGTGAATTTTCCCCGATCCATTTTTTTTTCGGCCTGTAATGTATAGGCGTCAGGGATGACTTCTATAATTTTGGGCAGGATGCAACCTGTGCTGTCGGTTTGCAGAACAAGACTTGCTTTTCCCTGGTGTATGCCCTGGAAAATTGGCGTGCCCGGCAGGGGGATGATCCAGGTGTTCGGTTTGCCATCGGGCTGCCTGGCATTTTTCCAATCCGGCAAAAGAGACCTAAGCACACTGTCAGCCTGGCTGTTCTGCTGCAAGTACCAGTCTTTGGCCTGCTGCAGGTCTAAGCCTGGGTTCTTGTTTTCGGTTTTGTTGGTTTCGTGTCGTTCTTTCTCGCATCCTGTTGGTATGGTGCCCAGTATCAAGGCAAAGAAAAGGGACAATTTAAGGGTTTTGACCAGGGTCTTACCTACCCGGTTTTTTGAACTTTTTTTAGTATTCATGTTCGTTTAAGAATTTTTAAGGATAATTTTTCGGTTGATTTTGTGATCAGGATCTCAGCATCTCAGCGCTGAGCAGCCGGCTCAGGGTTTCGCGGCTTATCCCGAGGTAACTGGCCACCTGGGTTTTGCTTGCCCTGAGCATGATGTCTTTGTATGTTTCCAGCATAAGTTTGTAGCGGAATGTAGGGTCCGGATTTCTCAGCAGGATGCTCCGGCCCTCGCTGAGCGTGTAGTATTTTTCTACGATCAAACGGCCGAGTTTGTCAGCTTCCACGAAGTCGTTGTAGGCGGTCTGCATTTCCTGCCAGCTGAGGTACTGCAGGATGGAGGGTTCCAGTGCCTGGATGGATTCGGCGGCGGGAACCTGGTTGAAATAGCTGTAAACGGAGATCATCAGGTCTCCTTTCTGGACAAACCAGCCGGTACATTCGTGTCCTTTTTCGTTATAGAACAGGGAACGCAATAGTCCCTGGTATACAAAATAGACGTTTTGACAGACCTGCCCTTCTTCAAGTACGAATTCGTTTTTGGCGAACTTTTTTGTCTTCAATCTTTTGATGATGTACTGCTGGAAGCGGTCGCTCAGCGGGGTGATGAAGGTGAGGATCTTGATGACCTCATCGGGGGACAAAGAATAGTTTAAATTCATTGGACGATTGTGATTTGAATCAAAACGTCCGATCCTTATTGCTATTTACATTAGTCCTTGTCGGGATTAACCAAATATAACAAATCCCGCAGCAGATAAAAAACTTTACGAATCATCCTTATGAAAAAAACTGAAAAATCTACACTCAGCCCTATCCTGAAAGGAAGCAATGAAATTTTACAAGGGTTCAATGACGGTCTGGCAGAGATCATCGAACGGGACCATGAACCGCTGACCCGTGTTAAGGTGATGCACTGGCATACCAACCGCTGGCTGCTTGAACTGAAAAGGCTAGTACAGGAGAATCCTTTTGCCGATCAGTCCGAGGAGATCCATGTATTTAAGTATGTCAAACCTATCCTGACGGCCAATTTGATCTACGAACGCCGGATGGTGCAGATCATCGACCATGTTCCGCACGGGGGTATGGAAACCAAACTTTCCTATTACGAGGAGGAACTGCGGTTTATCAGGCATGAGCAGAACCTGGATAAGTTCTATTATGATTATTACCGCTTCGGTCTGGATGAGCTTGATATGCTGGGTTTTGTCCGGGGAGCTGAGGTGCCCTTTCCGGTGATGACGGAAGTGGAGGTACCGGGTTCTGATTTCTCGACTGCCTTGGATTATCTGTTTGCCAAGTTCAGGGCTTTTGACGATCTGCTGAACCTGATCGATTATTTGATCGCTGATCTGCTGAAGCCGATTGATATCCATACAGATCTTCAGACGCCGCCGGGTAAACTGTTACGCTGGACGGGGGATTCGATCAACCTGGTGGAGATCGCCTATGCAATCTGGCTGACGGGTCAGCTGAATGACGGGAATGCGAACATCTCGGAGATCATCCGCTGGATGGAGGAGCATTTCCAGGTCAAGATCGGGCGGGCACACCGCAGGTGGGAAGAGATCTCTCAACGTAAGCGTTTAAGTACTACCAAGTTCCTTGACGCCTGCAAAGAAGCAATCAATAAACGTATTGATGGAGAGAATGCGCTGAAGTAACGATGTTACTTTATAGCCGGTTCGCCTTTTATACAATTGTGCCGGCTGCTTTTCTTTCAATTGAAGATGTAGACGCCCTTGGCCCAAAATCACCAAATACCTGTACATTTACAGTCAGGATTATAAAAATGGGCATTACAACTAAAGTTATTAAAACCGAATTCGCTAAGGCCGAGGAATCCTTTGAATTTTGCTGGGTGGTTCTGGCAGAGATGAAGGTCCGTAGTCAATTCAGTGAGGGTTTTGCGGCTAGGCTTTTGGAATTTCAATCCCAGCTTGCTACAACCATCTATAGGTTACAATCTGTCCGCGATAAGATTATTCTTGAAGAAAAGGAGTACGTCAGGAATAAAAACGCCTATAATTTCGAATGGTTTAAAGCAAAGATGAAACTGCTTTCGAACTTCAAATCAGGAATAGATAACGTGGTTTCTCTGGCAAAGAACCTGGGAGATGCTTATATACATTTTTTTTACCGGAATGATATCGAACTCCTGAACGAGCATCTGTCCCACCAAAAAATTATCAATCATACGGCCAGTCTGGGCGAGCTTGGGGAACTTGAGTTCATCAGGAACTTTAAAAACATGGGCACGAAGATGACCATATTCCATGGGATCACTAATATTCTGAGGTACGGTGACTTTAGCTTTTTTGATTTGAAAACAAGGCGGATCGTTGAAATCGGAGAGTTAAAAACTAAGAAGATCGATGATCAGAGGATTGAGTTCAAATTAACGTTGTTTGATAAAAAGAAGATAGAAGAAATACAGCCAGCAAAAAATTTCCCGTCGGAATTGCCCAAAGACAAACGAGAAAGACAACTAGCCAACATAACCAAATTTTTGTCTCCCAAGGACAAGTCCCCAACGATTGACAAGAGCCTGATCAATGAATCTTACAGTGAGCAAGTGAATAAGTTGGTGAAATTCTGTAAAATTAATGGTATCCATATCGATCAGGTAAGTCCTGGTTTAAATTTCACATGTATCAAATTCAAAAAAGCCAGTCTGTTCTCCAGAACGTTTCTCAGAGACTACGAAAAACAAATGAACATGGACGGTGAAACTTTAAGAGCAGCCGCGATCAAACTAATGAAGCCAAGCACAAAAGATAATTCCATAATTGTCGGCGGACTTCTACAAAGCGCTCATGATGAGGATCATTCCATCCGCGGAACCATTCCTGTCTTTTGGATGCCTCTTAGTCTGGAGGTCTTGAAGAGTATTTATTTTAAGGACGTGCACGTCGTCTCTACGTTCAATCCAATACATGTCATACATGATGTGGAGCAACTTGGGTTCAAAGTTGAAAGTAAGTATAACAGCAATGATCAGGATAGCGGAGATAAAAAACTAAGGGTTATCCAAAATTTTGATCTGTTTATTTCCTACATCACCAGTCATCTGATGACCGAAGCATTCGTACTTGACACGATTCGTGCCACTCAGGACACGGAGTTTTATAGTAAAGACATGAGAATTGCTGTCCGACCACAGCAACGCATGTAATTCATTTTAATCTTCAATAATCTAAGACATACGATCACGATCTGGTTCAAACTAATACTGGGCACGTCAGTATTGACGCATAATTTATTTTTAGGGTCACCCCATTTTGCCACCAAATAGCCTTCCCAAGGCTTAGAACCTTTGTCCTGTCACCCGGTGGAATGAGCTGCCGGGAAAAAGGACAAAGGTTTTTTTATGATACGTCATTATTCCTTTCCTGTATTCCAGCTTACCCTTAAACCTTATCGCCATGACGCATAAGGAGCTCGCCCGATTGCTGATCTCGGTTACTCGGACCAGTGTGCAGAACGTTTGCCCAGATAACCCGGAGCAGAATTCCGCACTGACCAAAGCCGAAGCTTACCGCAGATTCGGGCGCAGCTATGTGGACAGGTGGATCAAGGAAGGCCTGATCGTTCTGATCAGCGCAAATGGAAAAACAACAAAAAAATGTATCGACAAAAACCAGCTGGAGGCTATTGCAGCCGCCAGCAACCGCATCAGCTACCTACCCGTGAGGGAAAGGTAATGGCAGGGCAAAGCCCCTGTCTGCTCTTTGACATCGAGGGATGAAGCGTTTGCGGCGGGAGCCGTGAATTAAAGCTGTAGTTCCGGCAACCACTGACTTTTACTTTGTATCGGACAGTCCCTGCCAGGGCAAACACCATAGTCAGCCGGTTTCGGCGGGTATATAATTACCTACGTGAGTAATCCTTATGCGGGAAGGGGCCTAGAGCCCCTTTTTTCGTTTCAGGACTTTCCTGAAAGATCGCCAACAAAGACAACACTGACATAACCAATTGATTATGAATGAATTTTCTTCCCATACGCTAACCCTGCTCATCGAGCAATCCGCCAAAATGGGCGCCATTTATACGCAGGTCCTGCAAGGCAGGCTGAAGCCTTACCTTAAAAAATCTGAAGCTTTCCGTCTCTACGGACGCATGTATGTGGAACACTGGGTCAGGGATGGATTGATCACGCCACGCAAAGATGGTGACCATTCTGCATGCTGGCGTATTGAACGCATAGAACTGGAAGCAGCGGCCAGGGCTTACCAGCTGCTTCGCTTTATATAACAACTGTCTATTTCACATTCAAAATCCCTGATTATGAACCCTAAATTTTATGACGTCCGGTCCCTGAAGGACCAGGTGAAAATTGCTGACTTGCTTTCCCGCCTGGGATATGAACCCGCAAACAAGAAAGGCAGCGAATTACTGTATACAGATGTACTGGCTAAAACCCTGAAACCCTCTTTCTGCGTAAACAATGACCTGGGCAGCTGGTACGACCACAGCCTGGGAAAAGGCGGTGACCTGATTGATTTCGGGCAAGCATACTGGAAACTCCCCTTTAAAGATGCGCTGGAAAAGATCATTTTGCTTTGCAACCTGGACGGCGCGTCGTTAGAACTTAAGGACATCCCGGAGCGAACAGAAAACAGACCAAGGCTACGCAAAGCTACCAAACTGCCGCATTATGTCATTGAAAATATATTGCCCCTGGGCAATCATCCCGCTATTACAGATTACCTAAATACAATTGGCATTCCAGGTGTGCCTGATGAGCGGCTGAGAGAGGTTTACTATTATAAAGAGGATGAGAAGGGCAAACGGACCAGTTTTTTTTCAGCAGGCTGGCAAACAGAGAACGGTAGCTGGTGGGTGAAAAACAAATATTTTGACGGGCCGATAGGCAAAGCCGCAACCAGTTATTACCCGGCTCCAGATGCGGAAATGCTTAAAATGGAGGTATATCTGGATTACTTTGATTTCGTACTGAAAAACAGAAATTCCCCTCACAGTATATTGCTGTTGAATTCCTATGACCTTTTAGCCAAATCGCTGACCCGTATGAAGAAGTATTTAGAGGTGAAGCTCAATTTTGAGGACAATCAGCAGGGTCGTAAAGCTGCTGAGACCATCATGAATGCTGTACCAAGTGCAAAGACTGATCTGAAATTAAGACCGGCAGATTATCAGTTTCGGCAGCCGGACCCGGAAGCAGGACTGCGGTATTCGGGACCAAAAAGATAAAGCAAAATCAATTAGCCCATATACCTATATCCATATATCTGTATATAAATTAACAATTATCTACTTCATTTCACTTAATCAATTATTATGAGAGAGAAACACCATGTGTCAATTCCTATTTGGCTGTTCATTGTTGCGGCAGGACTGATCTTCGGTATCTGCACCTACCTGATCTATAAAGAAACTGTGCCGGCACCTTATGCATATACTCCGCCACCAGTTACTGAGGATGCAGCCGACGAGGAAGCAGCACCGGACCCCGAGCCCGAAAAGTTCGGTGTCAGTCAAAAGGCAATTTTTGACTTCACAGGTGATACCGTCCTGATCCTGGGCAAATGCAGCGATTACCCTTATTTAGAAGAAGACTTCTGGAAGGTCATGTATAAGAATGAATTTGACGAGTTCGTTAAAGCAGATCTGCCCGAAGAAGCATTGATTCCGCTACCGGCTGATACCATTAAAAAGGATTGATGGTATATTCAGCTATTCATATATATGTATATCCCATATATGAATATACAAATATGTGAATATCTGCCTATATAAACATTCAGCTATACGCAACAGGCCGGACTGCACCTGCCAAACTTGAAACTAGCGACTCAAATCGTTAAGTTTTACTGCAAAATCCTGCAAAACAGGAAATAATTTACAGGAAAACAGGAAATGTCTTTACTGAATCCTGCCTTAAATCCCCTCATATACGGATATACGCCCGACAGGGTTCATCAGACCAAAAAACCGGGTTTAAACCACTGCAGGACCACTGGCACTTTCATGTTTTAGAAGGGGCAAGTTGTTCTTTTGTACGTACAGCCGCCTTCGGCCCGGCTGCACCTACAAAAGATAACTTGCCTGATCCTTTGCAGCCGCTTCGCCGGCAGGCAGGATCAGGGAGTGAGGCCGCGCGCAACTTGCGGCCTTTCCGGTATAACGAACTTCTTCAGGTATTCCCCTGAAGTGTAAATCAACTCAATTCTTCACTAACGGTGTCAACCCTCTTGAGGGCAAATAAAAACAACTATTAATCACCGAAAAAACCCACCAGCCTATGAATGTAACCCTTTGGGAAATGTTAAGCATTTCCCCTGGCCTGTTCACCTTCAGCACGATGGTTTTATGACCGCTCCGTTTAAACACGGCAGCCTTTTCAGCGGAATCGGCGGCTTTGATATTGCCGCCAGCTGGATGGGTTGGCAAAATGTGTTCTCCTCAGAAAAGAACCCTTTTTGCGGACGCATCTTAAAGCATTACTGGCCAAACACCCATCATTATGAAGATATCTACCAATTCAGCGCAGCTCAGTATCGGGGATGTGTTGACCTCATCAGCGGAGGATTTCCTTGCCAGCCCTTCAGCCAGGCCGGAAAGCGACAGGGCAAAGCGGATGACCGCTACCTCTTCCCGGAGGCTTGCCGCGTTATTACAGAAGCACGACCCCGCTGGATCGTTCTTGAAAATGTTGCTGGACTCTTCAGCATTCTCGAGCCGGACACTCTTTCTCAAATGGAAATCCAAGCGGTCGAGCTTTTTTGTGAGGACTGTGACCAGCAGCCGGACACTACCATCATTCGGCTCCAGCGCAGGGTCATCGCAAGTATCATTTCAGAAATCCGTGCAGCAGGATATGTATTACCCACACTTAAAGACGGCACACCAGTCGTTCTGTGTATTCCGGCTGCTGGCACAGGCGCCCCTCATCAGAGGGACCGGGTCTGGTTTGTTGCCCACGCCAACAGCGACAGAGATCAGCAATACGGCCATTACGGTGAAAGCGGCACTGGGCGGCCTCCAGCTGAACCAGCGCAAGAAGGCCAACGGCAATTCGGGACAGGTTTCCTTGACGGATTTTCTGATGTTTCTGGCATTAACGGATCCATCAGATCAGGTGACACAGATCTCAACAGGTATGCCTCCTTCCATGCTCAGCCGCTTGCGGGGCAGCCTGCCGGTGGTCAGGATAAACCCCAAAACTGGCAAACCACAATACCCGGATGGGAAACCTGGCCAGCTCAACCCGCGTTTTGTGGCCGAAATGATGGGCTTCCCCGTGAACTGGACGGAATTGCCTTTTCTCGGTGGAGAAAAGACAGTGTAAAAGCTTACGGCAATGCCATCGTACCACAAGTTGCCTTACAGATCTTCCGGGCTATTGAACTCATCGAACGCTTTCCCCATCTGTACCGGCTGTGAGCGGCGCTGAAGATCCAGGTTCCGGTAAGCCCGCAGCCGATACCCGCACGCGCCGGTTTGAACTCCGGCTCACTGAAGATGAGTTCAATGTTTTCGTTGCTTTGGAAAAGTCCCTCGGCATGAGCCGCGCTGATATTGTCCGGATCCGGGTGCTGAAAAACTCCGATGTGGTGCTGGTCAATGCCCGTGAACTGCTGGGCCTATTGGACAGCATCGGCACAGAACTCGGGCGCTCCGGAAACAACATCAACCAGCTGGCACGACATGCGAATATCCTGCGCAGGCAGGGCATGCTGGAAGCACAGACCGCAGATGAATTTAATCACCTTTTTAAACAGTATATCTTCTTGCAGACCGAACTGGAAAAATCTTTCCGCCAGCTGCTCAGGCTGATGACACGCCGCAGATCATGATCGTTAAATTCCTCAAAAAAGCCGGTGCCTTTCAGGGCGTAAGCTACAATACTGAAAAAATGGTGGCCGCACGCGGTGAGCTCATGAAAGCCCAGAACTTCGGGGCCTTGCAGGGCATGGACAACCTGCGCCCGCAGGATTACATCAATTACCTGGAAGCACTTACCGCCCGCAGTTCAAGGATTAAATATCCCCAGCTGCATGTGGCCATTTCCTGTAAGGGCCGTTCTCACAGTAAAGAACAGCTGACAGGGATCGCTGAGCAATGGCTGAAGGGCATGGGCTATGGGGAACAGCCTTACATGCTCGTCTTTCACAATGATACAGCAAACAACCATCTGCATATCGTGAGCACGCGGATCGGAAGAGACGGTAAAAAGATAGACCACAAGTATGAGCGGATCCGCGCGTACCAGGTGCTGAACAGGATTATGGACGAAGATGTACAGCTGAAAGCGGAGAAAGACATTGCAATTGCGCTGTCCTATATGTTTCCTACCCGCGCCCAGTTTATGATGATCCTGGAAAGCCAGGGTTACTCCTTGACACCTATAGGTGACAGCTACCAGGTTTTCAAGTTCGGTACGGCGCTGGGGAAAGTTTCCCTTGCTGCGGTGGATGAACGGATCAAAGATTATAAGCTCAATATCGACAGGCTCAGCCAGCTGCGCGCTGTCTTTACCAGGTACCGGGCTGATCATGATCCGGCCCTTTTTCCGGTTACTGAGCAGACACCTGGTCCAAATACCGGTAAGATCACCGGTTGGAATTCCAAAATGGCTGATCTGCTGACGGAAAAGTTCGGGATAAAGGTGCTGTTTCACAGCAAGGACGGGAAGCCCGCTTATGCTTACACCCTGATTGACCATGCCAGAAAGTTTACCTGCAAAGGTGGCGAGCTGATGTCTTTAACGGAGTTTACAAAGGCCAATGAGCTTTCCGGGGAAGTAACACAGCAGCGGGATGTTCCTTTTGCTACTGAAATTACAGCTGAGCAGGTATTTGTGCCAAGTCGTCGTGCTGTTCCATCAGGCCTTAGGTATCATTTTATCGAAGATGATCCGGTGCCTGATACTCCGGATTACGAGCATAATGACTTTTCTGATTTTTCTGAACCTGAATACAGCGAGGAATACCTGCAAGGTTCAGCGATGGATCACTTCAGTATTGAGCTGTCAGACGATATTGATGATGAGGCCATCCTGGGCATGAAACGGCACCGCAAGCGCAAAGCCCGCACAAATACACGCTAACCCTTAAAATTAATGTTATGGTGATACTTATAGGCAACCAGAAAGGCGGTGCCGGGAAAAGCACGTTCTGCCTGTTACTGGCCAACTACCTGACGGCGGTCCAGGAACGTGTGGTAACTGTCCTGGATATGGATTACCAGCAAAGCCTGGCCACCAAGTTTGAAAAGGCAAAGATCCTGGAAAACCAGCCGCTGTATGAGGTGGTGGCAGCCGAACTCCATCAATTCCCGGCCCTGCAAAAGGTATTCAGCAAAAAGCCGGAAGAACTGGTGCTGATCGATCTGCCCGGAAAAATGGATGATGACGGGCTTATTCCTGTTTTCGCGGCGGGTGAGCTTTTCATCTGTCCCTTTGGCTATGATGAATTCTCTGTTGACTCGACAGTACTTTTTGCAATGGTCCTGCGAAAAATCAATAACCTGGCACCCATGCTTTTTATTCCAAACCGCATTAAGGCCACCGTCAGGTACGATACCCGTACAGAAATCGAGCAGGCACTCCGGCGCTTCGGGGTGATACTGCCAGGGCTGCCGGACAGGATAGACTTCCAGCGGATCAGTACCTATCAAACGCCAATTGCGCTGATGCCGGTTGTCCTGTCACTGATGCACATTATCTATGAGCACTACATCTCTAAAGCGGAGGACAGGCCATGAGCAAAGAAATCAAATCCCTGGCCGATGAGCTTAGAGAAGCTATGAGGGGCAGCCCCGAAAATGACATCAAGCCAAAAGCAGCGGAACGTCCGCCGCCACAGCAAAAAGTAAAAGTTAAACCGCTCCAGACTTCCAAAACCCAGGATCACGCTTCTTTGGAATCACTCTTTACCAGGATCAAAGCGCATAAACTGGGCGATGAAAAATTGCTGATCCGCCTGCAACCAAATACCATCAAGCTGCTCAAGCAGCTAAAAATCGATCAGTCCATTGACATGAACAAGTTCATTTCTTTCGCACTCCATGATTTCCTAAAGGGCAATCCTGCCCTGATCACTTACATCAAAGATTCACTTAATCAATTTGACTTATGAACTGGAATATTTTCCTGATATGGCTCAGCAGCATTTACCTGCTGTATTACCTGTTAAATATCGCCTTTGACCTGATCATCAGGTCACCAAAGCAAAAAGCGCCGTCCGGGGAGCAGGTGCTTACTTTTTCTGAAGATGAATTACCTGTAATTGTTGACGCTGCAGGCAGGCCAGCCCCTGTAACTCGGAAATCTCCGCCACCGGCTGTAAAACGGGATAAAGCTTTGCCTGCATCG
The DNA here is from genome assembly GCF_014200825.1 of Pedobacter sp. AK017. Taxonomy (NCBI): domain Bacteria; kingdom Pseudomonadati; phylum Bacteroidota; class Sphingobacteriia; order Sphingobacteriales; family Sphingobacteriaceae; genus Pedobacter; species Pedobacter sp. AK017. The sequence continues at coordinate 48,503 of NZ_JACHCW010000018.1, forward strand.
GGCATCGGCTATACCGGGGACGTGTCCCTGGCCGAGATGTTCGAGCTGGCCAAGGCCGATGTTCTCCAGGTCACTAAGGCGATTGCTTATTAATCCTTTTGTAATTAAACCCATCGGAATGAAAACTACAGTTCCGTTTTTAAAGGCAGCCCAGGCTGCCTTTTTGCTTTCCATACCTGCTGCCGCTGCCGCCCAGCCAGGAATTTCTGAATTCTACCAGGCTTCAGGACAGATCACCCGGATGTATTTCAGCATGTCGGATATGGTACTTGTCCTTGGCGCCATTGCCGGACTGATCGGCGGCCTTCGGGTATTCCACAACTGGCAGTTTGGCAAACAGCACATCGACAGCCAGGTGGCGGGATGGCTGCTGGCCTGCCTTTTTCTCAGCCTGCTTAGTGTGGCCCTTTCCGCGCTGTTCGGCATTCACTAACCCTGCAACTCCATTTTTTTTTAATCCTTTAATTCTTGTTTATGACAGTAAGAAACAAACGACTGTTGTCCCTGTCCGCGCTCATCTGTGCGGCTTTTTCCGTTAACTCCGCAATGGCACAGGGAGGTGTGGCCGGTATCAGTGCCGCAACCTCTTCACTGACCAGCTATGTGGATCCAGTCGGTGACCTGATCCTGGTCATCGGTGCCGTGGTAGGGTCCATAGGCGGTGTCCGCGTGTACATCAAATGGAACTCCGGCGATAATGACATCAACAAAGAACTGATGTCCTGGGGCGGCTCCTGCCTGTTCCTTGTGCTGGTCGGCGTAGTCATTAAAGCATTCTTCGGGCTCTAATGCTCAGGAAGTATCCGGTCTATAAGGGGCTGCGGCGGCCCCTTATTTACAAAGGCCTGAAAGGAAAATTCATCGCCTGGGGCGTGACTTCCCTGGTCACGGGCCTGGTCCTTGGAGGGCTGCTAAGCACAATGGTCAATATGTACCTGGGCGGCTTTGTCGCCCTGGCCGCGACCGCTGCGGGTCTGGCCTTCACCATTTCCAGGCAGAAAGGCGGCCTGCATTCCAAAACCCGGTTTCCCGGCATTTTCATCCATCCAAACCGCTTAAAAATAGTTTATGTCAACAAACAGAAAAACAACCTTTAAACTGCCCTATGCAGGTTTTGACCGCTATGGCGGCCTGGACCTGCTCTACAGTGACAGCGGCGATTTCTCTGCGGTACTCTCGGTGACCAACCCCGTACTCCAGTATTCCGCTGACCCGGCGGGATACAATGCTGTCCATGCCACCATTCAAAACCTGATCGCTGTGCTGGGACAGGGTTATATGATCCAGAAACAGGATGTCTTCATCCGGCGCAGGTACCAGCCCGCTCTAGCTGAAGATTACCTGCAACAGCAGTATGGGGAACATTTCCGGGACCGGGAATATACCGCGGTGCAAAGTTACCTGGTCATTACCCGGCAAGTCAAACGCGGGGCCTTTTATGTTTTTAACCAGGCTGAGCTGGAAGAATTCAGCCTGCAGATCGGTAAGGTAACGGATCTTTTAACTTCAGGCGGGTTTCAGCCCCGGCTGCTTTCCGCTGCGGAGACCAATACTTATTTAATGAGCCTGTTGAGCATGGATTTTACTTCGGGTAAACTGGTCCTGGACAATATTAAAAGCGGGGACCAGCATTTAGAAATGGGCGGCAAGTCCATGAAATGCATTTCACTGGTCGATACTGACCAGGTGAATTTGCCGGAAGAGATCGGAACCTACCGCACGATCCAGCCCGGTAAAAGCCTGCATGACTTTCCAGCAGACAACCTTGATTTTTTAATGCGGGTACCGGGCTACCAGGTGATGGTCTATAACCAGGTCATCGAAGTACCCTTGCAGCAACTGACCCTGAACCGCCTGGAACTGAAACGGAAGCGCCATTCGGGGATACCGGATCCTGCAAACAACATCTGTGTGGAAGATATTGACCGCCTGCTGACTGATGTCGCCAGGGAAAACCAGCTCCTGGTCAATGCGCATTACACCATCCTGGTTTGTACCGGTAAAGACCAGCTGGCAAAACCGGTCAACTTCATTGAGACCGAACTCTTTCGCCTCGGTATTGTCCCTTCCCGGAATGCTTACAACCAGCTGGAACTTTTCAGGACCGCATTGCCCGGCAATGCCATTGAACTTAAGACCTATGACTGGTTCCTGACCACCCTTGATGCGGCCTGCTGCCTGTTGTTCAGGGAATCCCTGCCCATTGATGAGGTGTCTGATTTCCTGCTGCGTTTCACCGACAGGCAGGGTATCCCGGTTGCCATTGATCCTTCTGACCTGCCGATGCGCACAGGCCGCATTAACGCAAGGAACAGGTTTTGCCTTGGACCCTAGCGGAAGCGGTAAATCTTTCCTGGTGAACAGTATTGTAGAACAATACCTGGGCTATAACATGGATGTGGTGATCATTGACACAGGTCATTCTTATTCCGGCCTTTGCGCCTATTTCGGGGGCAAATACATCACCTATTCAGAGGAAAGCCCAATCACGATGAACCCCTTCGCAATCAGCGAAGCTGAATATAATATTGAAAAGAAGGATTTTCTGTGCACGCTGATCGGCCTGGCCTGGAAGGGCGCAGATGGTGAGCTGGGTACTGTAGAACGGGATGTGATCGCTTCAGTAATTTCAGCTTACTACAGCAGCTGGTTCTCCGGGGAGCAAAAGATTGATGAACTTAAGTTCGACACCTTCTATGAATTCGCCTGTCAGCGGATACCAGGGATCAAGGCAACAGAGCGCATTTCCTTTGATCTGGAAGAATTCCGTTATGTGCTGAAAAAGTACTCCAAGGGCGGTGAATTTGAAGCTTTGCTCAATGAGCAGGCCGACCAGTCGCTGTTCTTGGAGCGCTTCATTGTCTTTGAAATCGACGCGATAAAGGGGCACAGGATTTTATTTCCCCTGGTGACGCTGATCATAATGGACGTGTTTATCCAGAAAATGCGTAACCGGACCAACCGCAGAAAGGCCCTTATTGTGGAAGAAGCCTGGAAAGCGGTGTCTTCACCGCTGATGTCGGGCCAGCTTGTCTACCTCTATAAGACCGTACGCAAATTCTGGGGTGAAGTGATGGTGGTGACTCAGGAACTGGGTGACATTGTGGGCAACGCTGTAGTAAAAGACAGCATTATTGCCAACTCAGATACCTTTTTTCTGCTGGACCAAAGCAAGTTCCGGGACCGCTTTGATGAAATCGCAGCCTTATTGTCCATCAATGAGGTGGAGCGGCGTAAGATCTTTACGATCAACCAGCTGGACAATAAAGAAGGGCGCAGCCGGTTTAAGGAGGTTTACATTCGCAGGGGTTCAAGCGGCGAGGTCTACGGTGTCGAGAATGCCCTGCACCAGTATTTAATTTATACTACCGAAAAGCCGGAAAAATCTGCCGTGGAAGGCTATGTTTCCAGGCACGGTTCTTACCGGTCGGGCCTCGACGCTTTTGTTGCTGACCTGAAAAGTTCGGGAATGCAGCTGCCAGAATTTGTAACCAAAGTAAATCAATCGGTCGCCTGGTCGTCAGGGAACTGAGGGCCAGCTTTCAGCAAATACGGTTCTCCGGTTTGCGGCACTTTTATTTTCCTGGGTTTCATCAGCAGCGATCCCTTCAATTAAGCACCCGCTATTCTTTAATTAAAAGCTATTTTATGAAACGTCTATTTTCAACCTTCGTGTTATTTCTCACATGGGCCAGTCAGGTCCATGCGCAAATCTATGTAGACCCGGCGGTGGCCGCCGCAACAGCGGCCCATTCCGGGGTCATCAACAACCAGCTGGGCAGGACCAATGAGAACCTGACGCTGATCCAAAGGGCGCAGCTGGCCGTCACAGGTGAACTGGCAATAGCCAACGACCTGCAAAATCAGATCTACCGCGGACTTTCCGAGGTCTCCGGCGCGGTCCGGTCCCTGCTTGCGGTAAAGGACATTGCCGAGATCAGCGCTGATATTGCCCGCGATGCCACCAAAGCGGTCACCCTTGCCCAGGCCAACCCGGTGCTGCTGCTTTTTGCCGAACAGGGTGCCAGGGAATTCAAAAGCAGGGCGCTTGCCCTTGCCGCAGAGGTCAGCAGTTTTGCCCTGCAGGGCGGGATCAACGGCCTCATGGATTCCGGGGAACGGGCTAAGATCCTGGACAAGATCCGCACGGACCTGATGATCCTCCGGGGGGTAGCCTACGGGATGCACCGCACCATGTTCTGGACCAAACAGCGCGGTATCCTGAACTCACTCAATCCCTATTCAGGCTTTATCAATATCGACAAGCAGATCGCCGATGACATCCTGCTGAACTCTAAACTTTTCAAACGCTGATGTACAAACTGATGAATTTTAAAGGCGGCATTTTTCTGATCCTGCTGTGCTTTTGCGGTTTAAGTGAAAGCAGCGCGCAGCTGAATGTTCAGCTGCTGCACCAGCTGGTAGAGGAAAGCAAGTCCGAACACAGCAGGCAGCAGGACGCAAAAAACAGGCAGGCAGTTGTCTCGGCGAATGAGGAATACAACAAAACCCAGCTTTCCAAACTTAAAACCCGGTACCGGGAACTGCAAAACAGGTTTAAGGCCATCGCGCTGGCCATCGATGCCGCGCAGATCGGCTTGCAGGCCGCACCCGTTGTTGAGGAGATCATCCAGCAGCAAAGCAATATTTTCACGCTTGCCTGGCACCAGCCATTGCTGCTGCCCCTGGCTTATGACAGTGAAGCAGATATGGTCATGCGCGCCAGGAAGTTATGTAATTACCTGTACGGGCTTTTCCTAAGCATCGGGGATCTGAACCAGATGAAAGCCAGTGACCGCAGGATGCTTTTCAGTTACGTGCTTACCGAGCTCAGGCGGATTGCGGGCGCTGCAAGAGGCCTGGCCTCAACTATGTATTACGCTTCGCGGCGCAGCAGCCTGGAAAACCTCAGTCCATTCCGTGATTTTATCAACCAGGACCAGCGGATGGTAGATGACATCATCCGAAACACCAATAGTTTATTCAAGCCATGAAAAGAGTTGTTTTCAGTTTTTTGCTGCTGGTGCCGGTACTTTCCGGTTTTGCCCAGCGTGTGGTATTTGACCGCGATCATTTTAACATCGTCAATGAGAACGGGGCCATGCGCCTGGCTGCCGATAACATTCACAACAGTTACCTGAATACTGTAAACGGCAGGCTAAGTGACATCAAACTCAACCTGGCCTCAGTCGTGCTGGTGCAGAACCTGATCCTTGGTTCACTCAAAGAAGTGAACCAGGCCCTTAAAGAGGGGCTTGCAGTGGTGCAGATCGGAAGGCTGACCAGCGAGATCGTTTCAGAATCCAACCAGATGATCAGTATTGCCTCCTCGGATCCCTACCTGCTGCTTTTTGCAGAAGATGTGGCCGCACAGGTGAAAAACCGGGGGCTCCGCCTGGTCACTGAAGTTTCGGACTTTGTGCTCAAAGAAGGCGAAGGGGTGCTGATGGATTACGAAAAGCGGGATTTTCTGCTGCGTAAAGTCAGCCTGGAACTCCAGGTGATCCGCTCCCAGGTGTACAGCATGGGCAGGGCCATGTACTGGGCCAAATTCAACGGGGTACTGAAAACGGCCAACCCTTACCGGAATTTCTTTAACCAGGACAGGCAAAAGGCAGATCAGATCATCCGTGATGCCCGGCACCTGCTCCAATAATTTAAGCTTATGAACTTCAGAGGTATACTGATCCTAGCATTACTTGCAGGGCAGGCCGGGTTATGCCCGGCTCAAAAGAAGATACGGGACAAGCACATTACCAACCAGCAGGAACGCATGGTATTTAAACAGTGGGACCGCAATAAATTTACACCCACAAGCGGCTTCCTGGGCTTAAATCCCGACTACTGGATCACCTGGTTCCTGCATCCTAACTATCCTAAAACGGATCTTCGTCCCTTAGGGCCATACGGCCCGCAAACCCAAAGGCTCGGGCTGGCCCTTGCCATGCAGCAAACCGCCGGTGCCTATAAGCTCCACGCAGACACCCTGGCTGGCACCGCCCTGATTGAAATGGTCAATTATTCTGCCGCTTTTTCCAGTATCGATCCGCTATGGCTATTGTACTATAAGTCGGAATTTGTGCCGCTGCTGCAAGCTGAAATGCACGACCCATTGGAAGGTATGGTTCCCAATGTCAGGGCTTACCTGTACAATTCAGGCCTGGCAGCCTGGTATGGTGAACAAAGTGATCTGCTCAGGGACCGCCTGCTGGGTGCCATGCAGACCAATGCGGACCGGGGCAGCCGGATCATCAACTATCACCGCCTGCTGGCAGATTACCGTAAGCTTCAGGCTTCCTGGGAAAGCAAAAAACAGCATGCTGCCCATTACCTGGGACTGCTGGAAAGCCTCAGTAAGATCCGCACCGGGGAAACTGTAATCCCCCAAAGCAGCAGTTACCGCTCGGACAAGCAGATCGCGGATGCCATCCTGCGCAATTCAAAACTTTAATCCATCCTTATGAATTCTTTAATTCCAACCAGCCGGGTATCCTTTATGCAGGATCCCGGATCCGGGGTTGTCCCGGAAAACTTTAAGCAGACCTTTCATTACTTACAGGGAAACGGCGTTTACGAGGAAGGCATGATGCATTTCCTGAAGGTGATGAAGTCATCCATCTGGAGTCACTATGGTGCATTTATCAATGATGCCCAGGCGCTTGCCGCCATCTTTATGCTCATCTTCTTTGCGATCAAGTCGTATGAAATGATCGCAGGCGATAAGCAGCTGGAGATCATGCCCCTGCTCCGGCCATTCGGCCTGGTCATGGTCATCCTCTGGTGGGGCATCTTTGTAAAGGTCGTGGCTTACCCTACCGACCTGGTGGCCAATAAGACCGAGGCCATGTTCGAGGGCAACCAGGCCGTAATCACCAACCTGCGTTTACAGCGTGCGCAGCTCATGTTCGAGGTATCCAACCAGCTGCTGAAAGTTCAGGCCGAGACCGAAACCGCCAAAGTGGAAGCGGACACCTGGTATGAAAATGCCTGGGAGTCGGTCAAATCTTCTGTTAAGGAAGGATTTTCAGAAGTCTGGAATCCCATTGTGGAACTGCGCAACCGAATGCAGGTAAACCTGCAACTCCTGGTGACGACAATTCTTGAAACCCTTGCCCTGTGGTTCCTGCGGATCTGCGTGTATGTAATCCTGCTCATTCAGATCATTTTCTCAACCATCCTGATCATATTGGGGCCTTTTTCAGTTGCCATCAGCATTCTGCCTGCTTTCCGGGACTCTTTCAGTACCTGGGTCGCCAGGTTCATTTCGGTAAACCTGTATTCAGGGATTGCCTACCTGGTGCTGTATGTAGCCAGCTTGTTCCAGCAGTATGCCCTGGATGCTGAGATCTACAGGTATGGCGCGCTTTTAAAGCCTGATGCTGAACTGATGGACAGGCTGTATGCTTTTTCCACCAACGGCATCTATTCCTATGGGATGGTAATCGTCACTTTCCTGATCGGGGGGCTAACCATGCTTACCGTACCCAGCATTTCTACCTGGATCGTATCTACTTCAGGTATTTCTTCCGCTACTTCCAGTATGTTCCGCGGCGCCTCTACGTTCGCGCGCATGGCCACTAAATTAATGAAAGGCAAATAACACTCACCAATCAATTCCTCATGATCATTAAAAACATTGAAGCCAAAATCAGGCTGGCAACTGTGCTTTCTGTGGGCAGTTTTATCACTGCCGGACTGATTGTGCTGGCGGTTTCCTGGTTTGCTTACCAGCAGGTAAGTTCGGCCCGCAAGAGCATTTATGTGATGGACGCATCGAGCGTTCCGCTGCTCGCCAAACAAACTGATGTACAGCTAAACCGCCCGGCAGAATACCGGGCGCACATCAACCTCTTCCACACCCTGTTCTTTTCCCTGACCCCGGATGACAAGTTCATCGAATACCAGATGAAGCGGGCCATGTACCTGATCGATGAAAGTGGGGCCCTGCAATACGAAAACCTGAAAGAAAAAGGCTTTTTCAATTCGGTGCTTTCTTCCAGCGCGGTGCTGACCATCCGCACGGATTCCATTTATGTTGATCCTGTACGGGGCTTTTTCCGCTATTACGGCAAGCAGAAAATTGACCGCAGGAGCTCAACCATAACCCGCTCGCTGATCACCGAAGGCTACCTGAAAGATATGGACAGGCGCTCTGACAACAATCCCCATGCGGTGCTGATCACCCGCTGGAAAACCGTAGAAAACAAAGATCTAGAAAATGTCCAGAAAAATAACCTCTAAGCCTGGCGCAGCGGAGCTGATACCTGAACTTAAAAAAGAGTTCCGCGTGCTGTACAGGCTTTTTAAGCTAAAACTTACGCATTTGTTCCGCAAGTATCCCGAACAGTGCTTCGCGCTGATGGTCTTTCTGATCCTGGTATCGGCCGCACTCAATTTTTTCGTCCTTTAAAATTATTAAAACATGAAACTGAACCTTAAACAGCCCAGGTACATCATCCCGCTGATCATGCTGCCTTTATTGCTTATTTTCTCTTATGTATACTTTAACAGTTTTGCCAAGGAACCCCCGAAGACCGGGGGCAAAAATACCCTGAACGACAATGTTGCCGGGGTCTCAGACCAGGTAAAAAACACCAGCCTGACCGACAAGATGGGCGCCCTGGAACAGCAGCACCTGGGCGGTGACGGCTATACCGCAGTCGGGAACATCGGCATGGAGCAGTTGCAGAACCAGCCTATACCGGACCTGTATAACCTCAGCGAAAAGCGAAAGCTCGACTCCATCGATCAGGCGGCAAAAAGAAGGTATGGCGGTTCGGTTTATCCTTCGGATAATTACGGGCTATCCCGCGGTGGTCCCGGCGCCTTCAATACCGGAAATCCGCGTTCCACAGATATGGATGTTTTTAACAGGTCCGGCTATCCTGATGACACGGACAGGCAACTTGCCCTGGTACTGGCCCGCATGAATGCTTCCGGCACTGGTGGAGCGCCGAAAAGCGGATACCAGCAGCAGGCAGACCCGATGGAGATTTTCCGTAAGCAGATGGCCATTGTTGACAGCATGGGCAAAGCCAATGACCCCGATTATAAGGCCGAAAAACAGCGGCTGAAACAGCTGCAAATTTCGGCAGACGACACTAAAAGCAAACAAAAACTGAGCGTCAGCAGGACTGAATCGGTTTCACCCCTGTTCAATACCATCACTTCGGGCCAAAAAGAAACATTTATCCGGGCGATTGTGGATCAGGACATCACTGCTTATGCTGGCTCACGCCTGCGCATCCGGTTGCTGGATGACATGACTGCCGGAAAATTTCTCATCAAAAGGGGCGCTTACCTGTATGCGCAGATCTCCGGATTCAGCGGGCAGCGGGTAAACCTGACCATTAGTACCATCATGCAGGACAACCATATCCTGCCGGTTAAACTGGAAATTTATGACCTTGACGGAATTCCGGGACTTTTCGTCCCGGCTTCAGCTTTCCGCGAATTCTCCAAAGAACTGGGCAGCGATGCCGGGCAGGGCATGACCTTACAGCAGCAGGCAGAGAACAACAACCAGCTGGTGATGTCCGTACTCCAGAAGATGTTCCAGTCCACCACTACAGCTGTAACCAAACTGATCCGAACCAATAAGGCCAACATCAAGTACAATACCCTGGTCTACCTCATCGATCCCGATGAGCTGAAAACCGTGCAAAAGAACTATTAATCCATAAATCTTATCCTTATGAATCTTCTCAACCCAGGGCTGCTGATCAGCATTTCCCTCAAATTCCTGTTTATCATTACCTTACCCTTAGCCCCAGCTTTGATGTGCGCTAAAGCAATAGCCCAGGAACCAAAACCGGAAAACGCGCTGCCGCTGATCCACATCAACGGCAAAAGCACCGTACATTTTATCTCTCCTGAAAACATCAGTTATGTGGACATTTCCACCCATGCGGTGGCAGGAGACCTGCCGGTAAAAAATGTACTGCGCATCCGTATCCTGCCCGACTCTTTAAACCTGCTGAAATATAAACCGGGGATTATCGGTGTGCTGACCGTTGTAGGGGAAAGTTTTATGGCGCAATACAATCTCTGTTATAGTCCTTTTGCTGAAGCTGCTGCCATCCGGACCCAGGTCGATATTCTGCCCTCACATACCAGGCCGCTTGAAACCGAGGGACTGACGATGACTCAAAAGGAAATGAAAACCTATGCCCTGAACATGCTGAAAATGGCAGTTCCAAAACCGTTGCGAAAAGCTGGCGCTTTCGGGCTATCCGCCAGGCTCAACCAGATTTACACCCTTGGTGATTACATTTTTCTGGATGTTTCTTATTACAATGAAACGAATCTACCATACCAGATCGATGAGCAGCGTTTCAAGATAGAGGACAAAAAGATCACCAAGGCCACCAATGTGCAATCGGTAGAGATCAGCCCCGAATTCCAGCTGTATCCTTCCGGTATCATTAAGCAGAAGTACAGAAATATATATGTGCTTAAAAAACTGACATATCCAGGAAGTAAGGTGCTCAACATCAGCCTCTGCGAAAAGCAGATATCGGGGCGCACATTGACCTTACAGGTCAAATACAGCGACATCCTGGAAGCGGATACCTTTTAAATTTCTGATATGGATGAGACCAGAGAACAGCAAAGCATGCTCCGCTTTTTCCAGTTTTGCATTTACCTGTCTGTGATTGTTGAAGTCTTCCTGTTTATTTTTGGAGTAAAACCGGCCAGCACCAGCCAGCCAGACATTCCCTGGCTGTTGACCTTCACTCAGCGGATCTCCAGGATCCCTTTCTATGACCAGCTGATCTACAGCAAGCTTTTTACCTTACTGCTGATCTGCCTGGCTTCTATAGGAACCCTTAGCCGCAAACAAAAGGACCTGAACCCCAAAACACAGATCGCCTGGCCAATGGCAATTGGCGCCGCCCTGTTTTTCAGTAGTATTGTTTTCCAGGGCAGAAATGCGGCAGTAGTTCTTTCAGGTATGAGCCTTGCTGACCTTGCCTACCTAATGATGAGTTTTGCAGGTGCAGTGCTGCTGCATGTGGCAATGGACAACGTTTCCAAGATCATCAGTTCCAAATTGGGGAAAGACAAATGGAATACTGAGGGCGAATCCTTTATGCAGCGCACCACACCAAAAGAAGGCAGGTTTACCATTAACATTCCAATGCAATTTTATTACAGGAAAAAAGTGCATGACGGTTACCTGGTGATAGAGAACAGTCTGCGGGGAACGATTTGCTGCGGTGTTCCGGGAGCGGGAAAGAGCTTCGGTTTTTTCATGCCGGTACTGCGTCAGTTGATATCTCAGAAAGGTTTCACGCTCTGCTGTTTTGATTTCAAATTTCCTGATCTGGGTAAGATCGCCTACTATCATTACCTGCTGGCTAAACAGCAGGGGAAAAACAAGGATTTCAAATTCCATGTGATCAACCTGAATGATGTAGCAGGAAGCAGGCGCATCAATCCCATGAAAAAGGAGTACCTGCGAACTTTGGCAGATGCGTCTGAGACAGCCGAAGCGTTGGTGGAAGCCATGAAAAAGGGGGACAAATCAGGCGGCTCGGACCAGTTCTTCACTCAGTCGGCCATTAACTTTCTTGCCGCCTGCATTTACTTTTTCAGCCAGTTTGAAAATGGCCGGTACTCTACTTTGCCGCACACGCTGGCATTTCTGAACTGCTCTTATGAAGAGATCTTCAGCACCTTGTTCAGTAACAAGGAACTGGATTCCCTATTGTCGCCATTCCGGACAGCCTACAAGCTGAGGGCATTTGATCAGCTTGAAGGACAGATCGGTACGCTGAAGATATTTCTCAGCCGTTTGGCCACTAAGGAAACTTTCTGGGTGTTTTCCGGAGATGATTTTCTGCTTAAAATTTCCGATCCCAAAAACCCTTCTATCCTGGTACTTGCCGGAGACCCGGCAACACAGAGTATCAATTCGGCCTGCTATTCGGTAGTGGTCAACAGGATCACCAGGCTCGTCAACTCCAGGGGAAACCTTCCGGTGGCCCTTGTTTTAGATGAGAGCCCCGTTTTATACGCACACAACATACACCATTTAATTTCCCAGGCCAGAAGCAACCTGGTGGCGGTTTTCCTGGGACTCCAGGAGCTTCCGATGCTGAAGCAGCAATACGGCAAGGATAACGCCGCTATTATTACCTCCGTAGTGGGCAATGTCCTTTCCGGCGCTGTCCGCAGCAAGGAAACTCTGGAATGGCTGGAAAAGCTATCGGGCAAGGTCAAGCAGCAAAACGAAAGCCTTTCCATTGACCGGAACAAGACTTCGTTGTCCCTAAGCGAGAAACTCGAGCCACTGATCCCGGCAGGAAAGATCGCCTCTTTAAAAACAGGGGAAATGGTCGGCATCCTGGCCAATGAAGCGGAACAAAGCTATACCGGAAAATTTGACACCTCGGCCGTTCATTGCAGGATTAATCTGGACCTGAAGGCCATCAAAAAGGAAGAGGCCGCATACCGTGATCTGCCAGTCTACTATGATTTCGGGGGCAGACAGGAACAGGTACTGTTCAGTAACTACAATAAGATCAGCGATGAGGTGCAACAAATCGTAAAACGTTTCAAGCCTGCGCCCCCGACCAATGCCCCGGAACCCAAAGCCAAAGAGGGAATCTCCGAGGTCAAGAGAAGAAAATAAACCAAATCAATTTTTATGGAAGAACTATTTAACCCGGATCAGCAGAACCTGGAAGATAAACTGCGCCTGCTCGCCGATGGCGAGGAAGCCGGGCTGACCCCAGCCGAAGCAGCCATTTACGGCATTGATTATGCCGATGAAGATCCGAATGATGAGGATCCTGAAGATGAATCAGAGGAGGATGAAGATGAGTAAACAAGCAAACGTAAAAGACGGGTTAAAAGCCCTGCATGTCCAGGTTGCCGAGAAACTCATTGAACAGCTCAAAGCGGGAACCGCACCCTGGCAAAAGCCCTGGAAAGCAGGGCAGCCCGCCTTTGAAATGCCGTTTAATCCATTATCAGGCACCCGGTACAAAGGGATCAATGCGATTTCCCTGTTGATCAGCGGGTACAACGACCCCCGCTGGATGACCTTTAAGCAAGCTTCGGCCGAAAACTGGAAGATCAGGAAAGGAGAAAAAAGCAGCATAATCCAGTATGTGAAACTCAGCGAACTGGTGACCAAACGTGATGAACAGGGCAAACCTGTTTTAGAGGACGGGAAAGAAGCCAAAGTCTTGGTGAAACTGGAAAAACCCATCATTACCAGCGCAAGGGTATTTAATGCCGAACAGATTGAAGGCATCCCGGAAAGAAAAAGTGGTGTCAGGACGGAGGAAGAACAGGGCTGGAACCCAATTGAGCGGGTGGAAAACCTGGTCCAGGCGGCCAGTCCAAAGCTTCATCACCGCGAAGGGGACCGGGCGTTTTATACGCCTTTGATAGACACGATCATCATGCCGCTGCGCAGCCAGTTTGATACAGGGGACAAATATTATGCAACGCTTCTTCACGAACTGGCGCATTGGACAGGCCATCCTGAGCGGCTGGACCGCGGCCTGATCAACAAATTCGGTACGGAATTGTATGCGAGAGAAGAGCTCCGGGCCGAAATTGCTTCCATGATCCTGGGCCAGGAAATGCAGATCGGCCATGATCCGGGGCAGCATGCGGCATACGTTCAGGACTGGGTTAAAATTTTAACCAATCATCCCTATGAGATCCATGCCGCGGCCTCTGATGCGGAAAAGATGGTGAGCTATCTTCTGGCTTTTGAGCGGAAACGAAACCTGACGGAAGTCCTGGCTACAGAACAGCAAATGCAAGCATCAATCCGCCATACAGCGTCCAAAACCGCGGGCCTTGGAATCACTGATGTGATCTGTTATAACGAAAAGGTCTATAAAGTAGCCAGCCTGCTCAAAGGCAGCCGCTTCCGTATGGAAGAGCTGACCACGGGCCAGGAGTTCGTACTGGCTAAAACTGACGGCCTGTACCAATCCCTGGTACAGGCCAAAACGGACAACCATCCGCTGGCGCTGGAAAGATCCATGCTTCCCCAGCAGTACCGCAAACCGGAAGAAAACTTCATGCAGGTCTCCGGGCAGACTGAACCCGGTAACTATTCAATGAAACGATAACCCCTAAATCCAATAAAATGACTTTAGCATTTAATGAAAAAGAACTGCCATTAAACGAACTTCAGCAGCTTGGGCTGTATAAGGATGGCAAATTATTGCTTAACGAAGCGGACATGCACGGGCTGCTTTCCGGCAGGAGAACTGATCTGATCAGGTTAGAGAATCTCCAGGGCGAGGGCATCCACATTAAAGAAATGGATACCAAGCTGTCCCTGCACAGAAATGAAGACGGAACTGTCTCCCTGCGCCAGCATCCCATCTACAATATAGCACCTAAACACCCGTTGCTAACGGAACTTGAAATGCAGCAGCTTCAGGACGGCCAGCTGAGCAATATCCGTAAAAGCTTTACGGGCGCTGACGGGAAGGAAGAGGCCTGGGTGATAGAATACGACAGGGAGACCAGAGAGTACATTTCTTATGATCCGGGCATTGTGCGGGCGCCGGACAGAATTGGTCAGCACCTGCTAACCGAAGAAGAAAAGAAAAAATTCCAGAACGGAGAGCTGCTTGAACTGGCCGAAGGCAAGGTGCAGCACAGGGCGTCAGACCCAAAAGGCATCTGGTCTGATAATAAAGCGCTAATCCTTTCAGTATTGCTTGATGGCGGCATTTCCTATGTATTGCTCCGTGGCCTTCGCAGCCTTGCGGGAAATTTTGAGCAAAGCGCGCCTGAAGTTAAAACGGTCTACGTGCCATTGCCAACTGCTAAAGAAAGCTTTAGGCTCCGCAGTAAAGAAGAACTGGATGAGCTTCAAAGGGATATGCCGGATATTGACCAGCAGCACCTGGGGCATGAAGAAAAACGCAGTGGCCCTAAACGCTGATGCTGCTCCCGGATCTCTCGCAGTTCAGGCCGGAAGTGATCAGTTATTTTAACGGTATAGTTATTCCTTTACAGCCTTGTGCATGGACAATAGGCGGGGTTAACCCCGCCTCTGTCCGGCACCTGTATCTTTCACATTCCGCTATGGAGCTGATTTGTTTCCTGCATTTTCATCCTCTCATTTTATCGAAACCGGATAACATTGCTCTTGGCGCGCTGGGATTACATCCTGACGCATTACTGGTAAATTCTCTTGCCTTAATCTATCCAAATGCAAAAACGCACACTGTTTTTACTGCAGATACCATAGGAAAAGTCAGCGATTGCCTGGTCACCCTGTGGCTGAAAAGAAAAACAGCCTGGTTTTTAGTTGAAGACGAAGTATTGAAAATCGACTATAACGGCAGAAGGATATTAATTCCTGAGCAGGATTTTTCACTGAGCAGGTTCGAAAAAGAGACGGGATTGCGATCAGGCATTCACACGCATAAGCCGAAGCGAAGCTTTACCAGCTGGGCCGAAATGATTAAAGCTAGGACCTGCGGGCTTTAGAGCGGCTATTCATCATGGATATAAAAAGCAACATACAAACCGCTACGATAATCATAGCGGGCAGTTTGTTGGTCATGTTCCCCCCGGCCATAATTGTCCCGGTGGAGATGACGATCAAAATCAATGAAAAAAATGCAGTTTTCATATCCCGAATATAAATATTATCCTGCAAAAAAACAAGTTAACGCCTGAATTACAGACAATTAAAACAACATGAACTGCCAAATTAAGATACGATTATGAAACCACCATGAACTTACAGGTCACACAATGGAATTATAAGGTCATGGTAGCTTCATCACTAATGAAAGAACAAAATTATAAAAAGATGAAAATAGAATTAAAAAACATCAAACACTTCGAATCAGGAAGTGAAGAAACAGAATGCTTTACCGCCTCCTTATACATAGATGGTAAAAACGCGGGTATTGCGAAAAACGAAGGGCGCGGAGGGCCGACCCACTATATGGGTGATAGCCTGAGTGGGCGCGAACTCATAAGGCAGGCAGAAGCATATTGCAAAACGCTTCCTGATAAAAAATATCCTGCGGAACATGGCATGGAGGCGTTTTCCGTTACGATGGATCTTGAAACGTTTATCGATGACCTGCTGATCGCCCATCTTCTCGACAAAGACCTGAAAAAGTTCAGGAAGCAAGTGGAGAATGCAGCGAAGAAAGGGATCGTTTTTGGAATACCAGACCATTCTTATATGATGCAAAAATTCTCTATCCCATTAACTGATGTATTGGTGCATCCGGCAGGCCGGAAGGTCATTGTAGACTCACTGGCTAAAACTGTGTTCAAGCACCTAAAGGATGGAAAGATGATCCTTAATACCAATATCCCGGAAAGTTACCTTAGGGAAGCAGGTCTATTTAAGGAGCAGTATGTAACGCCAAAAGTGCAAGATGCGCAGCAGGAGCAGTCCAGGTCCAGTCCGCAAACCAGATCGAGGTGATTACCTAGAAATTCTTTAATGTTAAATCAGGCAATGTCTGGTATTTCTGCCGGAACTGGCTTGGGGTTAACCCAGTCCTTTTTTTAAACCAGCGTGAAAAGTATGGGGGATCGTAAGTGTCCAGGGCAAAAGCAATTTCTTTGCAGCTAAGGGTTGTCTCAGTTAGCAGGTATTCAGCTTCTTTATGTATTCTGTCCTGGATCAGCGAAGAGAGGGTTTTTTCCAGGTATTTTTTCAGCAAACGGTTCAGGTTTGTCAATTCCATGTTTACTGTATCCGCGTAAAATACCTGGCCTCTTTTTGCTTTATAATTCATTTCTATAAGGCATTGTACCTGCTGTACAATGCCATGATCAGCCGGAATGCTAATTGCAGGCAGCTCATTATTAGTTGTCGTAATTTTTTGTATTGTTGCTTTGACCATAAGACTGATTTTGGCAATTTTTTAGATCATGTTAAAATTTAGCTTTTTCGTTCAGCAGCAACCGCTTCAAGAAAAACAGTTTGTAACCGATGTCAATCTCATGAAACACCTAAAACCCGAACTTCTCATACCAGGGCACATTCCTGATCGCAGAAGTCTCCAGGTATACAGGCAAACCAAGCCTCTCCGCATCAGCTAGCAGTTCCACCAGCAAATCCGACCCAATCCCATGACCCCGGTGCGCCGGATGCACACCAATAAACCATAAATAATAAAAAGTCTTCAATGGATGCTGTGCTTTAATCAACGCCTCCCTGCGAAGTACCGTCTTCAAATTGGACAAACCGGAAACCCTAAAAATCAGTTCCAATTCCCACAACAATGCACGCAAACTGAAACCTTTCGGCCCATGCATCACCAGCGCCGCAGCATTCCGGTCATCAGATAGCACCACCTTGCCAAACACCGAACACACGCGAACAGAATACCGCATCAAATTCCTAATCCGCTCCATTCGCTGTTCATCCTGATTCACGATATAATTCACACTTGCATTCGACTCAAATGCAAACGTCAGTATTTCGATAATTCTTTCCTTGTCAGTATTCTGAAGTTCAATCATAAAATCCCTCTAAAGATTATTTGTATTTTGATTAATAAGGTTGCAGTCCCATCCGGCTACCGCAACCTTAAACTTATTAAAACTAACCTTCAGGTTCAATGAACCTGAGAAGATCTTAATGCAGAACTCTCTACTTATTTCAAAGCCGCTTCAATTTTAGCAGCCATATCCACACCCTTATCTCCTCTTGGGTCTTTTGGATTTAATAATAGTTTGCCACGTTTGTCAATAAGTCTAAAAGTAGGAGCTCCTGGTGAACCAGCGATATAGTTTTTAACAACCGGATGTTTGTCTCCCGTATTACCTGTGTTTAAATTAATTGTGGACACAGTAGTCGTCGTTGCTGTATACAAGCCAGAAGAGACACTTTTTAGCCAAGTGTTTTTCGTTTTATCCCAATTAATACTAATAAAAGCCACATCCCGATTCTTAAAAAGGGTCCTTAAACTATCAATATATGGATGGGCATCTATACAATTTTTGCACCCAGTAAACCAGAAGTCGAGAAGCACAACCCTTCCTTTAAAATCTGACAAGTGTCTTGTCTTCCCATTTTGATCTGTTAATTTGAAATTATAGGCAGTAACACCTGGAAGAGATCGTCGCCTGAAATCTAAAATTTCCTGCCTGTACTTTGGGTTCTTAAACCACAAAAGCGCTCTATCAACTAGCTCATCGGTATTTTCCGTTCCATTTATAGAATACTTTAGTAAATAAAATATTATACGTTCTCTTTGAACACCTGAATAAGTACGATAGAAATAAGAATAGCATTTTTTTGCGCTGTAAGTCTCCTCATTTTTTTGGCAAAAATAATATTTGAACTCTTCTAGTAGAAAGTACACATATTGAAAACTATACGTCAAAGATTTGCTAAATTTAATCTCATTTTCAAGTTTCCTATTCCAAGTGGGGTTTTCATAGTTGTTTAAGACGGTAATAACTTCTTCATTACTCAAACTATGATACTTCAATGGATGTATTAATTTTCGCAAGGTAATATCTGCTATCAAATCCATTTTTAAAATCTCATAAGCCTCCTTAGACAAATTATGTTTATTAAGTTCTAATACCTCAAAACATCTCATCGCCAATGAATCCGATCTTTTCATCTTATCTAATATTGAAGATTTTGATGAGCCTATTTTTAGCATGCTTTTATATATAGTATTAGCAACTGAGTATTTTGTAGACCCCTTTCCTTCGAATACAAAATCATCTTTTATATAGGAAATACTAATCGAATCCCCGGGTTCGATTAGAAATCTTGTCGATCTACTACTCCCATCAGACATAGGAAGTCCTATGTCCAAGTGATGTGGGTTTTTTATATCATAAATAACAAAATTAAATTTCCCATCATTGATTCTGCGTGTAGTTTTAAGGGTTGGAGATGAAGTTATCGTGCAACTTTGACTATCATACATAGTAAAATTCACAGAATCTTCATTTGTCAAATATTCTAATTTCCCATTAATGGATATAGTTTCCTTATTTCTGTGCTGGGCGCAAGATGTTAATGGTGGTGAAAGTAGAACCGTTAGAAACACCCAAATTAAATAGTATATTTTTATGCTTACATTCATGATCATCTTTCATTTTGTTGAATACCGCTGGCCTGAATCTCCAGTTCAGGAATGGGGAAAGAATACCTCTTATCATTTGCAGGCAAAGTATATACTACGTTATTGAGTTGTCGAGACAGATTTACTGATAATTTTGGATCTAAATTCAAACGCCTCAAATCAGACCATCGAATGCCTCTAAAACATAACTCTTTTCTTCTTTCAATAAGTACTAACGCCAAAGCTTCTTCATTTGACGACACTTCTCTTTCAATAAATGCTCCTTTTTTATACCGCTTTACCAATAAGCTATTTATGTCTTTAATTGCCAGTGCTTTTTCGCCTATCCTTGCGTAACATTCCGCACGAATTAAATATACCTCATCAACCGCAATGCCGGAAAATTTTAAGAATTTCAAATCATAAGAACCCTTAAATCCTTTCCCTCCTGAAATAGAGTGAAAAAACATCGTTTTTCGTAAATCCTCGTTGTCAAACATTTCATACAATGCTGGGTCAACTAGCAATCTACTAAGAGACATAAAACTTGCACCGGGTGTTGCAACATGAAAGATAATTTCAGGTAAATAACCTTCCGTTTGAGTTGTAAAGCTAAATTCGGCAGTTTCAAATGAATTATAATCCATGATTTCCGGATAAATTCCAATACACTCATTCGAGTATTTTAGAGCTTCATCATACTTACCAAGAGTTAGAAAAATTTTTGCTAATAATGCATAACAAGAGCCTTTAGAAGGTTGAGTAGGAAATAGCCCTCTATCAGGCAGTAATAATATGGCCTCTCTTAGATCGGAAATAACCTGATTATATGAATCCTTCAAATTTGGCCTTGAAGATTTTATATTTAGATTTGAATTTAACCGTAAAGGTATTCCCAAGGATATTTCTGCACTGGATTCAACATAAGGCAAAGTAAAAAGATCCAATAATACTTTGAAATTCCATGCTCTAAAGAACAAAGCTCTCCCTTTGATAGCATTATATTTTGTTTGTTCATTTTTTGAAATCTTGAGTGTTTTTAATCCATCAATCACAACATTGGCAACATAAATACGCTTATAAGGAGTTCCCCATTCTGGTGATTCTAAATTTTCGTAAAAATTATCCTTCCCCCAGGTATATGCATTCCGCTGCGTTTGAGTGGCTCTTTGCATGTTTGCAAGTGAAACCGTAAATTCCTCTCCTGATATAAATCCGAGCATTGGTTCATTTGCGTTCATATTATCTTCGTCATTCAAAATTAGCTCATAATCATATAGAGAATTAGGAACTGTCAATGCATCATTAGGTTTAGCACTTAAAAAATCTTTTTCTTTTTTACAACTAAATGTGCAAAATCCCAAAAGAAAATATGTTGCGAGTTTCAAGTATTTTTTCATGTTCATATATTAAAATGTTGCTTTGATTCCGGCAGAAAGAGTTCTAGGAATTGGGGACACGTTAGTTTGTCCATAGTAAAGATCAGGATCAAGTCCTTCGTTGTTTGCCTTCCATAATATTCCTACATTATTTATGTATGTAAAGATTTCGAACGACCGAAATGGCGCAAAATCTTTGAATTCATAACTAAGCGATATGTCCTGAATTCTTACATGATCTCCTTTAGTTACTAATTTGTCCGAATATGTATAGAACATATCACGATTTATATCATTAGGGGGATACTGTATTGATGGTACAGTCGTTTTTAACTCATCTCCAGAGGTTTGCCAACGTTTATAGAAATCCTGATGGCCTCTGCCGGCAATAAATAGCGCATAATAGTCGATAGAATTCCTTCTAAAAAAGTAATTTAGCTTGTAGACCAAATTGACGGATAAATTAAACCTGTCATAAATAAATGAATTCCTAAAGGAGCCAAATGATGTTGGTCTGGAGGAACCATGAAAAATCAAATCTTCTTTTTTTGTTTTTGATATTATATCAAAGTAATTTGTACTCAACTCATTGTTTACATAACCTTGTGGATCTCCGTTTTCAGGATTGAGTATTGAAGACTTGTAGCTGTACATTGCAAACAGAGGCTTGTCGATTATAGGATAAATAGTTCCTCCGTTTCCTGGGCCAATTTGTAATATATTATTCACCGTAGGCTCTTCATAGTATTCGGTTACTTTATCTTGAACGGCATTATAAATCAAACTTGTCAACCAACAAAATTTTCGAGATTTAACATTGATACTATTCAAAGTAAGTTCCCACCCTTCTCCTTTTGTACTTGCCGTGTTACCATAAAAATTAACAAAGCCAGTTGATGGCGCTAACTGTGAAGTAGAAAATAAGTCACTTGCTTTTTTTCGATAATATTCGATACTTCCAGAAATAATTTTGCTCTTCAATTCAAAGTCATATCCGAAATTGACTAGTTTAACTTTCTCCCACCTTAACTCAGGATTCCCAGGTGATGAGATAGTCGCCCACGGTAAATTATTATAAAAAGAATTTGAGTACTGTCGTGTTGTTGTAACAGCTGCAACACTCCTGTTAACGTTGCCATTAGAGCCATAAGTTATTCTTAGCTTAGATTTTTGCAGCCAGTTAACGTTATAATAGCTTTCTTTATTTAAATCCCATGATACTCCAATTGAATATAGTGGAATGGATTTTTGATTGATATTAACACCAAAAAGATTTGATTTATCAATTCTTCCACTTAAAGATAAGGTGTATTTGGAAAGAAAGGTATAAGCTAGATTGGAAAAATATGAAATATATCTGTCCGTAAATTTAGAAAAGGATATATTGTTAGGAATTTGAGCAGATTGTCCAAATGATGGTATAGTAGGATATTGGTTTACAAAGTCGACATTTTGAAAAGTTCTATTGTTTTTATTGTAACCATATGTTACGGAGTTATCATTTTCATTAATCACATCACTAAACTCCGCTCCAATTAATCCTGTTAAGTTATGTTTATTATTGAAATCGGAATCATAATTTATTTGTCCCCTTAGTCTGTTTGAATTAGTAATATCGTTCCCCCTATAAAGGATTCCGCCCAATGGTATCGGATTTCGCGGATTTCCGCTAAGGTTAGTAAACCTATTGATCATGTCCCTTGCATAATAACTCTCAATGCTATTGTGATTCTGGTCAAACCCAATTCCTTTTTGAAATGCATATTTTACTTCAGCACTAAATCTTTTAAGAAATCTATATTGAGTTCCCAGAATAATTCTTAAATCTGATAGTTTTGATATATTATCAACTAGATTCAGTTCATCTAACGGTCTAAAATACCAATCTAAAAGTCCTTTCTGGGCATTTTCATCACTTAGCCATAAAGAATTTAAATTTTCACTTACAGCGAGAGCGGCACCGTTACTATCCGACAATTTTGTGTATGGATAAACTGAATTTAAGGTGCCGAGGACGTCATTGCGGTTTTGCCTTGTTTGTGTAAAATTCAAGCCTGTTGAAACATTCCAATCTTTAGTAAGGCTATAGTTATAAGTTCCGTTCAAGGTATATCTCTGATTGTCGTTGCCAACGAGGTTACTTCGATTTGAATCGTATCCGAGAGAAAAAGCAAAGTTAGTATTAATAGTTCCACCTCTCAGATTCGCACTATACTGTTGATTTGCCGACTTTTGATATAGATACTTACTCAAATCATCTCTAGAATCAATACTCTTTAAACCATTAATTAGATTTGCCGCTTGGTCGGAAGTAATAGTTCCTGCGTCTTTTCTGGCAAGTATATCTATCACAGGCGAAATAGGCGAGTTAGGCTCCATGATTGCCTGATTATAGAAATCTGTTTCGTACATCTTTTGTTCCAATGCAATAAAATCTGACGAACTGATAAAATTAGGAGAATACCACAAATCTGGCTTTTGACCTACGGTCAGATTACTATTTAGTTCTGCGGTGATTCTTTGATTCAGTTTTCCTTTTTTTGTTGTAATTACGATGACTCCGTTACCAGATCTAGCCCCCCAGATCGATGCCGCAGCTGCATCTTTTAACACAGTCACCGATTCAATATCGTTAGGATTAATATTACTTATTTTCCCATCGTATGGAAAATTATCCAATACTATTAATGGTTGGGCATCTGAAAACAAGGTACTATAGCCTCTAATACTCAAATCCGTAGCGCCGTTTGAGGCAGCGCCAGTATTTCTATTAAAAAGCAAGCCTGGTACAACCCCTTCCAATCTACTCAACACATCTGTACTGACTCTCCTGTTAAATAGCTTATTGTCGACCTTTGCAAAAGAACCTGTTGCCCTTTCTTTCGGCAAAGTCTGATACCCAGTATTAACTTCCACATTGACTTCTTCCAGATCACTGCTGACCATTTCTATTTTTATATCCCCAATCTCCTTGGCAGCCTTGACTTCTTTCGCCTTATATCCCACATAACTGATCTCCAACACGGCATCATCGTCCACATTCTGTATAAAGAATACACCATCAATATTAGTCGTCATAGACCTATTCGTTCCTTTAACTTTAACAGTCGCCCCGGCAAGCGGCTGCCCGCTCTCCGAATCCACCAAACGGCCCCTAACATCAATAGCCATAATTCTAGCCACCACCGGTTCCAGAAAGGAAGGCGCCTCTGCTTTCCTGATAGAAACGCTATTTCGATCAATTTTATAAGTCAAATTCAATCCTTTAAAGGCAGCTGCAAAAGCCTCATCCAAGGTTGCATTATTTAAAGTCACACTCACTTGCTGATCCTTCGGGATCAGTTTGCTGTCGAAAAAAATATCATAACCGGTCTGCTTCCTGATCTCCTTAAGAACAGATTCCAGCGGAATATTCTTCCTATTCATAGTAATGCGCTGGCCAAATGTCGCTGCACTGACCTGCAAAAGGGATGCTAGTAATATAACGGTGGTTAGTCGCATAGTTAGCATTATTTTATGGTATAGCGGTCTAGGTATACCAAGTTTCCTAGTATTTTCTTTATACATTTTGTCGTGGTTTTTAGAAACTCCCTTCCGGCCGACAAGAGACCATCCCAATTGCTTTTGCAAGCAATTTTCGTTAAGTTTGTTTCGGTTTGGTTAAGCAGTATGCCTCTTCTTTCCACAGGCAAGGCAGGCTGCGATGTTCAGTTGATTCTTATTGGCTGATGCCAAACTTCAACCAGGCCTTTCTAAGGTCTGGTTGTTTTATTATAGCCCTAGCTATGCTGTCGTATGTTTTTAATCATTCCCCGATTTTTAAATTAATGCCCCTTGTTAATTATCCCGTTTTCATAGGAGATGATATATAAATTATTTCGATACGTAAACCTTATTGCCCTCTACCCTGAACTTCACAAAGCCAGAAGCTTCTATAGTCTTAAGCACAGAAGACAGGTTGTTTTTGCGGGAGATCCATCCCCCAGATTCCAGTTCGTCCGGCACTGTTGCGTCATAAACAAATTCTACATCGTACCATCTGGCAATCTTCCGCATCGCAGTTTTGAAGTTCACCCTGTTCAGATAAAAATCCCCATCCTTCCAATCCGTTATACTTTCCAGGTTCACTTCGGCAACCTCAATATTACTGCCATCGTTACGCGCCTGCTGACCAGGTTTGATCAACCGCTGCTTCCCACCAGCAATGACTTTAACAGAACCTTCCAACAAAGTCGTCGTCATCGCTTTTTCATCATGATAGGCGTTCACATTGAAATGCGTACCTAATACTTCCACCTCTTGCTTATCAGTTTGAACGATGAAAGGATGGGCTTTATCCTTAGCCACTTCAAAATATCCTTCCCCGGAAAGCCCAACACGTCTTTGCCTGTTCTGAATAAGGTTAACAGAATACGTTAGACTGGAAGCCGCATTTAAATACACCATGGAGCCGTCGGGCAAACGCACCTGGTATGTTTCCCCGTTAACGGTAGATAAAGTATTGATTTTATCCGGATCTGTATCTGATCCCTTGATTTCATAAATCAGTCTGCCATCGGAAGATTTACTAATCGTGACACCAGCTTCATTCGCCAACTCGCCGTTAATAGCATCGGATAATTTAATCCTCTTACCGCTAGCTAAAGTCAAAGTTGCCCCGTATTTTCCCGGAGCAACATCATTTTTCAATGCAACCTGGTCAGATTGCGCTTTGTTATTATTTAGGTTATAATAAAATAAGCCCGCGCCAAATATAATTGTCGCCACGGCCGCTGCAATCGCAATACGAGGCCATAATCTTCTATATTGCGGTTTAATCTGAGTATTTTGATAGGAGAGCTTACTGATCACGTTATGCCATAACACGTTACTGTCCGGCGATTCAAAAGCTTTCATTTTCTCCCTGATTGAATCTTCACTGGAGAGGCTGGCAAATAGAACTGGGTTAGCCACATCTGCCTCAAGCCATTGCTGAA
The DNA here is from genome assembly GCF_014200825.1 of Pedobacter sp. AK017. Classification (NCBI taxonomy): domain Bacteria; kingdom Pseudomonadati; phylum Bacteroidota; class Sphingobacteriia; order Sphingobacteriales; family Sphingobacteriaceae; genus Pedobacter; species Pedobacter sp. AK017. The sequence continues at coordinate 73,907 of NZ_JACHCW010000018.1, forward strand.
GTAATTGTTCATCACTGGCGGTTAGCTCTTGTTTCTGGCTAAGGGCAATGATCTCGGCAATATCAAATTCTTTATCAAACATATCTATTTAAGATGCGGATAAGCTAACAACAAATTAACCCCCGTTTAACATAGAAACGACAGAACTGAGAAACGCCCAATTCAAAACCAGGAAATTTTATTTTTTATTTAAAAAGATAAAAATGGCTAGTGTAAGCGCGTCAGAAACACCTTTTTTCAAAAATGAGTGATGTAATAACTCAATGGCCCGTGCTTTATGGTTACGTACTGTTTTTATCGACAAGTCCATTAGCTCAGCGATTTCATCCGTTTTTTTGCCTTCAAAATATATCAGCGAAAATACCTTGCGGCATTGGTCAGGCAGCAGGGCAACCTCCTGATGCAGGATGCTCAGAAACTCGGATTCTACTACATGATTTAAAACGGTAATGTCAACAACTTCCAACTGCCTGAAATAATCTTCCTGCCGGGTGGTTCTGCGCTTCAGCTGTTTCAAATAATCAAGACAGGCATTGCGGGAAGTAATATAGAGAAAGGCTTTTATACTGCGGGCAGTCTCAAAAGTATGCTGTCGCTGCCAGATTTTAACGAAACACTCAGCGACGATATCCTGGGCCTCAGCATTATTGTCAATAAGCCGGTTACAGAAATAGCACAAGGCTTTGTGATGAATATCAAAAAAGTGAGCCAACGCTTTTTCATCACCATTTCGGAATGCCTCGATCCAGTAATGTTCGTCCTCAGTTTCTTTTTTCATTTCTAAGCTAACCTGCAATTTTGAACTGGCAATATCTGAAATTATCTCGAAAAAACACAGGCCAGAGCATTTTGACATCCCGCTATAAAGAAAAACCGGGCATTGTCAGGAGACAACAGCCCGGTTTTAAATTAACGCTCTCCCTGCAAGTATATGTAAATAATTTATATTCGCAAAATAACTGCCTTTTATGCCACACGCCTCACTGTGGTAAACCTTGCCAGGGAGAAGACGCTCTGGTTGCATAATTTACCGTCTTCTACTTTTCGAATGAACAGTGCAATTACAGCTTTTTGGATTTTATCAATGATGCCCCAATTTTTACTGATATAGATGTCAGTAACGGCATTGGTGTTGTCTCTGTGGTTAAGTGCAACTCCAATATCTTCCGTATGGAAGCCACAGATGTTCCTTGCCATATCCGCAAAAGCATGCCTGAAATCGTAGAATTGGAGGCCGGTAATTCCCAATTTAGCACCAAGTCTGCGCATACCGAAGCTTAACGCATGGTCAAGGTTGATGTGTGAAGCATATCTCTGCTGTAGCTTCCCTGCATATTTGATGTAGAGCTGCAGGGCTATATCCGGAATATGGATGCTGATGAAGGCTTCGTCTCTTCTTCTGCCTTTTGTTTTTTGACGGTTATAATCCAGCCGCTCTAAAATTGATTTCTCGGCTAGCGGCAAGCCGTAAAGGTCGACAGCGTTCATGCCGCAGAGGTAAAAGCTCAGCATAGCCAATTCCTGTGCCTGGTGTTCCCTGGAATCTTTTTGGATGTAGATCCGGTTGCTTTCCTTTGCAGCGTAGTCGGCATCTTCCCTTAGCAGCTGTTTGTGCACTTTGATCTGATCCAATGTCAGCACTTCACAGTCCCTGATTAATTTGACTTGTTCGATGGTCAGTTTTGGTTTTTTTCTTTCGGGAGGGTTGATGATCTTATAGCTTTCAAAAGGATAATGGTTAATGACCGTTATCCCAAGGTCTTTGTCATTATAGAATTCAATTGCATCATTAAAAAGTATTCTCAGGTCCCTCATGTGGTTGTGAACACCACCGTCTTTCATGCCTTTAGATTGCTTGGGTGTTAAAACTTTGTACTTGTTGGGGCGCATCATGATCCTGGGCGTGCGAATGAATTTTTCGTACTCCCTGAGCATCTTTGCCCTGATCTCAGTAATAGGAGCGTAGGAGCCGTTAAAATAATCCTGCAAGCTGTAAAGGACAGCTTTCATGTTGTCCCGGCTACCTTCGCGTCCGGCTTCATTCAAAATCTCTACTTGTTTCCATCCAAACTCAATAATATTGATGCTTTCTGCCTGGAGCTCACCTTTGAGCAGGTAGTCTGCAAGCCTTTTCACAGTGTAGAATTCCAGTTTCGCTCCGATTTTACTGATTTTCATCCGGTATTCATCCAAAACCGGATTGATCACTGATAGGATGAAAGGGTCTTTAATCGTGAAATCCTTTCTGATTTGTTTTTGCGACACGTAGTGGGGAGTGTCGATGTAAGTGGTCTTACGGTTGTGTGTGAGCCTGATTTTCAGGTTCCAAGTGTTGTCATTTCTTTTGTGGTGCTCTAATACCACTTCCCGAACTGTTGCCATTTCGATAAGGTTTTAGCGCCCGTAAATGAATTGTTTTTACGTAAAACAATTGTAAAACATTTACGTGCAGTTTAACAAAAAATACCTGTTTGATAGCTAAAATGCCCGATTGGGCTGATATAGAAAAGTTGCACAAATATACTACGTAAAACAAAAAAAAGGCCTCTATTCTTGCGAAAAAGGCCTTTTTTAAGTGTGGTATGGGCCGGGATCGAACCGGCGACACATGGATTTTCAGTCCATTGCTCTACCGACTGAGCTACCGTACCATCTTATTTATTCCACATGTTTTACCATGTTCCCCTCGGTTGGGAGTGCAAATGTAGTGTCTTTTTTTGAACATCAAAATCTTTTTTCAAAATAATTTAAAATAAACCCTTTTTATTTAAATCCCTTCTAAATTTTACAGTTTTATGCATGCATAATAATTTGTTTTGGGCTAAATATTTTAACTTAGCCACACAATAAAAGATATTTCAAATGGTGTCACAAATCCTGTTTATTGTCATTACACTGGCTGCCATCGCCTTGTTCAGCTATAACTTAAAAAAAGTTATCCGTAACATCCGGCTTGGAAGAGCTGCCAATCGCTCCGATCAGCCCCAAAAAAGAATGATGACCATGCTCAAAGTAGCATTTGGGCAAACAAAAATGTTCTTCCGGCCTGTCCCGGCCTTCCTGCACCTCATTGTCTATGCTGGCTTTGTCATCATTAATATCGAGGTACTGGAAATCATGATAGATGGTATTTTTGGTACCCACCGTATTTTTGGTGGCCTGGGCACCCTATACAATGTACTCATCGGTTCATTTGAATTCCTGGCCCTTGGTGTATGGCTGGCCTGCGCCATCTTTTTAATCCGCAGAAACGTCCTTAAATTAAAAAGGTTCAGTGGTGTAGAAATGAAAAGCTGGCCCAGATCGGATGCCAATTACATCCTGATCACAGAAATCCTGCTCATGACTGCCTTTTTAACCATGAATGCAGCTGATGCAAAATTACAGGCTATGGGCCTTGGACATTATACTGCCGCTGGTGCATTTCCGGTAAGCCAGTTCCTGCAAAACCTTTTACCCGATACGGCGGCAGGCTTAATTGCTATAGAAAGGGGCTGCTGGTGGTTCCACATTATTGGCATATTTGCCTTTTTAAACTATCTGCCCTATTCCAAACACTTCCACATCATCTTTGCTTTTCCAAACACTTATTTCTCCAACCTGGAACCTAAAGGTGAATTTACAAATATGGAAAGTGTAACCAATGAGGTAAAGGCTATGCTGGACCCGTCATTTACACCGCCAGAGACTGCTCCGGGCCGCTTTGGTGCTAAAGATGTAAACGACCTGACCTGGGTTAACCTGATGAATGCCTATACCTGCACCGAATGCGGAAGGTGTACCTCTGTTTGCCCTGCAAACATCACCGGCAAACTGCTTTCACCCCGAAAGATCATGATGGATACCCGCGACAGAATGGAAGAAGTTGGAAAGAATGGACTTGAGGATGGCAAATCGCTGATCGATACTTACATTACCCGTGAAGAGATCTGGGCCTGTACCAGTTGCAACGCCTGTACACAGGCCTGCCCTATAAATATAGACCCACTGTCCATCATCACCGAACTGAGAAGGTATGCGGTGATGGAAGAATCCCAATCGCCCGCCAGCATCAATACCATGCTCGGCAATATAGAAAACAATGGGGCACCCTGGAAATATTCACCGTCCGACAGGTTCAACTGGGCAAAAGAGAGTTAATTGAATTTTAAATCTACAATATAGCTTTAAACATGAGCGCACAACTAAATTTTGAAGTGCCAACAATGGCAGAAATGATAGCCAAAGGCGAAGAACCTGAAATCCTGTTCTGGGTAGGCTGCGCCGGAAGTTATGATGAAAGGGCACAGAAAACCACACGGGACATCTGTAAGATATTACATCATGTAGGCTTAAAATATGCTGTACTGGGTACCGAAGAAAGCTGTACCGGCGATCCGGCAAAACGCGCAGGAAATGAATTCCTGTTCCAGATGCAGGCCATGACCAATATAGAAGTACTGAATGCCTACAACATAAAAAAAATAGTTACCGGATGCCCGCATTGTTTCAATACCATCAAAAATGAATACCCGGGGCTGGGCGGCAATTATGAGGTGATCCACCATACCCAGCTCATCCAGCAGCTTATAAATGAAGGAAAGCTCAAAGCTGAAGGGGGAGAAAGCTTTAAAGGCAAAAAGATCACTTATCACGACCCCTGTTACCTGGGCCGGGGCAACGACGTATACGAAGCGCCAAGAAAAGCACTGGAAGCACTGGATGCCCAGCTTGTGGAAATGAAACGCTGCAGATCAAACGGCCTGTGCTGTGGAGCAGGCGGTGCCCAGATGTTTAAAGAACCAGAAAAAGGCAACAAAGACATCAACATAGAAAGGATTGAGGAAGCACTGGAAACCCAGCCCCAGGTTATTGCAGCCTCCTGCCCTTTCTGTATGACCATGCTTAGGGACGGCGTAAAAATGAAAGAACAGGAACAGAATGTACAGGTGCTGGACATTGCAGAAATCACCGCCAGGGCAAATGGATTGTAAACACCTCTTTATTGCCTCCTTAAATTCCGGAAGTAACGGTAACTGCTACTATGTGGGTAACGAAAGGGAAGCCATATTGGTGGATGCCGGTATTTCATGCCGGGAAACTGAAAAGAGAATGTTCCGGCTGGGCTTATCTATGCAAAAGGTAAAAGCCATATTCATTTCCCACGAACATACCGACCACGTTAAAGGTCTTTGTACCCTGGCCGCGAAATATAACTTGCCTGTTTACATCAGCCCTGGTACCCTTTCCGGCTGCCGCTTCAACCTTAGAGAAGAGCTCATCAACTATTTAAACAACAACGAGACCATTCAGATAGGCAGCCTTACGGTTACCGGATTCCTTAAAATACACGATGCCTCAGAGCCCTACAGCTTTGTGGTGGCCTGCGGGGAAACCAAAGTTGGTGTATTTACAGATATCGGAGAAGCCTGCGACCAGCTCATATTTCATTTCAGACAATGTCATGCAGCTTTCCTCGAAGCCAATTATGACGATGCCCTGCTGGAAAAAAGTGCTTACCCTTATTTCCTTAAAAAGCGCATCAGCGGGGGCAGGGGCCACTTATCCAATAAAAAAGCACTTGATCTTTTCAGCAGCCATAGGCCTGCTTTCATGACGCACCTGCTGCTCGCCCACTTGTCTAAAGACAACAACTGCCCCGATCTGGCCTTGGAGCTGTTCCGGCAACAGGCCAATGGCACCGAAATCATCGTGGCCTCCAGGAATGAAGAAACCCAGGTGTATACTATTTTTGAGCCAGCAGCTGCGCATTCATTTTAACCAGCCGCTCCGAAAGATCCGCCAGGTCCTGCGGCTCTATATCTTTTAAGGGGATCATCATATAAGCCGCCATACTGTCAATATCACCGCCACTTTTATCATTATAAGTCTGCACAATTACATCCTCTCCCTTCGTACGCAGGTATAGTTTCCCACTTTTGTCTGTCCCGTAATAGTCAAGATCTTTAAATTTCACCAGGTTAAAAGAAAAATACTCTACTTTTCCACTGTTAAAATAGCGTTTGTAACGGCAAAAGCCTCTGTTGGTAACATTTAATTCATAACGCTTAATTTGTGCTTCATCCAGACGGCTATCGTAATGTTCTGCCAGCTTTTTTTGAATATAAACCGTATATTCATCTGATATCCTTTCGTTAAAGCCCATAAAAACAAGGCAAATCAGCAAAAAGAAGGACATTTTTAAGCTCAATGTAAACTTATTCATCACGTTAAGAATTTAGCAGTATCAATTTAAATAATTTCTTAAATTTGAACATGAGTTTTTCTCCACAATCTAAAGTTTGGATCTACCAAAGTAACCGCGCATTCACAAATGACGAAGTAACTGCTATACAACAAAAATTAGACGACTTTGCTTCGGCCTGGAAAGCGCATGGACATCAGTTAAAGGCAAAAGCCGAAATACTGCACAATTTCTTTATCGTATTTACCGTTGATGAGGCCGCTGCCGGTGTTACCGGATGTTCTATAGACGCCTCTGTCCGCATCATTAAAGAAATTGAACAGACCTATAATGTAGACCTGTTCGACAGGTTTAACATTGCCTACAAAATTGACGATAAGGTAATTGTAACGAACAAAGAAGATTTTGAGACCCTGGTAAACATCAAAACCGTTACGCCCGAGACTATAGTTTTCAACAATCTGGTACAAACGCGTCAGGAGTTTGAAGACAAATGGGAAACGCCATTTGAACAAAGCTGGCACAGTAAAGTATTTGCACATTTACTGTAATTAAAAATCAAGCGGACCTAACCTTCTCATATTCTTAAGGATAAGATACTGGCGGTGTTTGATGTATTGCGTCGGTCTCACCGGTGTCCACCTTCTGGGATTCGGAAAGCAGGCAGCAATCAATGCAGCCTGAGAACGGCTCAGCTTAGTACATGATTTACCGAAATAGGCTTGTGCAGCGGCTTCAGCACCATAAATACCATCCCCCATTTCAATTACATTCAGGTAAACTTCCAGGATTCGTTCCTTGCTCCACAGCATTTCAATCAGCAAGGTAAAATAAGCTTCAAAGCCTTTACGCAGCCAGGAACGACCCGGCCATAAAAAAACATTCTTGGCCGTTTGCTGCGAAATGGTACTGCCACCCTTTATCTTCTTCCCTTTTTTATTCGTTTGAAAAGCTTTTTCTATCGCCTTTACATCAAAACCTATATGTTTTAAAAACAGCTGATCTTCTGCAGAAACAGCGGCGCGCTTCATGTTATCCGAAATATCCTCAAAATCCACCCATTCTTTCTCCATTTTAGCCGGCTTACCATCGGTTGTAAGCTCTATATTGCGCAGCACCATCAATAGGGTAATGGGCGGGTTCACAAAGCGGTAAACCAATACCCACAATACACTTACCATTAAAAACCAGAGAAAAACCCGGGTTACAACCGACATGGTCCTTTTGAACAGAGAGGGGGCGGACTTTCGTGTGTTTGTCCGTTTACGTTTTGACATCAGTGCAAAGGTAAAGCTTAATTGCAAAAAACACCTATAAAAAAAGCGCCCCGGTTATGGGGCGCTTTTCTATTTCTGTTTACAGCTAATTATTCAGCTACAACTTCAAAAGGAACTTTAACTTTCACCTCTTTGTGCAAGTTTAAGTTGGCTACATATTCGCCAACAAACTTAGGCTCAGTTTCGAAAGTGATACGGCGACGGTCAACATCAAAACCTTTTTGTTTCAATGCCTCAGCAATCATAATGGTATTTACTGCACCAAAAATCTTACCTGTCTCACCAGCTTTAGCACCAATAGTTAATTTAACCTCAGTTAAACGCTCTGCAATGCCTTCCGCATCTTTCTTAATTTTATCTTGTTTAAAAGCAGCCTGCTTTAAGTTTTCTGCTAATACCTTTTTAGCTGAAGGAGTAGCCAGCTCACCAAATCCCTGAGGAATCAGGTAGTTACGGCCGTATCCTGGCTTTACATTCACGATATCATCTTTTTCCCCTAGGGATTTGATATCTTGTTTTAAAATAATTTCCATCTCTCAGCTCCTATTTTAATTGGTCAGCAACAAAAGGTAACAAACCAATGTGACGTGCACGTTTTACCGCCTGAGCCACTTTACGTTGAAACTTCAATGAAGTACCGGTTAAACGGCGAGGTAAAATTTTACCCTGGTCATTGATAAATTTCAATAAGAAGTTTGCGTCTTTATAATCGATATATTTAATCCCGTTTTTTCTGAAACGGCAATATTTTTTTCTGTTATCGTCCACCTTTGGAGCGGTAACATATTGTATCTGATCCTTTGCCATTATACTGCAGCCTCCTGTTTAGGTTTTTTGTTAAAAGCACCACTGCGTTTCTTCTCATTATAGGCAACCGCATGACGGTCTAATCTAATGGTAAGGAAACGTAGCACACGCTCATCGCGCTTAAGCTCCAACTCCAACTTGTTAATTAATTCACCTGAAGATTTGTACTCTGTAAGGTGGAAAAATCCGCTTGCTTTTTTTTCAATCGGATACGCTAATTTTCTCAAACCCCAATTGTCCTCTTGAACAATTTCGGCTCCGCTGTCAGCGATGATCTTGCTGAATTTGGCAATCGCCTCTTTCGCAACTTCTTCTGACAACAACGGGGTTAGAACGATAACAGTTTCGTACTGATTCATTGTTATTTATTTGTTTTTTTAATTAATCCTCTCCTGATGTGCTCAACGCGCATCAATGAGGGGATGCAAAAGTAGTGATAAATCTCTAAAATACAAAGGTTTTTAAAAAAAAGAGACTGCCCTTTTGAGGCAATCTCTTCAAAGTATCTTTCCAATGTACTAATACATAGAAACTACTTCTTTAAACTCCTGGTCTTTACATTTAATCGTAAAAGTCAAATCCTGTGCATATACCTGTGCAACATTAAATTTTTTAATGAATTTCGACTTCACATCAAAAATCCTGCTATACAACAGGTCATTGTATTTATCAAAAACCTGAACCTCTATCTGATCAGCAGGTGCATTCTCCAGTTCAAGGGTTACAAATTCATTGTCCCTGCTAAAAACCGGCTTAAACCTTTCCATCACTACTGGCTCAGCAACTATAGCTTTACCATCGGCAATCAACACCTTATATTCGGCACTCCGCTGTTCAGTTACTAACCTGAACACATAATTACCATCCGGAAAAGCATCCAGATTGTATATTTTAGTGGAAGAACCCAACGCTTTTATGGTTTGCTGATATAAAACTTCATAAGTATCATCATATAGGGAAAGGGCAACAGTTTGCCCCCCTTCAATGAAAAAAGAGACTGATTTTTTATCCACACGCTTAACTTTGAACGAAAAACCATCATCATTTGCATGCAACATTGCAGAATTCAACAAAAAAACTACAAAAACACCGATTTTAAATAAATTTCCCATGGCTGTAATGTTTAATTTTAACAATTAATTCATACACCAAAGATAAAACTCATAAAAACTAAAAATCACCAGTACATTTTCCAATATATATGCTAGATTAACACTACAAATTCATTAGTTAACAACAAATTAACATTGAATTTAGTATTTTTGATATTAAATATCATGAAAAATTCAAAACCAAGCTTCGAAATCATCGAACCTTCGTTCGGAAGTTCTTTTTATTACTCAAAATACGAAGAAAACTTGAACAATAAGGCGCATGTATGGCATTACCATCCGGAAATTGAAATGGTTTTTATAAATGGCGGGACGGGCAAACGACAAATCGGTAGCCATGTATCCTATTACACCGATGGCGACCTGATCCTGATTGGCAGCAACCTGCCCCACTGCGGCTTTACCGACACCAATACCGGCAATAAAAACGAAACCGTTATCCAGATGAAGCCAGACTTTCTTGGCAGCTCTTTTTTAGAGCTACAAGAAATAAAATGCATTTCTGACCTCTTCGATAAAGCCAGGGGCGGCATTGCATTCGGGCCTGAAACAAAAAAAACTGTGGGTCGTCAGATTGAAATGATGGACAACCAGCAACCATTTGAAAGGCTTCTGACCTTATTGAACATTTTAAAGGAACTGGATAGTTCCGGCGACTATAAAATCTTAAATGCCTCTGGCTTTGCTATGGAAATGCAGCTTCAGGACAACGATCGCATCAATATGGTCTTTAATTATATAAAAGATCATTTCCAGGAAGAATTAAATTTAATGGTCATAGCAGAAATGGCCAGCATGACCGTACCCTCCTTTTGCAGGTATTTCAAAAAAATCACTAAAAAAACCTTAACACAATTTGTAAATGAATACCGCATTGTACACGCCTCAAAGCTTTTAGCCGAAAAACAGATCAGCATTGCCAATATTTGCTACGAAAGCGGCTTCAATAATTTCAGCCACTTTAATAAATTGTTTAAAGAATTTACCGGCAAAAGTGCCTCACAATACCGAAAAGAATTAAAGTCAGTATTCAAATAAAACAGGCCCCGCCCCTCTTCTTTCCGTCAAATTTTCAACAATCCGGATTTCCGGCATTCCAAGCTCAACAAAAATTCCTATTTTCGTAGGCGAATGGAGAATTTTATAGTATCAGCCCGTAAGTACCGTCCGGCAACGTTTGAAACCGTTGTTGGCCAGCAGCACATTACCGGCACTTTAAAAAACGCCATTAAAAACAACCAGCTGGCACAGGCTTTTTTATTTTGCGGACCCAGGGGAGTAGGTAAAACAACCTGCGCACGTATCCTTGCCAAAACCATCAACTGTACCAGCTTAACCGCCGAACAGGAAGCCTGCGGCACCTGTGAGTCCTGCGTTTCCTTTCAAACCGGCCATTCCTTTAACTTTCACGAGCTTGATGCGGCTTCTAATAACTCGGTCGACGACATCAGGAGCCTGATCGAACAGGTCCGAATCCCGCCGCAGGCAGGAAAATATAAAATCTATATCATAGATGAGGTGCACATGCTTTCGGCAAATGCCTTCAATGCCTTCCTGAAAACACTGGAAGAACCACCTTCCTATGCCATATTTATATTGGCTACCACCGAAAAGCACAAAATACTGCCCACCATATTGTCGCGATGCCAGATCTTTGATTTCAACCGCATCCAGGTAGAGGACATATCAGGCCATTTAAATAAAATTGCACAGCGCGAAAACATAGCCGTAGAGGCTGATGGGCTCCACATCATTGCCCAAAAGGCAGATGGTGGCTTAAGGGATGCACTTTCCATGTTCGACCAGATTGTAAGTTACACCAATAAGAACTTAACTTATAAATCGGTAATCGACAACCTCAACATCCTCGACTACGACTACTATTTTAAGCTTACCCAATACCTTACGGCTACAGATGTAAGCCATACACTCATCCTCTTTGATGAAATCCTGAACAATGGTTTTGATGGCAATAACTTCATCAACGGATTGGCCAGCCACCTCAGAAACCTGCTTGTTGCCAAAGACCCGCAAACTACCAAACTGCTGGAAGTAAGCGAGAACATCAAACAAAAATACATTAGCCAAAGCCAGCAAACGCCGGTTTCATTTATTCTGACGGCCTTAAACCTGGCTAACCAGTGCGATCTGAACTACAAAAACAGTAAAAACCAGCGGCTCCAGGTAGAGATGGCCCTGATCAAGATGTGCCACATCCCATCGGTACTCCAATTAGCCAGCCAACCCTTAACCAATACCGCGACTGACCCAGATCAGATTAAAAAAAAAACTAGTATAAGTACTGAACAATCCTCATTTACAGCTCCGGCCACTTCGGTAACCGAAAGTCCAGTCCCTGTAAATCTACCCCCTGTTATACCCGCTGAAGTTAGCCCAACAGTCAATATACCTAAAAAAACGCCTCCGCCATCTTCCAAAATTGTATTAAACCCAATATCCCTGGCACAGCAAAGTAAGGTTGCCATGCTTGTACCTTCATTAAACGGCATTCAGAACAACGCAGAAGGAACAGATGGCGATGAACCTAAATACATCACCGGAAGTGATAAAGAAATTTTCACACAGGACCAGTTGCTGCTTTACTGGAACCAATACACCAGTATGGTGAAAGAAGCCAACAGGATCAATGTATATACCCTGATGAGTACCTCAGTACCCATCCTCGAGAAACCGGATGAAATCCTGGTACAGGTAGAACACAAACTACAGGAAGACCTGCTTCAGGAAGAAATGATAGACCTGCTCAATTTTTTGAGGCCAAGGCTTAAAAACTTCAGCATCTATATCAAAACCAAACAAGTGGTAAAAGAAGTGGTAAACCGCTTATATACCAGCACCGAAAAATACCAGTACCTAGTAGAAAAAAATCCAAAGCTGGAAGAAATGCGCAGAAGGTTCAACCTCGATGTAAACCCTTAAGCCTCTTCAATACGCTCTTCAAGATGCTTTAAATATCACCTGCCCGGTTTATCATTTACAGGATAACCCTCTTCATCCAGATCTTCACGGTCATCTTCAGGAGTGCGTGAAAGGATTTCATCCTCCGGGCTCAGCTCAATACTTTCCCCGTTGTTGTCTATCCGCATCCCCGCCCCGTCCAGCCGCTCACTCATCTCTTTTTCATTGTCATATTCCGTACCAATGTAAGGATTGGATTCGTCATAAGTAGAAATGCTATCCTCGCCATTAGGTGCCGAGGTGTCATAGGGCAATGGGTGGTCATAATCTTCATCTTTACCCCTTACGTCAAATTCAAAGCTGTTTTTTTCTTTGTCGTACGATAAATTTTCAAAATCTTTTGTCTCTCCCAGATTCATTGGGTGTAGTTTGTCGGTTGCTTTTCCAGCACCTTTCTCATCGTTTGGGCCCGTCATCATAATGGTAAGTTTTATATCAAATATAACACCCAACAAAGACCGAATGTTTTGCTTTCAACAGCACTAAAACAAAAAAGGCTGTTCACCTACATGAACAGCCTTTTTACAAGATGATGTGCCTTAGCCTACAATCCCGCCAAAGCAGTATTTAAGGTTTCACTAGGGCGCATTGCAGCAGCGGCCAGCTGGTCATCCGGGTGATAGTAACCCCCAATGTTCTGCGGTTTGCCTTGTGCAGCAATCAGTTCAGCCGAAATTTTCGCTTCGTTTTCAGTCAGCACCTTAGCCAGTTCAGTAAACCTGGCCTGCAAATCGGCATCTCTGGTCTGTGCAGCAAGGTTTTGTGCCCAATACAAAGCCAGATAAAAATGTGAGCCTCTGTTGTCAATCTGCCCTACTTTACGTGCGGGCGATTTATCATTGGCCAGGAATTTCTCTGTTGCAGCATCTAAAGTTTCGGCCAGCACCAATGCTTTCGCATTGTGCTGCGTTTGGCCCAGGTGTTCCAATGATACCGCCAGTGCCAGGAACTCACCCAATGAATCCCAGCGCAAATATCCTTCATGGATAAACTGCTCAATATGTTTTGGTGCCGAACCTCCAGCTCCGGTTTCAAACAAACCACCGCCATTCATCAAAGGAACAATAGACAACATTTTTGCCGAAGTACCCAATTCCAGGATCGGGAAAAGATCGGTCAGATAATCACGCAATACGTTACCAGTTACCGAAATGGTATCTTCTCCTTTACGGATCCTTTCCAAAGTAAATTTAGTAGCCTCAACAGGCGATAAAATACGGATATCCAAACCTGAAGTATCGTGATCTGCCAGGTATTTTTTCACTTTCGCAATAATCTCCCTGTCGTGCGCCCTGTTCCCGTCCAACCAGAAAACAGCCGGCGTAGCCGATAAACGGGCCCTGTTTACGGCCAGTTTAACCCAGTCCTGGATCGGTGCATCCTTGGTCTGGCACATGCGGAAAATATCGCCCTTTTCAACTTTCTGGTCAAAGAAAACTTTACCATCGGCATCCGTTACACGAATAGTGCCATTGGCAGCCGCCTGAAAAGTTTTATCGTGAGAACCGTATTCTTCTGCTTTCTGTGCCATCAGACCCACATTCGGAACAGAACCCATGGTGGTTACGTCAAAAGCACCATGTGCCTTACAGTCGTCTATGGTAGCCGTATACACACCGGCATAACAACGGTCAGGAATAATCGCAATCGTATCCTGCTGTTTGTTGTCCTTGTTCCACATCTGACCAGATGTGCGGATCATTGCCGGCATAGAAGCATCAACAATCACATCAGAAGGTACATGCAGGTTGGTAATGCCTTTATCAGAATTTACCATCGCCAGTGCAGGCCCGTTTGCAATAGCCGCCTCAATGTCTGCTTTTACTTCTGCTTCCCTTGCATTTCCTGCAATTTTAGCATACACATCACCCAATCCGTTACGGGTATCTATGTTCAGACTGGCAAACAGCTCGGCATATTTGGCAAAAACTGCTGCAAAATAAACTTCTACTATCGCACCAAAAATGATCGGGTCAGAAACCTTCATCATCGTTGCTTTTAAATGTGCTGAAAGTAAAACCCCGGCTGCTTTGGCCTCTTCTATGGTTTTGGCTACAAATGATTTTAAGGCCGATAAGCTCAGTGCAGAACTGTCGATCACTTCTCCTGCTTTTAAAGGCGACAGCCCTTTTAATTCCGTTACAGTGCCATCGGCACCAACAAATTCGATCTTAAACTGAGTAGCCTCTGCTACGGTAACCGATTTCTCAGATCCGTAAAAATCACCTTCACTCATGCTGGCTACCCTTGTTTTAGAATCGGCAGACCAGGCACCCATCGAATGTGGATTGGCCTTTGCATAATTTTTAACTGCTTTAGGTGCCCTGCGGTCAGAGTTACCCTCACGCAAAACAGGGTTAACCGCGGAACCTAATACTTTTGCATACTTTGTCTTTATCGCTTTCTCTTCTTCAGTTTGTGCATTATCCGGATAGTTTGGAATGGCAAATCCCTGTGACTGTAATTCGGCAATTGCATCCGTAAGCTGTGGAATAGAAGCTGAAATGTTTGGCAGTTTAATGATATTGGCCTCCGGTGTGGTGGCCAGCTGCCCCAGTTCAGTCAATGCATCTCCAACTTTTTGGTCTTCCTTTAAAAACTCAGGAAAGTTCGCCAAAATTCTTCCGGCCAGAGAAATGTCCCTGGTTTCTACATCAATGCCTGCAGAGGCGGTAAAAGCCTGTACAATCGGTAAAAGTGAATAGGTTGCCAACATTGGCGCTTCATCTGTTTTGGTATAGATAATTTTTGATGTGTCTGACATATTTTTATAAATACGATTATGTGAATGAAAATAAAAGCTGATTGTTTAGGATAAAACGCGCTTTCGATTAAATCGCCTAAAGATAGGATAAACAGATGATTTTTTAACAATTTTTAACTCGCTATTTGTTTTCTATTTTTGTAATATTGAGGAACCACAAACGAACCTGAATACATGTTTAAAATTATCGCTCTCCTGCTGTTATGGCTTGCAGCTACATCAGCTTTTGCACAAAACAAAGCCTCTGTTAAGGGCCGGCTTGTCGACTCTGTTACCCATGCCCCACTGGAATATGCAACAGTTGCCGTTGTGCATGCCAAAGATACCAGCCTGATTGCTTATACGCTGACCGACAATAAGGGAACTTTTACCCTCAACAACTTACCCCTCAATACCGCCACTAAAATCATCATCTCTTATGTGGGTTACCATACCTTCCGGCAGCATCTTGATTATGGAAACGGACCTGTTAAAAATTTCGGCGAGCTGCTGCTTAGTGGAAAAAACCTGACAGAAGTTGTGATCCATGGCGAAAGATCGCCGGTGGTAATTAAAAAAGATACCATTGAATTCAATGCTGAAGCTTTTAAGACCAGGCCCAATGCCGTGGTCGAGGAACTGCTCAGAAAACTGCCCGGCGTGCAGGTCAACGTAGACGGCTCCATCGAAGTGAACGGCAAGTCCATCAACAAACTCCTCATCGATGGCAAACAGTTTTTTGGCAGCGATACAAGGGTGGCTACAAAAAACCTTGATGCCGATCTGATCGATAAGATCCAGGTATATGACGATAGGGAGAACGATCCCGATCATAAGCTCAGCGACACGGAAGTCGGAAAGATCATCAACCTGAAACTTAAAAGTAAAATCAAGAAGAGCACGCTCGGAAAAATATATGCAGGCGGGGGCAGCCGCGACAGGTATGAGGCCGCAGGAATCCTGAGCAATTTCAGGGATACCCTGCAGGTCAGCTTAATAGGCATGGCCAACAACCTCTCTAAAACAGGCTTTTCCAGAAATGAACTGTACAGTATGGGCGGCTTTGGCAGGTCGGGCGGCGATCCGGTCTACGACGGCACATTTGGTGGCCAAAGCTGGGGCGGCATGGAAAAAGTAGCCTCCGCAGGTGTCAACATCAATAACGATTACGGGCAAAAATTAAAAATGAACCTGCTCTATTTTTATACCAATACCAACAGGATCAACAACCAGAAAGGTTTTAACGAACGGACACTGACAGATACCCTGCTCTCCTCTTCATCTCTGTACAATTCAGACCGTACAGAAAACAAACATGCCATTGGCGGTCTCATCGAATGGAAGCCCGATACTTTGCTCAGGTTCAGGTATGAGCCTAAGCTGAACCTTTCCTCCAATAAAAACCTAAATACCAGCTTCGGCAACAGCTTTAACAATTTTACGCCAAAACTAAACGAAACCAATGCCAAACAAACTGAAAACACTAGCCAAAACAGCTTCTCCCATGCTTTTTCCTTTCACAAAAGGCTCAAACGAAAAGGCGAATCTTTCAGCATTAATCATAATTTAAGCCTCAACCAGAACACGTCCGACAATTTTTCCTATAATGAACTGATTTCTTTTACCAGCAGCATCAGATCAGAGATCCTGGACCGTTTTGCGGATCACCATACCAAAACCAGTTCAGGAAATATATCCTTAAACTATAACCTGCCCCTGACCAAAAAAATTACAGCAGAATTCAGTGCCGACAGCAGGTATGCCCGCAATACCGATATCCTGCAAACCTTTGATAAAAATAAGCTGAACGATACATACGACCTCTTCCTGCCCAACCAAAGTAATGAATTGAACAGGACTACATTTACCCAGTCGCTACGTCCCCAGTTAAATTATCAGCTCAATAAAAAATACAGCCTCCGCGCAGGTGTAAATGCTGAATATCAAAATGTAAGCAATAAGTTCAACAGCACCGTAACCGATATCAATAAGGAGTATTACAATTTTTTCCCTGTATTTAATTTCAGGGGGCCGGGCTTTTCCATCGGCTATAACCAGCGGCTGGACCTGCCTGCGATCAGTCAAATGCAGCCCATAGTAAGAGAATATAGCCAGCTGTACAGGTTTTCCGGTAATCCCGACCTGAAAGCGGGCCGTGTACATCAGTTTTCCGGCAATCTCTATAAATACTATTATGCCAGTCAATTCAACTACAATGCTTATTCTTCTGTAACCTTATCCGAAAATAACATCGTACAAAAAGCTACAGTTGATGGCAATGGGGCAACCAGCTCAACCTATGTCAATAGAAACGGGGGTTTAAGGGCCTATCTTAGCGGAAATGCAGGTAAGCAGTTTAAAAAATCACAGCACTGGCAGATCGGCCTCAATGCCAACATTTACCTGAACATGCGTAAAAGCGCATTTTTCCTGAATGCCGACGAGGGTGTTCAGTACAATTATGACTTTAATGTCGGACAGGGCATTAATTTTAACTACAATGAACTTTTAAGCATCAATACCAGTTATAACTTTAGAAACTCGAGCACTGAGTATAAAGAGGTAAATTACAGGACCATCAGCTCCAATACCCATACTTTAGGTGCCGATTTAAGCCTAAGATGGCCAAAAAGAGTAATCATTGATGGAAAATACAATTTCAATTACAACCCACAGGTGGCACAGGGCTTTTCAAAAAGTGCCAATATCCTCAATCTGTCCCTTACCCTTCAAATGCTGAAAAAAGACCGCGGACAGTTGAAACTGTCTGTTTATGATCTGCTCGATCAGAACATTCCTGTATACCGCTATGCCTACAATAATGTGGTCAGTACATCTGAAAATGAAATCTTAAGAAGGTATTTCCTGCTTACTTACCAGTACAAACTGAATATATTTAAGAGTAAATAGCCAGATTCTGAGCATAGATTTTAAAATCTAAACTATAGCTTTGTTTCAGATGAAAACATTTTTTACCGGCTGTTTAACTGCACTTTGTTTTTCAGGGATAGCCCAGGTCAAATCCGACAGCACAAAAAAACTTAATGAGGTTGTGATCCGCCCCTACTTCTCTGCCCAGCCACTGATCCGGTCAACAGGAGCCATTGGGGTACTGGATCAGACCACACTGGACAAACAGCCTGCCGGATCCTTCGTCTCTGCCATCAATACCATTTCCGGTGTACGGATGGAAGAACGCTCTCCGGGCAGTTACCGTCTGTCTATCCGCGGCAGCTTATTGCGCTCTCCTTTTGGGATAAGAAATGTAAAAATCTATTTTGACGATTTTCCTTTAACAGATGCGGGTGGCAACAGCTACTTAAATGCGCTGGATGTATCGGCAGCCTCCGGAATACAGGTATTAAAAGGTCCGCACAGCAGTATATTTGGCGCCAATTCGGGCGGTGTAATCCTGATCCAGCCGCGGGGCAGTCAGCCCGACAGCACTGCGCTGTCTTTAAACCTGGAAGGCGGCTCTTATGGTGCCTTCAGGGAAGGCCTGTCCCTAAACCAGCAGTTCAACAAATACAGCCTGAACATTACCCAGGCCTATCAGCGCAGCGATGGCTACCGCGACCATAGTGCTATGGACCGCAAGTATTTTCAAACCCTGCACAAATGGGACTATACTAAAAATGCCGCACTGAAGGCTTTGTTATTTTATTCCGACTTACATTACAATACTCCCGGTGGCCTTACCCCAGCCGAATATCTGCAAAACCCTAAACTCTCCAGGCCCGCTGCCGGCCCTTCAAAAAGTGCAATAGAACAGCAGGCGGGCATTTACAGCAAAACCCTTTATGGGGGGCTTTCCCATAACTGGCAGCTCAGCGATCGGTTTAAACATATAGTCTCCATATTTTCTTCTTATACCGATTTTAAAAATCCCTTCATCAGCAATTACGAAAAACGCAAAGAGTTTACCCTGGGCTTACGCACCTTCCTGGAATATGAAAAGAAGCTAACTCAAGCAAACTGGAAATTTGACCTGGGCATAGAAAGTATGGAAACCCGTTCAGACATTAGCAATTACGACAATAACAAAGGGCTGACTGCCGCACTGAAGGCCTCAGATAAATTAAAGGCTGCTTCGAGTTTTGCTTTCGCTCACTTAAGTATAGATGTACAGCAGAAATGGCTGTTCGAACTTTCGGCAAGCGCCAATTTATACCAATATGCCTACCAGAGCATTGCCCCTGTGTCCATTGCCGAGAGAAAAAACAGCTTTGATACCCAGTTTATGCCAAGGGCAGCATTATCTTATCTGATCGGCACACAGTTTTCAGTCAGAACTTCCGTAAGCAAAGGTTATTCAGCTCCCAGTCTGGCCGAAATAAGAGCATCCAACAATGTGATCAATGTAGACCTGCAGCCAGAATATGGCTGGAATTACGAAGCTGGACTAAGGTACCAGGCCCTGAACAACAGGCTGCTCATAGATGTTACTGCTTTCTATTACAACCTGAAAAATGCAATAGTAAGACGTCTGGACCAAAATGATGCAGAATATTTTATCAATGCCGGCGGTACAAAACAACCTGGCCTGGAAAGCACAGTTTCATTCTGGCCGATACCTACCCGTACCTCAGGCGCTGTAAGAGGTTTGCAACTCCGCAATACCTATACCCTTAGTCGCTTTAAATTTGACAACTACATCGACAAAACCAATAACTTTTCGGGCAATGCCCTTACCGGAGTACCTAAAACCATGTTGGTTAGCAGCGCCGACATACAATTGCCCAATCAGGTTTACATCTTTCTGCAGCATAGCTTTACTTCGCAGATCCCGCTAAATGATGCCAATACGGCCTATGCAAAAAAATACCACATCCTGCAGGCCAAAATCAGCTGGAAAAATTTACGTATCGGCCGTACTCCTGCAGAACTCTTTACCGGTGCAGACAATATACTCAACCAAAGATACAGCCTGGGCAATGACCTGAATGCCTTTAACGACCGCTATTACAATGCAGCCGCCAAACGTACTTTTTATGCCGGCCTGCTGCTCCGGCTTAACCACTTATAATTGTCAGGCAGGCGCACAAACAGGTCCTTGTCATCATTAAAAGATTTACTACATTAGCCTCAAAAATTGAACCATGTTTAAAAACTTTCATACCCTTGTTATTGCCACCTTATTGATATTATTTTTTGTCGGTCCTGTTGCTGCAAAGAAAAAAAAGGTCCTTGTATTTTCTAAAACAGCGGGCTACCATCATGCCTCCATAAAGGTTGGCGTACCTGCTATCCAGAAATTGGGCCTGGAAAATAAATTTGAAGTGGATAGCACTATTGATGCGGGCAAGTTTACCTCAAAAAACCTGAAGCAATATGCTGCAGTTATCTTTTTGAACACAACCGGCGATGTATTAAACAATGAACAGCAAGCCGCATTTGAACAATACATTAAAAACGGTGGTGGTTACGTTGGGGTTCATGCCGCTACAGATACTGAATATGAATGGCCATGGTACGGTAAACTGGCCGGTGCTTATTTTATCAACCACCCCGCCCAGCAGGAAGCCGTATTAAATGTGGTAAACAGAAATACCATCGCCACCAGACATTTGCCCCAAGTGTGGAAACGAAAAGATGAATGGTACAATTTCAAAGACCTGAACCCAGAGGTTAAAGTACTCATTACCATAGACGAAAACAGCTATAAAGGTGGTAAAAATTCGCCTGTTCACCCCATGGCCTGGTACCATGATTTCGAAGGTGGCCGTTCTTTCTATACTGAACTGGGCCATGTGGATGAATCTTATACCGACCCGCTTTTTTTACAGCATCTGCTGGGTGGCATCCAATATGCCATGGGTGTAAAAAAGATGGAGTAAACAAGCACCTATCGGGCAAACCTGGGGGCTTTCCGTCTTTTCAAAATTGGTTTTGAAGGGTATTTACGGTGTCTCAGGTTATTGAATATCAGTGCCACCAGGAACAGGATCAGTACACCCGACAATACGGGCGACAATACATACATATAACCCAGTGCCCTGATCTTTTCTCCACCGGTTACTGCGATGAGCGCAGTAGCCCCGCCCGGAGGGTGCAGGGTTTTGGTGATCTGCATGGCTACAATAGATAAAGAAACCGCCAGTGCGCAGGCAAACCAGAGTTCGGCCGAAAAGAGCTTAAAAACAGTAACACCAATAATAGCACAGATCACATGCCCTCCAATAAGGTTGCGGGGCTGGGCAAGGGGACTGTTGATCAGGCCATATACCAATACAGAGGAGGCTCCAAATGACCCGATCAGGAATAAATTATCGCTGGCCACCAGGTATTGACTGTTCAATAAACCAATCAGGCCAATCCCAACAAAAGAACCGAGAAAAGTAAGCACATGCTCTTTGGCATCGATTAAAGTTTCGCGATATAATATGTATCTGGCTTTGCGGTATTGTTTTTTAATGATTCTTCCAGGCATCTCTTTTCTGTATTCGCCGCAAAATTAAGATTAAATCCAGCAATACTCTAGTCTAAATTATTTTGTTTCAAGGCCATTGTTCACATAACTTGGCGAAGTTATTGAGCAATTTAAATTTATGGTCATTATTTCTGCGGGTTTACACTTTCGCCTCATCAGCTGTATGCTTTTTCTGACAATTTATTGTAGTTCCTGTAAAAATAATGATCAGGGCCCTACTGCATTTTATTATTGGAAACAAAATTTTGCATTAGGCACAAAACAGGTCCAACTGCTAAAAAATGCAGGTTGCAATAAACTTTACATACGCTTTTTCGACATTAAATGGGATACAAAAAACAATCGTCCCTATCCCGAAGCTATCGTAAATTTTAACGGCCTGACACCCGCTCAAAACATTACACCAGTAATATTCATTACCAACCAGACTTTTGAAAAACTGGATAAAGACAGCATCAACAGTCTGGCCATAAAAAGCCTGGCCCTTATTGAACGTCTGACAAAAAATCAGCATATTGCTTACCAGGCCATTCAGGTCGACTGCGACTGGACAATGCGCAGCAAGGAAAGTTATTTCAGCTTTTTAAGTACTTTAAAAGCCATCAGTAAAAAAAAACTCGAAGCAACGATAAGACTACACCAGGTAAAATACCAGTTTAAAACCGGCATACCACCGGTAGACAGGGGCATATTGATGTTTTACAATATGGGAAAACTCTCACCCGATCCTGCAGCACCAAATTCTATTTACAACCCAGGGGATGCAGCAACTTACATCAGCAGTTTACCCCGGTACCTTTTGCCTTTAGACATTGCTTTGCCTGTGTTTTCGTGGTCGTTGCAAATCAGGGACGGCAAAATCATACAGGTGTATGGAAAAATAGGAAGCGCCGAACTGAGCAATACGGCAAAATTTACACCAGCAGGCAAAATGGTATACCGTGCTGCAAGCAGTTTTTTTACCGGGGGCATTTACATAAAAACCGGAGATATTTTTAAACTGGAACAAACTGATAAAAACACCCTGGACCAGGCAGCACAGCAGCTGTCGGCACATTTAAATAAAAAAGACAAACGAACAATTATCTATTATGAACTTGGCAACCTCAACCTATCGGCGTATAAAGCAACTGATTTCAAAGAAATTTCTGCTTATTTTTAGCATCTCGAGCCTGTTTGCAGGTGGTCTGGTATGGGCCTGTTCCGACTATGGATTCGATTACGAATACTCCAGCTTTAGTCCGGAAGCCTTCGTAGCAAAAGACTACACCCCTTTCTTTTACACAGAATATATTTCTTATTATGGCGGTGGCTGGGGCTCGGGCTATGAGAACAATCCTTCCCGTTACAACGACCAGGTGATCAACGACTGGTATGGCTATTTTGACCAGAAAATTGAAAAGCCCGCATTGGAATACCTGCTGTTTAAAGCATCATATAACGGGATTGATTCTGTTTACAACAATTTTAAGGGAAAAATAAAAGAACTGCCCGGGCTTGCCCCGGCGCTAGGTGCGGTAAAATTAAACAAGAAAAAAACAAGTGCATTTTTCGACTACCTGCTGCTGGCCAAGTCTTGCGAAAGCTTTGCTGCAACTGATGTTGTTTATTCCTGGGAACCTCAACCCCAGCCAAGCCTACCCGGCTCGGCAGAAGTGCAATTGCTAGATCATTTCAAAAAGGCCAAAGATCCTTTTATAAAGCAGCGGTTGTGGTTCCAGCTGGTCAGGTATTATTATTTTGCCGAAAAGTCAGATTCAACCCAGCATACAACGGTTTCTAAAACATTAAAAACCTTTGACACCTTTAAAAGTGCCTTTCCACATAACATGATGTATTACAGAACCCTGGGATATGTAGCTGGCTGGCACTACAAACACAAAAATTATGCACTATCCAATTACCTGAATAGTCTGTGTTACGATTATTCAACGGAAGCAAAAATCCCGAGCGAATGGAGTTTTCATCCCCAGGAAGAGGCCGACTGGCAAAAAACCCTTCAGTTGGCTAAAACCAGCTCCGAAAAGGCCACTCTTTGGCAGATGCTGGGCATCAATTACGATCCCCAGCGGGCAGTTACCGAAATTGTCCGGCTGGATCCGAAATCAGAAAAGCTTGATCTTTTGCTGGCCAGGATCATCAACATCACCGAGTATCAGGACGACAATTATTACCAGACTGAACCCGACACCGCAGCCAAAAGCACACTTAAACAAAATACAACTTTGGTAAGCAGTATTGCATTAAAAAACAATACTGCAAAACCTTATTTCTGGAACCTGGCCGCAGGTTACCTGAACTTCATAGGCGGCAATTACGCTGCAAGCAGAACCTTTTATCAGGCCGCAAAAAAACAGCTGCCCAAAGGGGATAAACTGGTCATGGCCCAATATAAAATACTGGACTGGACTTTATTTGTAAAGGAACTAAAAAAGATTGACGCTAATGCTGAAATAAAAATGATCGAACCTTTAAACTGGTTCTCGGACCTTTACCAGGGTAAGGACACCATTGCTTCCCTGAGATTTAATAAAGCACTGCGGGAAAGTATCAGTGACATTGCCGAACTTTACAAAAAACAGGGAGATGTTGTGAAAGCAAATGCTTTTAAAAGTTATCATGAGTTTTACATGAATAACCAGAACATTGTGCAGATGATTGCCTTTTTGCAAAAGCCAGGTAAAACAGCTTTTGAGCAGACCATGCTCCGTTATTATCCTTTTGAACAACACGATCTTTATTACCATCAGTCGCTCGTACAGGTTTACCAGGACAAAATTGATGCTGCCATTACCCTGATGAACAAAAGCAAGAGCAGTGGTTATCTCATGCCCTCAAATCCTTTTAACATGCGAATAAATGACTGTCACGACTGTGACCATGCCCTGAAACAGCCAAAGGAATTGTACGCACTTGATGTACTAAAAGCCATGCAAAAAATGGAAGCTGAAATAAAAACAGGCAAAAATGTGTACAACAACGCCTTCCTGTTGGCCAATGCTTTTTATAACATTACCTTTTATGGCAATGCAAGGACCTTTTTTCAAACCCGTATCATGAATGCCGATGGGGCTACCCCTTTTGACATCCCGGAAGTTTTTAAACCTATGCTGCTTTCGGCTAAAATAGCCGAAAGATATTATTTACTTGCCGCAAGTGCTGCCAATAGTAAGGAACAGAAAGCCAGGTGCATATTTATGGCCAGCAAGTGTGAAAGAAACGAAAGCTACAACAAAGGTTATATCAATCCCGATAAAAAAGACATGAACTACTGGAATTCAGACATTGAACCGGTATTTTTTGGCGGGCATTTCGCAGCCTTAAAAAACCAGTATAAAGACACGAGGTTTTATCAGGAAATCTTAAAAGAATGTGGGTATTTTAAAAGTTATAATAACAAGTATTGAGCTGGTCTGTCTTTTGAATGAGTCCGGTATGAGTCCGACATGAGTCCGAGGTGAGTCCGACTTTTTCCACAGAAAAGGCGGACTCATGTCTTAGCCATTACGCATTAGATACGCATGCATATCAAAGGTAATCATGTTCGTGCCGGAACAGGTCTAAGCAGATTATTAAAATGTATAAAAGGATGATTAAATTTCAGTGCTTGCACAATAATAAGCATCATACAGCGTATATATAATTGAGAGCGTTAATTTAGATGAGCGGGAATGTATCGGTATGATCATTCCCGCTTCTTTTTATTTATTTCAGGAACAACTGGATCCTTTTAAGCAGGTATTGATAGTGATCTAAAACTTCAGCTTTTGCTCCGGGTATCCGTTGCTCTACAATGGTCTTAATCCTTTTGATCTCGCCAAGTGCCAGACTTTCAATTTTAAACTGTTTATCATTTACAGCCATGCTCATGAACTGAAAATAAAGCTCCTTGGAAGAAGGGAGTACCAGATCGTCCAAGTCAAAGCAAGCGCTTTCAGGAACTCTAGCTATTGCTGCCTCAGCAAAGGCCTTTGTACCCACATTCGTTTTGTTTAAACTTGAAAGTCCGATAACCCGGTCCAGGTACAGGGCCTGCAGCAACTGATCGTAGTATTTAGGTACAGCCCGTTCCGCGCTGAACAGGTCGTTACGGATGTCATTCAGCAAATCTGTGGCCTGATAAGCAGCATCCCCATCCTGCAACCCGTTATCTGTTAAAAAGGCCAGCTTACCAAAATTAAGCACTTCAGCCTGAAATTGTTTTTTGAACAGCCTTTCTATATACGTACTTACAGGCACTTCCCTTTTCGCACCCCCGGCCTTATCGTAAATGATCATGTCTTTAGGCAGACTTTCCACCAACAAAGGAAAATTGTGGTACTGTTCCAGCATGAAGGCCACTGCGGCTTTATTCTCCTTTTTTGAGGAATACTGATAAGCTAGCTGCTGCTGTCCCTGCACCGGATAATTCTGGTAAACACCAGCTATGGCAGTTCCAACATGGCCTAAATACCTTTCATATTGCCTCAATACAGCCAGATAAGCATCATCCAACTCATCATATTTTGCACCAGGCACTGTCATCCATTTTTTCATGTTGAGCAGGATATAGCGGATGTTTTTCACCCCGTATCTGCTAGCTTTGACCACATCATCGCCCAGACTTTCCCTTTGCGACGAGGGATCACTTCCATTCAGGTCACCTTCAGCAAAGCGATAGCGCGGGTCGCCCTGATGCCTGGCAATCCAGCTGTTCAATGTTTTGAGTTCTTCACCTGGCGATTGGGCTTCAGCAATTGGCCTGTAACCCCAGTTGATGGCATATTGATCGTAAATACCCAATAAAGGAGGCGTTAATTTTACACCCTTATCTTCAGGCTGCGCCACATAGTTGTTACGGGCATAATCCATTATGGAAGGTGTGGTGCCATACTTTTGGGTAAAGCTGGCCGAGCGTAAAGAATCGACTGGAAAAGCGTAGGAAGCACCCATGTTATGTCTTAAACCCAGGGCATGACCTACTTCATGTGCGGCCACATAACGGATGGCCTCGCCCATGGCATCATCGGTTAATTTTCCCGAACGTACGGAAGGGTCGTTGGCCGCCGTTTGTGCAAAACGCCATTGAGTAAGCAACTGCAGGATATTGTGGTAAATGATCACATCGGATTCCAGGATTTCGCCCGAACGGGGATCAATAACTGAAGGGCCTTTGGCATTGGGGATGGCCGATGCAGTGTAACGGATTACTGAATAACGAATGTCCTCGGCATTAAACAAGGGGTCATTTACAGGTAGATCTCTAGCAATGATGGCATTTTTAAAGCCTGCGGATTCAAAGGCTGTTTTCCAATCCTCTACACCTTTGCGGATATATTCCTTCCATTTTTTCGGGGTAGCGGCATCCAGGTAAAATACGATCGAGTTTTTGGGTTCTACCAACAGACCCTGCGCCATTTTAGCTTTATCCTCTTCCTTAGGTTCCAATCGCCAACGGTTGATGAAGGCTTTATCTTTCACCGGTTCACTTTCGTTAAAATCACTGAAGGATTTGGTAAAATAACCCACCCTGTCATCGGCATACCTGCCCATCATCGGTTTTTTGGGCAACAGTACCATAGAGCGGTTAATGAGCAGGGTATATACGTCTTCAGCATTGGTAAAGGTGATCATACTGCGCACCTCTATATTTTTCTCAAAACTTTGCACAGAGGCGATATAGGAGCGGTCCGTTTCTACCTTATACTTTTTATCGGGCACTCCCATTGCTTTTTGGATCGGGTTTTGTGCGAAGGGGCTGATCTCTTTTACATCGGCCAGGAAGAGTTGCTGTATATCGATAATGGCATTTTTGCCTTGTTTGCCCCTGGCCTTAACCGGGAAGGACATGATAATCGGATCGAGCGTCTGTAGGTTCACTGCATTACGGAAGGCACTGTCGGCACCCGAAAAGCGGATGGCCAGTCTTGAGGTCACTTTCCGCAGGAAAATAAACCGGCCATCTGGTGACTTGTCCCATTGCAGCATCATTCCGGGCTGGGCCCTTTCTCCTGCAACCATGTTTTCAAAATCGCTGCTGCTCATAGAGATCCTGGTGGCTACCATCAGCATATCTCTTTTTAACAGGCTGTCGGGAATCTCGAAAAAGTATGTGTTTTGGGCACGATGGCTTATAAAAAGCCCGGTATCAGAAGCTACCCCATCCTTAAAAAATGCCTGAAAGGATTTAATGGCATCGGCAGGGGCTTTGGTAAAGCCGGCCGTATCGGTCTTCTTTTTACCCGCCTGCCCCTTTGTATCCTGAAGGCTAAAACATAGTAGCGCAGACAGGAGCAATAAATAGGTTTTGTTCATTCAATTGTGTGTTAGGTTGATTAAAAGGGAGTGCCTATATATTAATCTTATTGTTCGTAACCCGGATTTTGGGGGCCGAAAAGGTTGTTGGATAAGATTTCAGACTGCGGGATAGGCAATATGTACTGATTTACACTGGTAACCTTGGGTTTAATGGTCTTGATCTTATCAAAACGCTGATTTGCAAACCAGTCGCTCCCATTTTCAAAGCACAGTTCTTTGATAATCTCGGCATGGATCTCATCAAGTAAAGCCGGTTTGGTAGTAGCCAGCGAAAGTTGCGGGGTGCCAAAAGCCCTGGAACGTACCGTTTGCAAAGGTATTTTGGCATCAGCCAGGGCTGCATCAGTACGGGCCAGGCCTTCGGCCTTGATCAGGTACATTTCGGCCATCCTGATGAAATAAGTAGGTGCAAAGAAAGTAGTATTGTTTACTTTTAAGACTAGGTTACTGGTGGCATTGAATGACAATGCAGCTCTCGGATCACCAGCCATGAAAGTTTTCAGCCATGCACTTACCAACACCCCACCATTAGAATAGGTCAGCTTTTTCCGATCGGCGGTATAAGTTACCGCATCAGTGGCCCGCATAAAGATCAATTCTGAAGAATTAAAGCCATCAGAAAACACCCTTGCAAAAGTTGGGCTTAAACTCCGCGTGCCATCTGTAATCACCTGCTCCGCCAGCTGGGCCGCCATGGCATAATCACCTTTGTACAGCATCACTCTGGCTTTAAAGGCCTTGGCTGCTGTTTTAGAAATGTAAATAGGTTTAGTAAAATTTGGCGCTTTAGCAATGGCCTCGTCCAGATCGGTTAAAACCTGCGTATATGTTTCAGCCACTGTACTTCTTTTAAGATGCCTGTTGGTAAAATCTACTACTTCAGTCCTAACCAACACACCATACGGGCTGTTCACATCGTAATACTGACCAAAAAAACGCAAGGCATCAAATGTGGCCATTCCTCTTAATCCCTGTGCCTGGGCAATGATCTGTTCCTTTTCTATATCGGAAATTTCCCCGGCAGGAAGTTCGTTGGCCAGTTGTATCACCCAGTTGGCCTGGTTGATCATTTTATAAAAAGCCATCCAAAGATTATTTACGTTGGCAATGGTCTGATTTAAATTGTTATCCTGATACTGCACATCAGGAAAGCTTGCCCCTCTTTGCATGGTACCGCCCAACGTAGCCGGAATAGCTTCAACGTGCAGGTAATAGTTCTGGTTGTGTAACTGTGCATAAGCACCATTCAGCAAGTTGCGCAATCCTTCTTTATTTTTTGCAACGTTTTCCGGTGTAAGGTTATTTGGTGGATCTACATCCAGCACGTTTGTTAATTTCCCGCAGCCACAAAAAAGGATGTTGAGCAAGAGTATATATAGAATTCTTTTCATCGTGATGAGTTTTAATTTTTAGAAACCAGCTCTTATACCAAGTGTATAAACTTTTGCTATTGGATACCTGCTAACATCCAAACCAACATTGATGTCGTTTCCGGAAGCGTTGCTTGTTTCGGGATCAGCACCCGGATAACTGGTAAACGTAAGCAGGTTGGTACCTGAAGCATTAATTTCTATGTTTTTAATAAACCTGGTTTTTTGTAACAGTCTGGCGGGCAAAGCATAGGCGATTGTAAGGTTTTTTAATCTGAGGAAGGAGGCATCATATACAAAGTAACTTGAACCAAAATAATTGGAATTGGGATCGCCATATACTGCACGTGGCTGACTGGTGGGTTTCTCCGGCGTCCACCTGTTCATGGCAATGGCCAGTTTGTTTTCACTGGAAGCCTGGGATTGAAAAGTAATGGCTGCAGCCTGGGCCGTCCAGTTCAGGTCATTCCCCACAGAATAGGTAAATAAGGCATTTACCCTGAAATTTTTATATTTGAAACTATTGGTAAAACCACCTGAAAAGTCCGGCAAAGCGTTACCTATAACCGTCTGGTCCAATGTAGTTGCTTTTCCATCTCCATTCAGGTCCCTGTACCATAGATCACCGGGTGCTGTCCCAGCCACCTGGTAAATACCATCAGGCGCCAGTGCATTTAATGCATCCAGTTGCGCTTTGTTCTGAATGATCCCTTCTGCCACGCGTCCGTACATCAGACCTAAAGATTCTCCAACCCTTAATACTCCACCACCTGAGGGGGGGGTGATGTTGCCATTGGCTGGGTTCAGGAAATCGCTGTTTAAGGAAACCAGTTTGTTTTTATTTGTTGCCACATTAATAGCCAGGTTCCAGGTAAAATCTTTACTTCGGATGATGTCACCATCCAGGGCAAGTTCAAAGCCTTTATTCTGTGACCTGCCCAGGTTGCTGATAGCGTTGGCAAAACCTGCATTACCCGGCAACAAAGCGGTAAATAGCAAATCTTTGGTATTTTTTACATAATAATCCAATGCACCGTTTAAACGTCCCTTAAACAAAGAAAAATCCAGGCCAATATCAGTTTGCGTAGTCAATTCCCATTTAAGGCGGTTGTTGCCCAGCTGGGTTTGTATTACTGCCGGATTATCACCATACTGATCGGCAGCAAATAAAGCCCTCCATTGGTATACACCAAAGTTTTGCTGCCCGGTAAGCCCTATACTTCCTCTGATCTTCAGCTCATCCAAAAAACTAACATCTTTAAGGAAATTCTCTTCTGAAAGTCGCCATGCTGCCGATACTGTAGGGAAAAATGCCCATTTGTTTTCAACTGCGAATTTGGAAGAACCATCGGTTCGTGCCGAAACGGACAAAAGGTATTTATCGGCATAGCTGTAGTTTACACGGCCAAAAAAGGATACAAGGCCACTTTGTGTTTTTCCGGAGTAAATAAGGAAGTTGCTGGTGGCACTAGACAGGTTGTTCAGGATATCGTCCTGTGGAAAACCCATACCCGAAGCCGACATGTATTCGTTTTCATTTCCTTGCCATGAAGCACCGGCAATACCTTCCAGCACATGTTTACCAAAGCTCTGGTTATAGGTTAATATATTTTCCCACAGGTGTGAAAGAGCCTGGCTACTGTTTTGCTGTCCAAAACCTGTGCCATCGCCTGTGGCCTTTGCCCAGCCTCCCTTAACAGTCTGACTTGGGTAGAAGCTTTTTAAATTTCCCGTATTGTAATTGATAGAAAGCGTAGACTTCAATACAAAATGTCTGGCAAAGTTCAGTTCTCCAAAAGCCGATCCGATCAACAGATTGGTCTTATTGATGTTACTCGATTTTGACAGTGCAACCGGGTTTTCAGAAACGCCACCATCAGAAAATGTAAACGTCCCATCAGGATTATAAACCGGCATATCTGGTCTGTAGGTATACATTCTGGCAAATAAACTAGCATCTGGCGAAGTTTGACCAGAGTTGGAGAGATTGATAGATGTGCCAAATTTGAGTGAAGAGCTTGCCTGAAAATCAAGGTTGACCAATAGGTTTTTTCTGTCGAAGTTTGAATTTCTAAAGGTTCCATCCTGTGCGGTTGTACCAATACTGCCATAATACCGCATTTTTTCATTTCCCCCGGAAGCGGAAAAGTTTATAATTCTGGAGAGCGGGTTAATGGGACTCAGTTCCTTTTCCCAGTCGGTATTTGCATCTTTAAAGTAAGTACCGTTTCGCATTTGCTGTACTACCAATGCAGTAGAAGTAGAATTGTTGGCAGCCTCTGTCCAGAGTTCCCTGAACTGGTCGGCATTCAGTACATCCAGCGTTTGTGCTTTCTGATAGCTTATAGAGGTATTAAAA
Organism: Pedobacter sp. AK017; assembly: GCF_014200825.1. Taxonomy (NCBI): domain Bacteria; kingdom Pseudomonadati; phylum Bacteroidota; class Sphingobacteriia; order Sphingobacteriales; family Sphingobacteriaceae; genus Pedobacter; species Pedobacter sp. AK017. Next base: position 105,465 of record NZ_JACHCW010000018.1, read on the forward strand.
GAATATACCGGGCCTTTTGTTTCACTACCTTTTTTGGTAGTAATGATGACCACTCCGTTTGCTGCCCTCGAACCATAAATAGCTGTAGCAGAAGCATCCTTAAGAATACTTATGGTTTCAATATCATTCGGACTGAGGTTATTAAGCGGACTGCTTAATCCCTGCGTGATCAGGTCATTATTGATCACATTTCCATTAGCGGGAATGTTTCCTTCAGCTACTACAGGAACACCGTCAACGATATAGAGGGGTTGATTAGAGCCCAGTAACGAAGAAGAACCCCTGATCCTTACTTTTGTAGCTGCACCTGGCTGACCCGTTTCCTGGATCACCTGCACCCCTGCAGCCCGGCCCTGTAAAGCCTGTTCGAGATTAATGGTAGAGGGAAGATCATGCAGGGATTCGCCGGAAATGGTAGAAACAGATCCTGTAAGATCTTTTTTCTTTTGGCTGCCATAGGCACAATCACGGTCTCTTCCAGCTGGCTGGTGCTTTCTTTAAGTGTTACGTTAATAGTAGTTTTATTGCCCACCTTAATTTCCTGTGTAGTAAAACCAATAGAGGTAAATACCAGTTCGGCATTTTCATCGGGCACAGTAATGGCGTAGTTACCAGCAGCATTGGTATAGGCAATCGTAGATGTACCCTTTAACTGTACAGTTACGCCGGGCAGGGCACCGCCTTTTTCGTCGGTTACCTTGCCGTTGATGCTAATGGCCTTAAAATAATCGCTGATACGGTTAAAAAGAGAATTTTCCTTTTGGTACACCACTACGGTCCTGTTCCGGACGGTATAGGTAAAATCCTGCCCTTCAAATACTTTTTTCAGGGCTTCGCCAAACTGCGCATTTTTAAGTTCAACGGTAATCGGTTTTGCAGTTTTTAGCAGAGTATGTCCGTACACAAAGTCGTAACCGCTCTGTGCACCCAGTTTTTCCAATACCTCGGTAAGACTGCTGTTTTTTTCATTTAAGGTTACTCTTTGTGCATAGGTACCTGCCTGGACCTGGAAAACAGCAGCAATAAGCAGTAGGATCGCTAATCTCATAACCCTTAAAAGTTTAGGCATGCAAACGTTAAGCCTGCATAAAATCAGTAAGTAAATTTTGTACATTTGATACGTTTTGGTTTGAGTTGATAAATTGTTTAGACGCAATAGTAAATGATAAACCAGACATTGGCCGGGTTCCGATGGCCGTCGGAATCTGGCCCTTTTTTCAGGATTACCAGGTATTTATTCTGATGAAACGATAATCCTCCTTCCTTCTATTTCAAAGTGGACCAATCGGGTTAATTGTAAAACCTCTAAAATTTCAGAAACATTGCGGGAGCGGGAAACCTGTCCGCCGAAACCTTCTTTAGATATCTTGCCCTTGTATTCAATATCTACATCATACCAGCGTGCTACTTTACGCATCAGGCTTTCTATGTTTTCGTTGCTGAATTTGAATTTACCATTTTTCCAGGCAATGGCCTCTTCAACATCCGCCTGCTGAACTTTGAGGTGTCCGTTGCTGAATTCTGCTTGTTGGCCAGGTTTGAGCGTTGCGATTTTAAATATGGCTTTCGGAGCTTGTTCACGCTCTGTACTTAATACATCCACACTGCCTTCCAATAGCGTTGTTTTTGTACGTTCCTCATCAACATAACTGTTTACATTAAAATGTGTACCATAAACAAATACGGTCTGCTTATTAGCTTCCACTATAAAAGGCATTTTTTTTAACTTAGCTACTTCAAAGTATCCCTCTCCTTTAAGATTGACCAATCTCCGGTTACCGGTAAAAGCAGTTGGAAAGGTTAAAGACGACTGGGCATTTAGCCATACCTTAGTACCATCAGGAAGGTTGACCTGGTATTGCCCGCCCCTCGGTGTACTGATGGTATTGTTGGTCACTTCCCCGGTAGGGTTGTCTTTAACCGTATAAATAAGTTGACCATTAGTAGTTTTACTGATACTGGTACCCGCTTGTTTCGCAATCTCTCCATCGGCCTGATCATCCAAAGCAAGCTGAGTTCCATCGGCCAGGGTAAGCGTTGCTTTATTCCCACCAGGTTTAATATCGTGTGCTCTTAACCTGGCCATTTCAGCCTCATGGTTATAGGTATTTTTGTAGAGGTAGAAGCCTGCAGAAAGCAATATCAACAAGGACGCAGCGATGGCAAGCCATTTAAGATCATTCAATTTTTTCGGCTTTGCCTCCTTTACAGGTAATTCGGAATTTAGCGGGATAGCCGCTTTGATGCGGTCCCAGATCAGCTGTTCTTCCAGCAAGGGTTCTGGAGGGCCCTCCGGCATGTTCAAGCGGGCTGCTTCAGTGGCATACCAGCGATTAACCAGGGCAATTTCCTGTGCCGTGGCGGTTCCTGCTTTGTGTTTACTGAGTAGTTGTTGTACATCCTGCTCCATATTCCCTTATTGTTGTGGTGTTTATTATATAAACGGATGACGAGAACGGAAGTAGTAGAAAAAATAAAATAAATTTTACCTGCTTAAAAAATAGAGCAGCAGGGGCCAGCCTGTAAAGCCGCTTAATTTAGGTTTAATGAGCTTAATGGCATTGCTGACCTGCTTTTTCACCGTTTTATCTGATATTTCAAGCGCTTCAGCAATTTCTTTATAAGTTTTATGTTCTTTTACACGCATCTGAAAGATCACCCTCATTTTACCGGGCAACTGACCGATCTCATGGTCAAGTGCCTGCATCATTTCTCTTTCTGTAAGGTCTTCCAGTGTTTTATTGTGGTGTTCTTCCAGATAAAGTGCCAAAGATTCCAGGTGGATACTTCTTGTTTTTTTTTGTTCAATCAGGTCCAGCACTTTATTTCTGACAATGGTATAAAGGTAGCCTGAAAGGTTAATGCTGGAAGTGAGGCTTTGGCATTTGCTCCATAGTGTGGTAAATAATTCCTGTATCACATCTCTGGCATCTTCTTCATTTTTCAGCATTTTAAGGGCATGCATGTACATGATGGTCCAGTAACGCTGGTAAATTTCGGCAAATGCCAGTTCATCACTTTTTCTGACCAGGTCGGTCAGTTCGTTATCATTGAGTTTGTGATACTCAAGCATACATTATTATTCCCCCACACGAAGATACGAATTTTATAAATAGTGCTTATTTGTCTGATGAATAAGCAGATTGCAAAAAAAATTCAGGGCTGCACAATAATCTGTCTGATATAGCGTCTATATATCTGAGAGCGTTAATTTAGATTAAGCGGGAATGTATCGGTATGATCATTCCCGCTTCTTTTTTTGGATAATATTTAACCGGATCAGGATATATACATACTTTATACTAAATTAGGTAAACCTAATATCCTGTATATGAAACCCTTTTACGCTTTCCTGCTCTTACTTACAGTTTCAACTTTATCCTGTAACCAGGATGCTAAAAAATCGCCTCCAATACCCGGGGAAAGTAAAACCAGCACAAGCCCCTCTGTTACCGACCCTTCAAAAGCAGGTAAGCCTGTTGCCCCAGCCCGCGAGCTGCTGACTGATTTTATGACTTTTTGGAACTATTATTCCGGTAATGTAAAGCTCAATCAGGATTTTGAAGCGTACGACGTCAAGGGCACATTAATTACTAAAGAAATTTTCTTAAAAAACTTAAACAGCGGCCTGTACTTTCCTTTAAGAGTTTACACCAAATCTGCAGAACTGGGTTATAAGCTCCAGGAAATTCCGGCCACAGCAGACACCATGATCCCGGCTTATATGAAGCAGTTTTCAAAGCAGGAACTGACCTATTACAAAATGCAGGGCAAAAACATTCCTTCCTTTAATTTTACCGCTATAGATGGGAATACTTATACATCGGAAAATACCAAGGGAAAAATCGTTTTGTTTAAATGCTGGTTTATCAGCTGCCTGCCCTGTGTACAGGAAATGCCCGCATTAAATGATCTGGTAAAAAAATACAAGGACAGGAAAGACATCTTGTTTATCAGCCTGGCAATAGATGGTAAAAAAGAGTTACAGCAGTTTTTAGCCAAGACGCGGTTTGATTATGCCACCATTCCTGACCAGGAAAACTATATGAGCAAAAAATTAAACGTTACAGGCTACCCTACTCATTTTTTAATTGATAAAGCCGGTAAACTGGTAAGGGCACTACACAATGAAACTGAGCTTGCCGAGGCTTTGGAAAAGGAAATAGCCTTATAATCCTTAAGCGCTTGGCACATTTTAGCAAGTTTCGGGTTTTATCCCTTTCTTTATGATGGTAATTTTGTTTAAAAATTCTGATCATGGAAAGTTTGAATACAATTGATTACAACAGAATTGCAGCAGCGATTGAGTATTTAAAGGTTAATTTTAAAGCACAGCCTTCACTGGAAGCCATTGCCGAACAGGTACATTTGAGCCCTTTTCATTTTCAAAGGATGTTTAAGGAATGGGCCGGGGTAACACCTAAAAAGTTTCTCCAGTATTTAAGTGTGGAATATGCAAAAAGGATTTTAAAAGATAAGCAAGCCACTTTATTTGATGCTGCTTATGAGACAGGCTTATCTGGCACCAGTCGCCTGCACGATCTTTTCATCAATATTGAGGGCATGACCCCTGGAGAATTTAAAAATGGCGGAGCACAGCTGCAGATCAATTATAGTTTTGCTGAAAGTCCTTTTGGTTCAGTCCTGGTTGCTTCAACAGCAAAAGGTATCTGTTATATGGCATTCGCAGACGATGAAATCCTGGCTGTTGAAGAACTGAAAAAGAGCTTTCCCAATGCGCAATACCGGCAGGTGCTGGATAGGATACAGCAAAATGCACTGTATATATTTACGCAGGACTGGCAACGGCTTTCGGAGATCAGGCTGCATTTAAAGGGAACGCCCTTCCAGCTTAAGGTATGGGAAACCCTTATTAAAATACCCATGGGAAAGCTGACTACGTACGGCGCCATTGCAGGGAGTATTGACAGCGCCAAGGCCAGCAGGGCCGTTGGAACAGCAGTGGGCAACAATCCCGTGGCCTTTTTAATTCCCTGCCACAGGGTGATCAGGTCGACAGGTGAACTGGGTGAATACCATTGGGGCAATACCAGGAAAACAGCCATGATTGGCTGGGAAGCCGCAAAGATAGGCTAGCCAAAAACAATTGAACGACAGGCTTGTTTTAATTGGTAAACCTAACAGATAAAATATGAGACCTTCCATTTTAATACTGGCCTGCTTTATAATGATTGCGGCAGCCTGTAACAGTGACAATGCAGGTAAAGAGCGTGTAGACAGTTCGTCCAAAGTAATTGCCGTAGATACCACTTTTACTGCTGCACACCCCAAAAAGAGCAGTAGCGACTGCTATGTCTATATAAAAAACCGGGACACCGCCTCGCTTAAACTGAATATAGAAGGCGAAGAACTGACAGGTGAGCTGGACTATAAACTATTTGAAAAAGACAGCAATAAGGGTAAAATTGCAGGCGAAATGAAAGGTGATACCATTATTGCCGAGTACACTTTTGACTCTGAAGGAATGAGATCTGTGAGGGAAGTTGTATTTGTTAAAAAAGACGATGGCAACATTTATGAAGGTACGGGTGAGGTGATGGAAAAAAGTGGAAAAATGGTTTTTAAAAACCGCTCGGCCTTAAAGTTCAGCCCTGCAATGGTGTTTACAAAAACAAACTGCAAATAGTCCCTTTAAGATGTAATAACTATAAATACAGTACGCTATAAAAACATAATCATCTGCCATATAGCTATGGTTCCTGGCCGTGTCCAGCCTTTTTAACGACCTGAACAGCGTAGGCGCAATGCTTAGCAGTGGACAGGGAATGGAGAGTAAGAAACTTCGGTTTGTAAGCTCATGATCGAAGAGTTTGGCGAATTGAAACAAAATCCGGCAAGGCCACCGGCTGAAAATCCTGAAGTATTCTATCGGGTAAGCGTTCCATGGGTGCTGGAACATTCAAATGCGAATACCATTGCTTTCTGCATAGAAACACCCTGGGACATACCAGAAGGTACGCCTAAAGGTTACGCCATGGTGGGGCAGAAACTTGGTAGTGCAGTTGAAAAACTGTTGCATGAAGCACAAAAAATGAAACTTATTAAAATCCAGTAACAACTTGATTTCAAATTGTAAAGGGACCAATTTTCTTTAGGTGATTAGAGGTCATATAAGAATGCGAGGTTATTAAAAAAGATTTTCGGGGCAGGGACTTTTCTCTTACCATCCGTATTATCATAAAACCAGAATATTTTAAAAACAATTGTACGATATCTCCTCAAATTGTTAGTTAAAGCATTTCAATTGTAATCTAACCAAATAACCTTTATGATGAAAACAATCTATTTAAAGTTAGTACTGTCAGTAGCTGTAATTTGCACACTTGGCACTGCCTGTAAGAAAAAAGTAAATCCAACCAGTGAGGAGGAGGATAAGCCTGCAAAAGTAAGTAACCTAAACAGTTATACCGGAAAAACCAGGATAAAGCTAAGCTGGACATTGCCTGCAAATGCCGATATCCAGAAATGCCGTGTTTATTGGAACGGTGAAAAAGAATCTACAGAAGTGGCCGTAACGCCTGGTAAAAACCAGATGGAGTTAGTGCTAAGTAATTTAGAAGAAGGAACGTACTATTTTACTGTATATGCCTATAACAGCAAGGGCAATATTTCTGATAAAATGACCGTAAATGGGAAAGTACTGGGAGAAACTTACGAAGAGGGTTTGAGCAACAGGGAAATCAAGAGTACTGTATTTAATGAAACTGACGGTACTGTTGCCATTTCATGGAACAGTGCCGCAATAAATGTAATTGGTACTGAAATAAAATACAGAAATGCTGCAAATGTGGTACAGGATGTAACTGTAACCCCCTTTGTAAGTACAACTACTTTAACTAATTTTAAAAAAGCAGAGGTATTTGAATACCGCACCTTGTATAAGCCCATAGGCGCTATAGATACTTTTTATACCGCTTACGAGCCTGTTGAAGCCAATCCGGCGCAACCCGGAGGAGGAACTGCAACGGATGCTCCGCTGGGGAGTGGGTGGGTAGAGTATTCACCTTTACGTAAGATACACCTTGATGATGCTGATGGTTTGCAGATATTTAACTGGTCAGCCTATAAGTCTGTTGGCAACCCGATCTGTGCTGACTATAATTATCAAAGTGCTACCGGAGATGAAACCTTCCGGATTTTAACTACGAAGTCTAACCGCTCAGAAATCAGGATACATGATGATTATTCAACCGGGAGCCGGCAGTTTCAGGGTTACCTTACCATCTATTCCCCTTTAAATGATGAATGCGTGATGCAGATATTTGGAAGTATTGAAGGTGCCACCCAAATGATGATCAGAGGTTATGAGGCCTCCGGAGGGTCATTAAGGGGACTTAGCCAAACCCTTGTAACAGACATTTACAATAAAGAGATTCGGGTAAATGTGATCCATTTACAGGAAGATAAAGGTGCAAAGATCATCATTTACATTAATGGGGTGAAAAAGGCAGAGCTGGTTGATAACGAAGCTGTAACCAATTACATGAAATACGGCAATTATGGAACCATGAAGACCGGACAGGCAGTTGTAAAATGGAGAAATGCAAAAGTATTCAGAAACGGTACAGCTCCGCTGTAGTATTTTTTGACAGCAGAACGGATATGATCCGGTGCTTCCTTATGCTGGATTCAATTCAATAAGCTTTCTTATATGCAATATAAATTTTAATCATGTTGATCATTCAGTTTACAGGCCTTTCGGGCGCAGGAAAAACTACTATTGCCAACCTGGTAAAACAGCAATTGAATTTATCTGACATCCCGGTTCAGATCATTGATGGTGATCATTACCGAAAGACCATTTGCAGTGATCTTGGGTTTTCGAAAGAAGATCGCGCCGAGAATATCCGGCGCTTAGGCAAGGTTGCCCATGAATTTAGTAAACAAAACATAATTACCATTCTTTCAGCAATCAACCCTTACGAGGAAATTCGCCAGGAATTGACTACAAAATACCGTGCAAAAACAGTGTTTATAGATTGTGATTTAAAAACTTTGTTGCAAAGAGATACAAAAGGCCTTTATCAACGTGCTTATTTACCAAATGGACATCCAAATAAATTACATTGTTTAACCGGTGTCAATGATCCCTATGAGGTACCTTTACAATTTGATCTGATCCTGCAAACCTATAAAGAGGGGCCTGCAACCTCATCGGCTAAATTATGTCAGTTTATAATGAACAACATTGACATCTCTCCTTAAATCTATTATTTGCTCCCCGGGATGATTTCCATATTGCCAGGGCGACCTGATCACCGTAACATTATACTTAATTGCTAAAAGGGACAAAATAGATTGTTCATGCCTATGGTCTTTAAATTCTGCAAGGTTATTTCCGGTTATGTTTGGTGCATCAGATAAGATATTGAAATTCTGCGCATAATAAAGCAGTTCCTTTACAAAGGAACTGCTATTTTCAGTTTTCTGGTACAACTGAAATGCGGCATTTACCTGTTTGCCAAACAGATATTTATCGGCCGTAAGGCCCATCAGGTTAAAGCAATCCATCTTTGTCCAGACATCGTTTCTAAAGTTCATATTATCAAATAACAAAATGCCATTTGTTTGCCTGCAAGTATTGAATAGCTTTTCGGGAGAGGAAACAAATACTGAGGTTACATCTACATAAAAGCACAGGTCGCCCGGCGCCAACTTATCCAAGGTCTTAAAAATAAAGTATGGCTTCCACAGCCAGAAACCCCATCCGCGTTGATATTGGAATATTTTGATATTTGAGATGTAAAATTCCCTTTCAATATCTTCTTCTCCATAACTGATAATTTCATCAAAGTAAGCAACGGCACTCTTATAAAGCCGGATTTTGGCTTGTCCATACCCTTTACTCCCAAAAAATATCAACACTTTTTTCATCTGTATCCATTTATTTATCAAAAAACCATTCCAGAAAATGCCTTGCAAATACAGATCTCAGCTTATAGAATGATGGATTATTTTTTGTTCAGCTAACTGCAGGATAAACGCCTTAATATCTTCTTTATCATAATCATTAAGCTCTTCTAACATTTTTCCCAAGGTTATTTTTCCAGTAAAAAATGAGATCAAATAAAGCTCATCCTGACCAACAACACCTAGAATTTCATCCGTAGCATTGTCTATAATGCAAACCTCATCATCTTTACCAAAGTTTTTGATCACGATGTTTGCTTGAAGACTGATACGCAGTTTTCTGAAGTTTTGCCTGTCATTTAATAACTCTTCTAATTTTACTGCCACAATTTTATCTATTTTTCATATCCAAAATATTCAAAATCTTTTTTCAACAAAGTATATACAATCTCCCTGGTTTCGTCAGTATACCACACTTCCTCCTTTTGTTTTTCACTGGTATTCAATCGCTTGTTGCCATATAAAAATCTGCGGTCAAGGTTTTGCTCACTGCAAATAGCATTCAGCGTTTCTATGACCACGTTAAGATCCTCTTCAAAATTCTCTATGCGTCCAATAAAATCTACCCTGCAGTTTTCTATAAAATTATATTGCAGCAAGGGTGAAATTCCTTCCCGCTCGTAATTGGTTGCATTTTGTCTGATCCAGTGGTGTGGCAAACCATTTTTAATCCAGTCATGGAACAACATGGACTTATAAGGTTCCAATAGCCTATGATAGTTGTACCAGGATATACAACGGTCATAAGGGTTTCTCGAAAAACAAAATACAAAGAGCTGCTCCAGGTCATATTTTTTAGCCAGTACCGATCCGCGCTGATGATTTTCATAAATAACGAGCGAATCTGTATATTCGATATCCCGGTTTTTTCCAAGCGCCATGATATCAAGAACTGTTTTACTCGCGTTTTTAGGGATAGATATAAAGGCCCCTATTCTTTTCAAATTTTTATCCATGTTTCAGGTATTAAATCTTTAGTGTCATGAGGTAAGTTATTAAACCATTTTTCAGGAGCTATCACCTGTTTTTCAGGATAGTCATTTAACCATGCGGCCCACCAGCTGAAAGAGCTGTTGGCAATGATATGGTGCCTGCACTGGCTCATCAGGTGGAAATCTTCCAGGTGGTTTTTAGTTACTGACTGGCTGATAAATTCATGAGGATGATCCACAACCACATTATCTTTCACCCATTCCATATCATCCGAGAAAAAATACAGTTTTATCGGTAACACCTTAATTGCCAATAAGGCAATCGCCCTGGCATAATAATCATATGGCAATACCCCATGCGTATCCGAAAACCGTTTACTAACATAATCCCCTCTTCTGATATGAACAGCCACTGAATGCTCATTCTTTATTGTATTTACCACAGGCTGCAGGTGAGACACATAGCTATCTTTAACCTTCAGCTCTTCCAAAAGAACAGCCCTGATATCTTTAAAATATTTCTCGCTTTGCCAGAAACCATCCAGATAAATATTTCCCTTACGCTGGCCAAAAGTTGGGTCATAGTGAAAATGAGGCTCTTTATATACACCGAAGACCACTTCGGCATAAAGTTCCAGGTTGGTTTCAATACCGGGAATATTGAAATAACCAAGCTCAAATTTCCTTACAGCTGAAGTAAAATAATGGGCTATATCCATTAATACAGGAACATGGTGCCGAAGGGAAAGACTCCTTGCTGCTGCATACTGAAACAGCTGATTCCCTATACCCTCTTTTATTTTGCTAATGATCATATTTGACACGATTAATTATTAACTGCAATGTCATCATCAATACTCACCACTACTTGTTTAATAAAATACCAGAGTAAAAAATTTATATATTTATTTATGCCCAGCTGTGTATGAATCAAAAAAATAAACCTGTTTTGAATAATATTATTCAAGTGATGTTCAGAAGCCTCAGTTTTCCTGTTTAACTCCTCTTCGCATAAATACATCCATTTTCCAAGCCAGGGTATGTTGCCATAATTCTCCTGACCCATTATATCCTCATAGATTTCCGCTAACATTTCTTTACTATCCTGATATTCTTTATACATCTGCCCTGTATCTGCTGAGGCATACCCGGTATATTGTTGTAAAACATCTTTATAGGCAAAATCAAGTTTTCGATGTTTTAATACTTTTAACAAACCTACGTGAAGGTAAAAACCTAAAGTGATTATACTTTCTTCATCAATAACCTGATTATCCAGCGCCTCGGTCATCACATCAGAAAGGCCTGTTTCAAGCTGGCAATTCTTTAAATTACTACTACTTGCTGTGGTGTAAAGTCCATATTGAATGCTGTTTGGGGGGAAGGGTATAAACAATTCATCTGGAGGTAACTGAATTTCTTTAAAAGGTAGCTTGAGGGCCACAAAAAACTGCTTAAAATATCGATCAGCTTTTTCTGTCAGCAGCTTTGAATTGTTTTTATTGGCAAGTAATTTCAAACGAATATTTTCTCCGTCTGTATCGTTAAATTCAAGCTGACAGGCATCCAGGATAAGCTGAGCGGATGCTCCTTTCACAAAAGGCATAATCCCTTTATACAATAAAGTATGCCAGTGTTCCCTGTCACAAAATAATGATATCGAAAGCCATAATGAGTTTTGTTGCATATTTTTAATTGTTACAGGCTACTGAAATTTTTAAATAAGACACCATCGCCAAAGCATGTGTCATTTACGATTATTTTCCGGTTTTCCAGATTTTTTTCCATAATAGACCTGTTGTGGAAAAAATAATCAAAGGCCATAATTTTTTTAATATTGGCAACATTGGTTAAGGCATAATAAACCATGTCCTCAGTTTTGCTTTCAAGCACCTGATGTGTATCGATTATATTTTTTTCAAGTCGAAAATCAGGAATGGTTCCATTTGGATAGAAATCTATTGATGGTCCATCCAGAGTGTCTTTCCACATTCCTTTTTGCCAGCCGGGGTCTTTAATGTTCAATTTATAACGATATCCCTTAGGTTTATAGGCATAGCAGGTATCTCCAGAATGTAGATGCGTATTATTAATTAATAATCCCGTTTTAAATTGTCCATCCTTATACATCATAAGAAGTTCAGAAGCAAAAGGCTCAGCATACCTGATGTAAATCCCATATAAATTCTCCTCATCCAGTGAATAGCGCTCAGCCTGACTATGTGTAATGAAATTCAGAAAAGAGAAGTCCTCAATAAATACCCGTTTTACTCCCGCGAATTCCAACCGGTTAATAAAATCAAAATCTTCATTGCCATACCGGTTCATGCGTTCATCAAAGCCTTTTACATTAAGAAAATCAGTTTTTTTTACACAGACCCTCCCAAATACATCTTTAGCAGGAAAATAATTTTTTTGAGTGCCATGAAAATCTATTGTAGTCAGTACAATATTTTCATTGTCATTAAATGCTTTATTCACATAATCTGCAAATCCTTTACCGGTGTAATGATCAGCATTAATGCTGCATATAACATCTCCGCTGGCAAGCTTAAAAGCCATATTTTTGGAATGACTGTGACTAAAAGTCTGGGGCTCTGGTGTACGGTAATAAATTACTTTACCCGAATCAATATAGCTGCTCAAATGCTCCTTTGCCCATTCCTCCATTCCATCCTGCGAATTATAGTCCAGCACAATATATTCCAGTTCCTCATAATCTGCATTGTCCTGAATATTCTGCAATAAGGTCTCCTTTAATTGATGGAGCCTGTTCATGCACACTATGCAAAAAGATAGCTTATATTTCATAAACCGTATCATTTAGTTGAGGATATTAATAACATTTCTGGACAAACGGTGCAATAAGCTATAATCTTCTGTCATAATCTCAGCATCTGCCGCCATACCTTCCTTAAGCTGTATTCCTTTTTTAAGCGTATTTCCTGACACATTAAAAGTTACTTTTGATAAAAACAGCCCCCCTTTCACTGCCATTTCTGAAATAGAAGCAACTTTTCCCCTTATCATTCCGTATTCTTCAAACGGATAGCTTTTTAATTTAACCAATACCTCCTGCCCTAAACAAACCTTTCCCATATTGAGTTGCGGAATTGCCATTTCCCCATAAAAAAGAGCTTTTCCTGTTTTAATATAAAATACCTCTTCATTGGCATTTATGGTTTTACTTTCGGCAATATTTGCAGCAAAAACCAGTTTACCTGTCTGCGTTGCAGTTAAAACATATAGCTTTTTCCATCGTTCTGTTTTTTCAATCAAAGCATTGACCCTGGTGTAAAACTGGGCACGTTCTGCATTTATTTTAGTATCCAAATCCACTATCTCCCGTTCCTTTATCGAATAATTGATGTTAATGAGGGCCAGTTCTACCTGAGCTGCTTGTAAATCCTGTTTCAACTTCTCCACTTCATCACTTTTCTCCGGCCTTTTTAGCCGGAACTGTAACTTTTGCTGCTGTTTCTTTATCAGGTTAAGCTCTTTCTGAAGCATTTTTCTTTGCATAAAAACAGGACTGCTGCCGCCTGATAAATAGGTCTGGTATGCCTGATAAAAATCCAGATATGGGAGCCTCAGTTCTCCTAATGTTAAAGATTGTGGCTGCTCAAACGATTCAATAAATGTCCCTGATGCATAGGGTTGTTCCTGAAGGCGTTTAAGTTTATCCAGCAGCAGGAGTATTTGTTCATGGTTTCCTTCACTTTCTATAAAAGCCAGCAACTCCCCGCGCACAACATGCTCATTTTCAGAATGCAAGATTTTAAACAATTTACCTTTGACAAGACTTACAATTGGTTCTGGGGCATTTACAACTGAAATCCTCAACTGGGTTTTTATGACATCAGGGTACTTTATAAATGCCGACAGGCTGCAAATTAACATCAGCAGTCCGAAAAACAAGGAAAGCCCCCACCTGAGCAACCATGCCGGGGGGCGGGAAATGATATCCTGTATTTCTTCCGAATACTGCTGCCCCGACTCTTTGTATATATCTGACATACTATTTTAATTAACTGTTACAATAGGTTCCTGCATCACCGCTTCCAACTGATTTCTTACAAGTTCGAAATACTCACCCTTAAGGCCAGCCAGTTCTGAGTGGCTTCCCTGTTCAATGATCCTGCCCTTATCCAGAACAATAATATTGTCGGCATTTTTTACTGTACTTAAACGATGTGCAACAACAACAACAGTCCGGCCCCTAAAAAATTCCTGCAGGTTATTCATAATCACCCGTTCATTATTTGCATCAAGTGCATTTGTCGCTTCATCAAAAAATATATATTCAGGATCTTTATAAATAGCTCTGGCAATGAGAATCCGTTGTTTTTGCCCCTGGCTAATGCCATTCCCTCCAGCACCAATCTTTGTATGGATACCAAATGGCAGGCTGTCAATAAAGGCCCCGATATTGGCGGTTTTAATGGCATCCGCAAGCTTTTCCATGTCTGGATTTTCATCACTTACCGCAATGTTATTTGCAATGGTATCCGAAAAAATAAACCCCTCCTGCATCACCATTCCACAGTGCTGACGCCATACCTTAAAGCCGATCTGGTTCAATTTGGTGCCACCGATTTTAATTTCGCCCTTTTCAGGTTCATAAAAACGCATCAGCAATTTAAGAATAGTAGTTTTCCCACTGCCGCTCATGCCCACAATAGCCGTTATTTTACCTTGTGGAATGCAGATATCAATGCTATCAAGTACCGGCTCATTTCCCAGCCCTGGATACCGGAAGCTTAGCTTGCTGATCTGGATACTTTTGTCGGCAGGCAACACCTCTGCCCATTGTTTGTCAGCAGCTTCTTCATCCTCCATGGCATGAACCTCATTTAAGCGTTCAAGACTGATCTTTGCATCCTGGAAACCTTGTATCAATCCCAGTAACTGTTCAATAGGGCTATTCAGCTGACCCGCCATATATTGTACTGCCATCATTCCCCCTAAAGTCAAATCTCCATCTATCACGGCCTTCGCACTGATGAAAGTGATAAGGATATTCTTTCCCTGATTAATAAATTTCGATCCGGCCTGCTGGTATTGGCTCAATGCCAGGCTCTTTACGCTGAACTTAAATAAACGAGCCTGAATATGTTCCCAGTGCCAGCGTTTCCGTTGTTCACAATTATTCAGTTTAATTTCCTGCATTCCACCAATCAGTTCTACCATATTGCTTTGATTCAGCGACGAATTGTCAAAGCGTTTGAAATCCAGCTCCCGCCGTCGTTTCATAAAAAGGAGTATCCAACCTGTATAAAGAAAAGTACTTATCAGGAAAATAAGCAGAATTGTTGCATTATAATAGGCCATTACAACCGTAAAAATCAACAGGTTGACTAAAGAAAACAAAGTATTTAAAGTTGTACCTGTCAGAAAGCTCTCAATTCTTCTGTGATCGTTCATGCGTTGCATGATATCCCCTGTCAGACGCGTATCAAAAAAGCTCATCGGCAAGCGCATCAGTTTAGCCAGAAAATCAGTCAGTATAGAAATATTGATCCTGGTGGTCATGTGCAGCATGATCCATGAACGGATAAAACTCACACTTGTGCTCCCAAAAAAGAGCATCACCTGGGCAATAAGGATAAGGTAAACAAAGTTTAGGTTGCGGCCATTGATTCCGATATCCACCACCGCTTGAGTTAAAAAAGGAGTGATCAGTTGCAGCAAGCTCCCAATGCCCAGGCCAAAAAACAACTGTACAATCAGCTTGCTATAGGCAAAACGGTACCTCAATAAAAAACTCCAGCCAATTCCTTTACCTTTTTTATCCTCATCTTCATAAAACTGAGGGGTAGGACTCAGTAATAACGCTATCCCATCGTCCTGTGCCTGCTTTTTATTTGACCAGTTTTGTAAAAATTCCTTTTCGTTAAAAACAATTAGTCCCTTAGCCGGATCTGCAATATGGTAATTCGCTTTTTTTATTTTATAGAGAACTACGAAGTGGTTCTGCCGCCAGTGGAGGATACAAGGCAGCTCGGCAGTTTTCAATTGTTCCAGATCAATCCGGGCCCTTGTACTGCGCATCCCAATCTTTTCTGCCGCCTCGCTAATACCCAATAAAGAAACCCCATCCCTGTTAATCTGGCAAAGCTCCCTTAAACGTTGAAGACTATGGTTGCTGCCATAGTGTTTTGCAACCATGCGCAGGCAGGTTGGCCCACAGTCCATTCTATCGTGCTGTTTATAATGATGAAACTTCAATTTTTTCTGTTTTAAATTATACCAATTACATTACACCGGTTATGTCCTGAACTACTTCAAGGCTATGGTATTTATTTCTTGCTTTTACAGAAGAATAGTGCCGTTCCAGCATATCATAGATTACCATTTCATATAGACGTTGTTTTGACCGGAAAAGGCGGTTAACCATCATGTGAACATAACTACTCAACAAATTATTCAATGGAACTTCCAGTTCCTGTTTTAAAGCCAATTGCATTAAAGTTTTGGCAACAGGTTTTATCTTTAAGGACCGTTGCCTGATAATTTTTTCTATTGCTGCATTTTCCTGTCCATTTTCAGCCATGGCCATTATTTCTTCTATCAGCTTACGGTTGGCCCGGTATTTTTTATCCAGTTGTAACTTATAACCTTTTATGTTAAAGCCAAACTCGCTCTTAAAATCCCTGCTTAGCTTACCCAATAAGGCTATCTTTTGGTCTATATCAAATTCAAAATCGCAAAGCAGCGCATCAAGTATTTTTAGTGCCATCAGCCATCGCTCATGTCCGGTTTCCTCATCCCCAAATGTACTGAGGATGTCCATGGTGGCCTCGCTGTCAAAATGAAAAATAGCTTCGGCATGTGTTATGGTCTTGGTGCCATACCGTTCCAATTCACGTTGATAGGTATCGATCTGCACCTTCCATATCAGATCGTTATCCAGGTATGGTGTTATTTCCTGGTTAACTATGGAAATAACAGCTGAAATGTCTTTGATATCCTTTACACAGAACCGTAACCGCAAATGGAATTTAGGATCAGAATAACGGATAAAAAACCATTTGTCTAAAACAGCGGTTAGGCGGCGGACGATAACAGGCAATGTTTTGCCTAAAACCTCATCTGCTGTTTTGTACCCCGTATAGAGTTTAAAATATATCCATGTATCTCCGGGTATGAATGTTCTTTTAATAGAATTCGCCATAGTATCATCAATTGACAGGTTGATTTTCTTTGTAAAAAGATAAGATAAATTCATTGGTAAATACGCCCTCCTCACCCTTAACCACAGCTTTTTCAGGATTAAAAAGAAACTCTTCGAGCTGAAAAGAATTTCGTTTCTTAACTACCGAAAACAAGGTGCGGATGCTCAATGCATTACCCAGATGTATAAAAAGTTCGTTGTCCCCTTCGTCCAGCACCACATATTCCGGCATTTTTAAGGCTTGCCGCCATGCAGTAACTAATCCGAGCAAAGCTTTGTCATCACTGGTCTCCAGAAAGGCTTTAATTTCATTACGTTTTACAACCCATCTGGCTGGTGATAAAATAATATTCTTGTATTTTACCCTGGGCAGCCAACTGTATTCGTTCGCCAGCGCGCCCCAATCAAAATACACTGAGGAACGTCCGTTCTGTACCTGCATGCTACATAAAAAATGATAAACAGGCATGGCTTTGAAACTAAAATTATGCGCAGTACTCAATCGGGGGATAATTTCTTTATTCAGGCGTTTTGAACGAAGTAAAACCCGCCCATTTCGCACAGAAACCATTAAGTCAGCCAATTCAAGCTGATATGTTCTTTCCACACCGGGTTTTGTGAGGTATGGGATTTCATACTGGCGCAATACCGGCCGCAATAAAATATTTCCTGTACGTGATTCAGGAAGGTGGGCAATTTCAGCAAATATGACATCCGGGTTAAGTTCTTCCTCTTTGTGTGTGATGTTTAACACATGCGCTTCAATTCGTTTATCCGCATAGCAAAATCTTCCTAAAAGATTGGCAGCACTCGATCCTCCTGCCGACTTCATATAAATCTCCCTGCCATTTTGGTCGTCCTGTAATATTCTGCACATTACAGACAGGGTTAACGGTAAATCGTCCCATTGCGCTGCTACATGCTCAAAATCCTTGTCCAACAATTCAATATGCTCCTGATTATTTATTTTCACCTCCATATACTTTTTAAGCAATACGGATTGTAACCTGTTCCAGGAAATTGTTGAAACATTACCATTACCCTGCTGTGGCAACATCAAATCATCTATCAATGCGTTGATATCACCTGCGCTTTGGCTGTATCCTATTCCGGCCTCATCGTCCAGTACCTGCAGCAAAGGCAGCTCCCGGTCTTCATACCTTTCCTTAAAAGCATCACGAAATCTGGATAAGGCAGTTTCGCCCGGTTGAGCGGAAATTCTATTCAGAAATGCTATAGTTTCGCGTAGCTCAGCAACCAGGTCTTCCCCCAGCAATGACATTTCAGCAGGTTTAACCATATCGGTTTGAAACAGGTATTTAGGCTCAAACCTGGTTCCCAGTTTTTTAATTTCCGAGGCTATACTGCCATACGCAGCAAGTGTATGGCCAATCGGCCCCTTGTCTATCTCTTCCAATGCGCTGTTCACCTGTTTCAATAGCTGAAGAGAAGTGCTTATATATTCCTTACTGCCAGTAATATTTGACATTTCTGATAGTTGTTGAATTACCTCTGTAAGAAATTCATCCCCAGTAACAGCGGGTTCCATTTCATTCACCAGCAGTTGCGAATGAATCAGTTCATGTATAAACGCTGAAGCTTCATCAACACTGATCTCCTCATCCACAATTAATGCGGCAAGTTCATTTATTTTTAGTCCATGAGCAGCTTCCCGTAAAATTTTATCCAGATACGCTGAATAATCAACGGCGGCAACCTGATGTATGCGTCTTGTGCCCTGATAGAAATATTCTACATACCTGATTTTATCTCCAAATCTGTAGATGCTGGTATTGTTGTAATACCTGAGGAGTGGTTGTATTTCAGTTGCCCTGGCCAAATCATCGGCCAAAGCACACAGATAACTCATATCCAAACGGGTATGGCGCTGATAGCATGCTGACCTGGCCAATTTAATATGTGTATGTTCGCCTAAATGGCCAACCGAACAGCCTGCAAACAGGCCAAAAGGTGTACATCGGGTAGACATCCGGCCAAGGTAGCGCACAATAGCATATTTGAGCCTTTCTTCCTCCTTTTTATCAGGCATTCCCTTTTCCAGGTATTTCAGCAACTCTTCAAAAAGCACCGGAGAGGCCAGATAAATGGCTTCCTGAATCATTTTATGAGTGAGCAGTTGTTCAAAACATGCTGCATCTGAAATTTCCGAAAGCTGTTTAATAAATGTATTAAAGGGCAGGAGCGGGCTTCTGTAAACAAACTGTTTAAAGGGAAGGTAAGGATTATTGGCTTTCTTCATTTTAACTTAATAGTAAACATTCATCCCACTTAGGTTCTATATCGCTAACAGCTGCAAGCAGTACCAGGCCAATTCCTGAAATCCCCTCCAGTAATCCCGCCTGCTTTTTCCATCCTCCGTGAAGCGGTGTATGCCATGCTTTATAGCCTGCCAGTCCATCAGTAAAAACGGCTTTCTTTAGTGTATCTTCCAACCAATAAATAGCAGCCTCTTTAAAAGGTTCCATACCGGTATGCTGATACAAACGGTTGTAAATATGGGCAATACCCGCAGCGCCATGGCAAATTCCTGCATCAATAACAAGTTCTTTAACCGGGTCTTTTCTGGTAGTGGTATGTACCAATACATTTAGGGCGATCTGTTCCCATTCTGCGTTTTGTATAATTTTCGAAGCCTGCCATAATGCGTACCCAAGTCCCAGATCGCCATAACACCATGCCAGTCTGCTTCCGCTAAAGGGTTGTTCTTTTTCAATAAAAACAACAGAGGGGAAAAATGAACCGGAATCAGGAACGTCCAGTTTTTGGCTTAAAACATAAGAGATCGCCCTGCAAAGCAGATTCTTTGTCTTTTCCCTGGCTATATCAGACTTATGTGTCTTACCTAGAAAAGCAATAATACTGGCCATTCCATGAGATAAGCTCAGGTTATAAACTTCTTTTCCTGTTGTTTCGCTGTATTTGTACATGGCCCGCCATTTTATTCCATTGCTATCCTTTTCAGCAGTTTGCTCTAAATCTGTAATCAATGATTCCACGTATTTTATTGATTCAAGATTATTGCGGTTAAGAAAATACAGGCCGATGCCTAAAGCATTATGAAGAAAATCATACTTACCCTCGTTAATATCCCTTTCCATTACCGAATACAAAAAGTGATCGTCTTCCAAAAAAAGTTCATTGCAATCTCCTTCTATAAATCCATTACTGATCAAATGGTTTACTGCCCATCGAAATCCTGCAGTGCCACTGCATAAACTATGCAGGCCAGAATTCGGGGATCCTGACAGCTCAAAACTTTTCATGATAAGGGAATTTCCCTTTTCCAGGTACTTATCATCTTTGGCATAAAGCCAGTAATAATAGAATAACATGGCGGAACCTGTATTTCCGCTGGTAAGCAACGAGATACTTTCATTAAATACTTCATTTTCTAATACATTTATAATTGCATCCAGTTGCCTTTGTTCGATTTTTAGGAGAGGTTTCCAATTTTTAAGCTTGCTATCCATTTTCATTTATCTGTAGCTGTTGTAACTTTAAAACTTCCTATGCCCATTAAGGGCTTCAGTGTGTTTACTTCCAGGCCTTGGGCTACGAGCTCAAATTCCCCCTGTATGTCAGAAGTGAAAAAACTGAATGTTGCTGTTCCCTTTTCATCGGTAACAATATTCGGGTTCCAGTAAATGGTTGAACGGGTATCTTCCTTTTCTGATGGATAGGCATCATAATCTGGCAAAGGGAATTCTTCCGGAATCGTGATGTTTTTCATGTCATGGATATACCTGAATTTGGTGCAGCCTAAATAGGTAGCTACCCTGGGTGTTCCGTTTGCAGTATAGCCGTATGCATAAATTTTACCTGCTATTAGTTGGTTATTTGGATGCATGGTGCAATTATAGGTTCCAAAAGTACATGCTCGACCCGGACACTGTTTGCTCAGCTTTTTCTGTACTATTTTCTCTTTGCCACCTATCTTCACCTCTGCCAGTTGGTTGATCGCTCTAAAACTGAAAGCCGATTGTGCCGGAATTTTTGCACTGGCAAAACTGTTGATCAATCCAGGCGATTCCAGCAATCCTCTTTTTACCAACATACTGTCAAACCCAATATCAGGGTCCTTCCATTCCACAAGGTAATTGAACCTAAAATAACTGTGCGGCTCATAAATATCCAACACCCATTCTTCCCCTTTTCGCGACAGAAGAGAAGAAGCCGGCAGGTAAAACCGGTAATTTGCATCCAGATCAACAGGAACACGGTTGGTAAAAGACACATCTCCCTGAATAACCTTGCTTAAAGAACCATGGTTCTTTACCGATTGGATATAGATCTTCCTGTGCTTCTTCACATCGCTGTTTATGTTGA